>NZ_CP014839.1:1913222-2232092 GCF_001931675.1 Pandoraea thiooxydans | reverse complement strand
CCTGAAATCTTCCATCAAAAAGCTCAAGGACATGGAAGCCGCGCTCGCTGCGGGCGAAACGGAGCGCATGAGCAAGAAGGAAAGCCTCATGTTCCAGCGCGAGATGGCCAAGCTGGAGAAATCGATTGGCGGCGTCAAGGACATGGGTGGTATTCCCGACGCGATTTTCGTGATCGACGTGGGCTACCACAAGATTGCCATCACCGAAGCCGTCAAGCTGGGCGTGCCGGTGATCGCGGTGGTCGATACCAACCACTCGCCCGAAGGTGTCGATTACATCATTCCGGGTAACGATGACTCGAGCAAGGCGGTAGCGCTGTACGCGCGCGGCGTGGCCGACGCGATTCTCGAAGGGCGCGCCAACGCGGTCAACGAGGTCGTGGAAGCGGTGCGCGGCGACGGCAGCGACGAATTTGTCGAAGTTAGCGACGAGGCGTAATTTCTCGCGCAGGCAAACCACAAAGGGGCCGCGGTTGAGCCCCTTTTTTTTGAAGTAAGCGTTTGAGCAGCCGAGGCTGAACCGTGGCGCAGCGGCCAGGCAGCCGCCCGAGACGGGTAGGGCGTGTTCGACAGATTTTGATTTTCAGGAGTGACATATGGCGGCAATTACTGCAAGCATGGTGGCCGAACTGCGTGGCAAGACCGACGCGCCGATGATGGAATGCAAGAAGGCGCTCACGGAAGCCGACGGCGACATGGACAAGGCCGAAGAGATTCTGCGCGTTAAATTGGGCAACAAGGCCAGCAAGGCTGCCAGCCGGGTGACGGCCGAGGGTATCGTGGCCGCATGCATCGAAAGCCAGGGCGCAGGCAGTCTGGGCGCTTTGGTCGAGTTGAACTGCGAAACCGACTTCGTCGCCAAGAACGACGATTTCCTGGCGTTCGGCAAGACCGTGGCTGAACTGGTGGTCAAGCAGAATCCGGCCGATCTGGCGGCGTTGTCGGCCCTGCCGTTGCAAGGCTCGACGGTCGAACAGGTGCGCAAGGATTTGATCGGCAAGATCGGTGAAAACGTCGCGATTCGCCGCTTCGTGCGCTATGAGAGCCCGGTCAAGCTGACTTCCTACCTGCACGGCACCCGCATTGGCGTGATGGTCGAATACGACGGCGCCGATGAGCAAGTCGGCAAGGATGTGGCGATGCACATCGCCGCGATGAAGCCGGTTTCGCTGTCGTCCGAGCAAGTGCCGGCCGAACTGATCGCCAAGGAGCGCAGCATCGCCGAGCAAAAGGCCGCCGAATCGGGCAAGCCGGCTGAAATCGTCGCCAAGATGGTCGACGGCAGCGTACAAAAATTCCTCAAGGAAGTGTCGCTGCTGAACCAAACGTTCGTCAAGAATGACAAACAGACCGTCGAACAGATGCTCAAGGCCGCCAATACCGCAGTGAAGGGGTTCACGCTGTACGTCGTGGGCGAGGGCATCGAGAAGAAGCAGGACGACTTCGCGGCAGAAGTCGCCGCTCAAGTGGCTGCCGCCAAGCAGGCGTGATGCATGCCGGAGGCGGCGCGGGCCGCCTCCGAAAAACGTTGTTTCAGACTCGATCACTGTGCCCACCTAGACCCTGCAAGGATCCTTATGCCTACTGCTTATAAGCGCGTACTTCTCAAGCTTTCCGGTGAGGCCCTGATGGGGGATGATGCTTTCGGCATCAATCGGGCCACGATCGAGCGCATGGTCGCTGATATCGCCGACGTGGTTCGTCTGGGTGTTCAGATGGCGATCGTGATCGGCGGCGGCAACATCTTCCGCGGCGTCGCGGGTGGTGCGGCCGGCATGGACCGAGCGACGGCCGACTATATGGGGATGCTGGCGACCATGATGAACGCCCTGGCGCTGCAGGACGCCATGCGTCATGCGGGGATCGAAGGCCGCGTCCAATCGGCGCTGCGCATGGATCAGGTGGTCGAGCCCTACATTCGCCCGCGCGCCATTCGCCAGCTCGAGGAGGGCAAGGTGGTGATCTTCGCCGCCGGCACGGGCAATCCGTTCTTCACCACCGATACCGCGGCGGCGTTGCGTGGTTCTGAAATCGGCGCTGAGGTCGTGCTCAAGGCGACCAAGGTCGACGGAGTATACTCGGCCGATCCGAAGAAAGTGGCCGACGCGGTGAAGTACTCGACAATCAGTTTCGATGAGGCAATTTCAAAAAATCTGCAAGTCATGGATGCCACGGCATTTGCGCTGTGCCGTGATCAGAAATTGCCGATACGCGTTTTCTCCATCGTCAAGCCCGGCGCGCTCAAGCATGTCGTTTTGGGCGAAAACGAAGGAACGCTCGTACACGTTTGATATTCCAATATGATCGAGAATTTGCGCTCGCGCAAATTCTTCTTTTTTCTATTCCCTGGCTCGGAGGTTTTCATGACCGTTGCTGACATAAAGCAGAATGTCCAGCAAAAAATGCAGAAGTCCATTGAGGCGTTCAAGGCTGATCTGGCCAAGGTGCGTACCGGTCGGGCGCACACCGGGTTGCTGGACCACGTGCAGGTGGACTATTACGGCTCGATGGTACCGATTTCACAAGTGGCCAATGTCACGCTCGTCGATGGCCGCACGATCGGCGTGCAGCCATGGGAGAAGAAAATGGTCGCCGCGGTCGAAAAGGCCATCCGCGAGTCGGATCTGGGGCTCAATCCCGCAACGCAGGGGGATCTGATTCGAGTTCCGATGCCTGCGCTGACCGAGGAGCGTCGTCGCGAGATGACCAAGGTGGTCAAAAGCGAAGCCGAAGGCGCCAAGGTTGCGGTGCGCAATCTGCGTCGGGAAGCCAACGAGCAGCTCAAGAAATTGCTCAAGGACAAGGAAATTTCTGAAGACGATGAGCGTCGTGCGCAGGACGATGTTCAGAAGCTTACCGACAAGTTCGTGGCTGAAATCGACAAGCTTGGCCAACAGAAAGAAAGCGAAATCCTGACGGTCTGAGACCGCTGCTGCATGGAGGGTGACTGACATCCTGATGGCTTATTCGAGTTCGACGCTGGCGGTGCCGGAGACTCTCGCGGTGCCGCGTCATATCGCCATTGTGATGGATGGCAATGGTCGCTGGGCGACGCGGCGTAAATTGCCTCGTGTGGCCGGACATGCGCGTGGCGTGGAAGCCGTGCGAAGCACGGTCGAGGCGTGCATGCGACGCGGCGTCGAGTACCTGACGTTGTTCGCTTTCAGTTCCGAGAATTGGCGTCGTCCTGGTGAAGAAGTCTCCTTCCTGATGAAGCTTTTCATCAGCGCGTTGGAGCGCGAGATCGACAAGCTCGACGGCAACGGCATTCGCTTGCGAGTGATAGGAGCGCTCGAAGCGTTCGATCCCCGCATACGAGAGCTTGTGCAGGAAGCCGAAGCCAGGACCGCGGGCAATACGCGGCTGACGCTGACGATCGCGGCAAACTACGGGGGGCGCTGGGATATCCTGCAGGCGGCGCGGCGCATGGCGCTCGAGGCAGGCACCCAAGGCCTGTTGATCGAAGGCGAGCCGAATGAAGAGATGCTGGCGCGGCATCTGAGCATGGCCTATGCGCCCGAGCCGGACCTATTTGTTCGCACGGGCGGCGAACAACGCATCAGCAACTTTCTGTTGTGGCAGCTCGCCTACACCGAACTGTATTTTACCGACACATATTGGCCGGATTTCGACGCGGCCGCGCTCGATGAGGCGATTGCTTCGTACCAGTTGCGCGAACGCCGCTTCGGGCGGACCAGCGCGCAAACCAAGAAAAATTCCGGAAAAACTCGATAAATGCTGAAGACACGCGTCTTGACCGCGCTGATTCTCCTGGCAATAGTGCTTCCGGCCCTGTTTCTTGGCACGCCAGGACAATTTGGGCTGGTGGTCGCGGTAGCGGTGGTTCTGGGCGCCTGGGAATGGGCGCGCTTGCTCGGGTTGCCGTTGGCAGGAAGCGTGCCATACGCGTTGGTCGCCCTGGCCGGCGTGGCGGTCAGTTATGCCGGAATGATTCCGTGGTCGGCGTGGTTGCGCCCCGCAGTGCTTTTCTGGCTGCTGATCGGTCCCTACACGCTGTGGCGCAAACCGCAAAATTCCGGCGCGTGGCGTGTTTTTCTTTTGTTGGCCGGGTGGGTGGTCCTGATCGCCGCGTGGCAAGCGATTTGGCTGGCGCGCCTGCATGGCGTGATATTCCTTCTGTCTGTCATGGTCGTCGTTTGGCTGGCCGATTCCGGCGCCTATTTCGCGGGCAAGGCATTTGGCCGGCATAAGCTGGCGCCGAGCATCAGTCCGGGAAAGACCTGGGAGGGTGCGGCCGGGGGCTGGTTACTGGTCTTGCTGGTCGCGGCGGTCGTAATGCTGGCCAATGGCCATGGCGCACCGACGCTGGTTTCGGTGCTGGTGGATCGATTCGGTGTCGCGATTGGCGCTGTATGCTTGACGATGCTGGTGATATACAGCATCGTGGGAGATCTTTTCGAGTCGCAACTCAAGCGCCAGGCGGGCAGGAAAGATTCCAGTGGATTGTTGCCCGGGCACGGAGGGGTATTGGATCGCATCGATGCTCTTCTGCCAGTCCTGCCGCTTGTCATGCTATTGGTCTAATATGGCACAACGCCTCGTCATACTTGGCTCCACCGGATCGATCGGCGAAAGCACGATCGACGTGGTGGGGCGTCATCCCGACCGTTTCAGCGTGCACGCGCTGACGGCTCACCATAATCTCGACAAGCTCTTCGAGCAATGTTGTGCGTTGCGCCCGGCCCTGGCGGTCATCGGCGATGCCGACAAGGCGGCGGAGCTCGAGCGACGGCTGCGCGCCAAGGGTGTTGCGACCGAGGTCGCGCATGGGCCGCAGGCGTTGTGCGCGGCTGCCGCGGCGCCGGAGGCGGATACCGTGGTCGCCGCGATTGTCGGTGCGGCCGGGCTGCCGCCGACGTTGGCCGCAGCGCGAACCGGCAAACGTATCCTGCTGGCCAACAAGGAAGCGCTGGTCATGTCGGGGGCGCTTTTCATGCAGGCTGTCGCGGATGGCGGCGCCGAATTGCTGCCGCTGGACAGCGAGCACAATGCGATCTTTCAGTGTTTGCCGTTGGCCGCCGGCGCGTCGTCCCGATCAGGCGCGGGCGTCGAGCGACTGGTATTGACTGCATCTGGGGGGCCGTTTCGCGAGCGCGACCTGGCAACGCTCGCAGATGTCACGCCCGATGAAGCCTGCGCTCACCCGAATTGGGTAATGGGCCGCAAGATTTCCGTCGATTCCGCGACCATGATGAACAAGGGGCTGGAAGTCATCGAGGCTCACTGGCTGTTCGGCATGCCGGCATCGCGCATCGAGGTGCTGATTCATCCCCAAAGTGTGATTCATTCGATGGTCTCGTACGCGGATGGCTCGATGCTCGCGCAGTTGGGCAATCCCGACATGCGCACGCCGATCGCGCACGCGCTCGCTCATCCGCAGCGTATCCAATCGGGCGTCAAGCCGCTGGACCTCGCCGAGGTCGCGCGCCTGACTTTCGAGCGTCCGAATTTGCAGCGCTTTCCTTGCCTGCGCCTGGCGTTCGAGGCGCTCGAATTGGGCGGCACCGCGAGCGCCATTCTGAATGCGTCCAATGAAGTCGCCGTTGCTGCGTTTCTCGACCGTCGAATCGGCTTCACCGCGATCGCCGCGCTGGTCGAGGACGTGCTAAAGCAGATGCCGTCGAGCCAGGCCACTTCGCTCGACGACGTGCTCGAAGCGGACCGGCGCGCTCGCGTGCTGTCGCGCGAAGTGCTCGCGCGCCTGGGGTGATCGGACGCCCAGATGATCGATTTCATCACCACGATTCTGGCGTTTGCCGTTGCCATTGGCGTGCTCGTGGTCATTCACGAGTTCGGTCATTACTGGGTGGCGCGGCGGTGCGGTGTCAAGGTGCTGCGATTCAGTGTGGGCTTTGGCAAACGGCTGTTCAGTTGGCGGCATGGGCCTGACCAGACGGAATTCGCCGTTTGCGCATTGCCGCTTGGCGGCTACGTGCGCATGCTCGATGAGCGCGACGAGACTCAGCAGGTGCCAGCCAACGAGGCGCACCGCGCCTTCAACCGGCAATCCGTCGGCAAGCGTTTCCTGATCGTTCTGGCCGGACCGGTCGCTAATTTCCTATTGGCCATTCTTCTGTACACGAGCCTGAATCTGGCCGGCGTACTCGAACCGGCCGCCAAGCTTGCGCCGCCGCCTGCCGGAACGATCGCGGCATCTGCCGGGCTTGGCGGCGGCGAGACCGTGGTGGGAATCCGCAATCGAGACGGTAGCATCACGCCGGTGCGGTCCTGGGATGATCTGCGCTGGCGGCTGCTCGACCCGATCATCGCTGACGGTTCCATCACCTTGGTCGCCGCCGGCCAGCAGGCGAGACGCGATTACCGACTCAATCTGGCTGGAAGCCGCATTGGCGCTGATGACGACTTCATGCGACAGCTCGGCCTGCAACCTGCCGGGCAAATTTTCGTCAGTGCTGTCATTCCGAATGACGCCGGTGCCCAGGGCGGCTTGCTGGCCGGCGATCGCGTGACCGAAATCGACGGGCTGCCACTGTACTCTGCGGCGGCGCTGGTGTCAGCCGTGCATGCCGACGCCGGGCGCGCCATTCAGTTGACCGTGCTGCGCAATGGGAAAACGCAAATCCTGACCGTGACGCCTCGCGCGCAACACGACAGCAAAGGGAACCTGGAAGGAAAGATTGGCGTTGTTCTGGTCAATCGGATGCATACCGTCGAAGTGCGCTACGGTCCGCTGCAAGCCATTGAACGCGGCGCGCAACACACCTGGGACGTGACTCGATTCTCGTTTCAAATGCTGGGCAAGATGATCGTCGGGCAAGCGTCTTTGAAGAATCTCAGCGGGCCGGTCACCATCGCCGATTACGCCGGCCAATCGGCGCGCCTGGGACTCAGCTATTTCATTGCTTTTTTGGCGCTGGTCAGCATCAGTCTCGGCGTGTTGAATCTGTTGCCGATTCCGGTTTTGGACGGGGGCTATCTGTTATATTATGCGGTCGAAGCAATCACTGGTCGAGCAGTTCCCGAGCAGTGGCAGGGCGTGTTGCAGCGGATCGGTTTGATTTGCATTGTGCTGCTATCCGCCGTTGCCCTATCTAACGACCTGTCAAAATTGCTGCATTTTTGATGGCGTCACATGTCCGCCAGCGGCGGGAAATCCGATATTACGGTTAAATAGTTTCTTGGGGAAGCAAGTTGTCCAAAAAATATCACCTTCTTCCGAAAACCCTGGTGACGGCAGTGTTGACTGCTTACGGACTGGTCGCTCATGCGGTGACACCCTTCGTCGTGAAGGACATCCGGGTTGAAGGTTTGCGGCGTATCGAACCGGGCACCGTGTTTGCCTATTTGCCGGTCAAGACCGGCGAGTTGTTCAACGACGAGAAAGGCACTGAAGCAATTCGGGCGCTCTACGCGACAGGGTTGTTCAGTGACGTAACCGTCGAGGAAGCGCCCGGCGACATACTGGTGATTCACGTGGACGAGCGCCCGGCGATCGCATCCGTCGATTTTCTGGGTATCAAGGAATTCGATAAGGACGTGCTGACCAAGGCGTTGTCGGCGATTGGATTGGCGGTCGGCCAAAGTTTCAATCGCAATTTGCTCGACAAGGCGCAACAGGAGCTCAAGCGGCAATACCTGACCCGCGGCTTTTACGCGGCGGACGTCAAGACGACTGTCACGCCGATGGACAGTAACCGCGTGGGTATTCAGTTTTCCGTGACCGAAGGGCCGAAAGCCGAGATCCGCCAGATCAATTTCGTGGGTAACAAGGCGTTCTCCGCGTCCGACCTGCGCGCTGAGATGGAACTGGGAACACCCAACTGGTTCTCCTGGTATTCGAAGAACGATCTGTATTCGAAGGAAAAGCTGACCGGCGACCTGGAAAAGCTCCGCTCCTTTTACCTGAATCGCGGTTATCTGGAATTCAATATCGATTCCACCGATGTGTCGATCACACCGGACAAGCAATCGATGTATCTCACGCTCAATCTGCACGAAGGCGAGCCGTACAAGGTGTCCGGCGTCAAGCTGGTCGGCGACATGCTGGGCAAGCGGGACGCGATCGAAAAACTGGTGCAACTGAAGGCGGGCGACACATTCTCGGCGGCCAAACTGCAAGGTACGACCAAAGCCATCACGAACATGCTTGGCAACTATGGTTTTGCGTTTGCCAACGTCAGCGCTCAGCCTCAAGTCGACCGCAAAAAGCACACCGTCGCACTCACGCTGGTGGTCGAGCCGGGGCGTCGCTTCTACGTCAACAAGATCAACATTGTCGGCAACTCACGTACGCGCGACGTCGTGATCCGACGTGAGATGCGTCAGCTCGAAAGTTCGTGGTTTGACGCAGCGAAACTCAAGCTGTCGAAAGACCGCATCAATCGCCTCGGTTACTTCACCGATGTCGATGTGACCACGCAACCTGTGGCCGGCTCGCCCGACCAGGTCAATATCACGGTCAGGGTCAAGGAAAAGCCGACCGGCACCATCAACGTCGGGGCGGGTTTCTCGTCGACCGACAAGGTCGTGCTGACGGCGGGTATCAGTCAGGACAACGTGTTCGGCTCAGGCACGAGCTTGTCGATGAATGTGAACACCGGCAAGACTTATCGGACTTTGACAGTCACCCAGGTCGATCCCTATTTCACGGTCGACGGCATCAGCCGTATCACCGATCTTTACTATCGTACGTACCAGCCGCTGTTGCTGACGAGCAATAGTAATTTCCGGATCAATACCACTGGCGGCAGTCTCAAATTCGGTATTCCGTTCTCGGAGAATGACACTGTCTATTTCGGCCTGGGCATCGAGCAGACCAAGCTCCATTTGACCAGCGACGGAACCACGCCGCAACGCTATATCGACTACGCGAATCAATTTGGCTACGTCAGCAACAACTATCCGTTCACCATCGGATGGTCTCGCGATACCCGCGACAGCGCGCTGGTGCCGACTGAAGGTCATTATCAGCAGGCCAACATCGAGGTCGGCACGCCCATCGGCACGACCAAGTATTTCCGTGCGTTCTACCAGCATCAGTTCTACTATCCGATCGCCCGCGGCTACACGCTGTCGATGAATGGCGAAATCGGGTATGGGCACGGTTTCGGCGGCGAACCGTTCCCGATTTTCAAGAATTACTATGCTGGCGGTATCGGGTCGGTGCGCGGCTATTCACCGAGCTCGCTCGGCCCGCACGACACCAACGGGGACCCGCTGGGCGGCGCGTCCGAGTTGATCGGCAATATCGAAATGAGTTTCCCGTTGCCCGGCACCGGCTATGACCGCACGCTCCGTGTGTTCACCTTCCTGGACGGCGGTAACGTGTTCGATGAAGGGCAGCCCTACAAGCTCAATGAGTTGCGTTACTCTTACGGCTTCGGTTTGTCGTGGATCTCGCCGATCGGCCCGCTGAAAATCAGCATGGGTTTCCCGCTGGTTCGCAAAGCCGGGGATCAGTATCAGAAATTCCAGTTCCAGGTTGGGACATCGTTCTAAATGCGATAGGCGACGCGTCTGGACGCGTCGCTCTTGAAGGGGTATGAGATTGAACAGAATACGCAAGCATTGGACTACCGGATTGGCAGCGGTGCTGCTCGCGTGCACCATGCTTCCCGCGTTTGCGCAGGAAGCTCGCATCGCCGCAGTGAACTCCGACCGCATCCTGCGAGACTCTTTGCCGGCCAGGGTAGCGCAAGCCAAACTCGAAAAAGAGTTTTCGAAGCGGGATCACGATCTTCAACTGATGGCGCAACGCCTTAAGACCATGTCCGAGAAGTTGGACAAGGATGGCCCGACGCTGTCGCCGATCGATCGCGCCAATCGTCAGCGCGAGCTGAATGATCTGAATAACGAGTTCCTGACCAAGCAGCGAGAATTCCGCGACGACCTGAATCAGCGCCGCAATGAGGAGCTGGCGTCGATTCTCGATCAGGCGAACCGTGTCATCAAGCAGATAGCCGAGAAGGACAAATACGATCTTATCGTGCAAGAAGCCGTTTATGTCAGTCCTCGGATCGATATCACCGACCAGGTACTGCGCGTAATGAATGGCGGCACACTGTCGCCGAACGCCGCGAGCGCGCCGAGCAAGTGAGATTGCTGAGATGACGTCGTTCTCGCTGGCGGATCTGGTCGCGAAATTCGGTGGTGAACTCATCGGCGACGGCGGGACGACAGTCACGGGGCTGGCGCCGCTGGATCGTGCTGATGCCAGTCAACTGGCATTTCTGTCGAACCCGCTGTATCTGAATCAGGTGGCATCGTCCCGCGCTGGAGTGGTGATTTTGGCGCGCGGCGATTTCGAAAAAGTCGAGCGCCCCTCGGACCGTAACTGGATTATTGCGGCAAACCCCTACGCTTACTTTGCTCGTGTCGCGCAATTGCTTGCCGCCTCCAATGCCCCTGCAGTGGTCCCCGGAGTGCATGCCAGCGCAACCATAGATCCGTCGGCCCAAATTGCTGCCAGTGCGAGCATCGGACCGAACACAGTCATCGAAGATGGCGTACGGATCGGCGAGCGCGTGCGCATCCAGGCCAATTGCTTCATCGGGCGCGGTACCGTGATCGGCGACGACACGCTGATCTATGCAAATGTCACGCTCTATCATGGCAGCGTGATCGGCGCACGTAACATTCTGCATGCCGGTGTCGTGATCGGCGCCGACGGATTTGGATTCGCTCCTGATTTCTCCGCCCAGGGCGGCGAGTGGGTAAAAATCCCTCAGGTTGGTCGCGCGGTGCTCGAGGACGATGTCGAGATTGGCGCGAGCACCAGCATCGACCGCGGCGCGATGGCCGACACCGTGATCGAGCGAGGCTGCAAAATCGACAACCAGGTACAGATCGGCCACAACGTCCGAGTGGGCGCTTATACGGTTATCGCGGGTTGCGCGGGTATCGCCGGCAGCACGACGATCGGCCGCTACTGCATGATCGGCGGGGCGGTGGGTATCGCAGGGCACGTCACGATTGCTGATAGAGTGACGATCACGGCAAAATCCGGCGTCACCAAATCGATCTCCAAGCCGGGCATATACAGCGGCTCCATCGCAGCGACCCCCCACGCCGAGTGGAATAAAAATGCCGCCATCGTGCACAATCTCGACAAGATGCGCGATCGAATCAAACAACTCGAGGCCATCGTCAAAGATTTGCAGAACACCAAATGAACCAGAACACCGTCAAAATCGATATTCACCAGATTCTCAAGCTGCTGCCGCACCGCTATCCGATGCTGTTGGTCGATCGCGTCATCGAGCTCGAGCCGCACAAGAGCATTACGGCGATCAAGAACGTGACCATCAACGAGCCATTCTTTACCGGTCACTACCCGCAGCGGCCTGTCATGCCCGGCGTGCTGATCATCGAGGCCTTGGCGCAGACCGCGGCTTTGCTGACGTTCTCCGAAGATACCGAGCATGGCGAGGACTCACTGTACTACTTCGTCGGCATCGATGGCGCGCGCTTCAAGCGACCCGTTGAGCCGGGCGATCAAATGGTGCTCCATGTCGACTTCGAGCGCTTTTTGCGCGGCATCTGGAAGTTCAAGGGGCGGGCAATGGTCGACGGCGTCGTTGCCGCGGAAGCCGAGTTCATGTGCATGATCAAGAAGAACCCTGAAGCCAACTGACGGGTACCGGAACAAGATGGCGAATATCCACTCCACCGCGATTGTCGATCCGAAGGCGAACCTGGCAGATGACGTCTCGATCGGTCCTTATGCGGTCATTGGCCCTGATGTGACGCTGGGCAGCGGTACTCAAATCGGTTCTCACAGCGTGGTCGAAGGACATACCACGCTTGGCAAAGACAACCGCATCGGCCACTTTGCCTCGGTCGGCGGCATGCCGCAGGATATGAAATATCGGGGTGAGCCCACTCGCCTGGAGATCGGCGACCGCAACACGATCCGCGAATTCACTACGATTCATACGGGCACCGCGCAGGATGTCGGCGTCACCCGTATCGGCGACGATAACTGGATCATGGCTTACGTGCATATCGCGCACGATTGCCAGGTCGGCAACAATACCGTGTTCTCGAGCAATGCCCAGATTGCGGGGCACGTGCATGTCGGTGACTGGGCCATTCTGGGTGGCATGGCAGGGGTGCACCAGTTCGTGCGCATCGGCGCGCACGCGATGCTCGGGGGTGCTTCCGCGCTCGTGCAGGATATCCCGCCTTTCGTGATCGCTGCGGGCGACAAGGCCGTGCCGCATGGCATCAACGTCGAAGGCCTGCGGCGTCGAGGGTTTGCGCCCGAGACCATCGCCGCGCTGCGCAACGCGTACAAACTCGTCTACAAGAGCGGCTTGACACTCGAAGAGGCCAAATCGCAGATTTCCGCGTTGACAGCCGCTGAGACCGGGGCCGTGGCCGACGCCCTGCGCAGTTGGCTCGATTTCCTGAATACGGCCACACGCGGCATTATTCGCTGACCTCCAGGCCGCACGATGACCAATCCATCGGGGGGCCTACGCCTGGCAATGGCCGCCGGAGAGCCCTCTGGCGATCTGTTGGGCGGCGCCTTGCTGTCGTCCTTGTCGGCGCGGCTGCCTGCCGATACCAGCTATTTCGGCATTGGCGGCCCCAAAATGAGCGCGGCTGGTTTTCGCGCAAATTGGACGATCGACAAGCTGGCCGTGCGTGGCTACGTCGAAGTTCTGCACAATCTGCGAGACATCCTGGCAATTCGCCGTGATCTGAGACGCAGTCTGCTCGCTACGCCGCCGGATATTTTTATCGGCATCGATGCGCCCGATTTCAATTTTTCGGTCGAGGAAACCTTACGCTCGGCCGGCGTGCCCGTCGCGCATTTCGTCAGCCCGTCGATTTGGGCATGGCGCGGCGGCAAGATAAAGAAGATTCGACGCGCCGTCGACCATATGCTGTGCCTGTTTCCGTTCGAGCCGGAAATTTATCATCGCGCAGGCGTTGCCGCGACCTTCGTCGGACATCCGTTGGCGGACGTCATTCCAATGCACCCCGATCCGGCTGCCGCGCGCCGACGTCTCGGACTTCCTGAGGGAGGGCAGATCGTCGCTGTGTTGCCCGGCAGCCGTCGAGCGGAAATTGCGTTGCTCGCACCGGCCTTTCTCGCTGCGATGGCACTGATGCAGGCGCGTCAGCCAGGGTTGAGGTTCGTCTTGCCCGCTGCGTCGGAGGCATTGCGCGAGCAGCTGCGGCCGCTGGTTGCCGCCTATCCGGATCTCGCCCTGACAATCACCGAGGGCGCTTCCCACGACGCCCTCGAAGCCGGGGATGCCGTGCTGCTGGCAAGCGGCACGGCAACCCTGGAAGCGGCGCTATACAAAAAGCCGATGGTCATTTCCTACAAGGTGCCCTGGCTTACCGCGCAACTGATGAAGCGAATGGGGTACTTGCCCTACGTCGGCTTGCCGAATGTGCTTGCCGGACGCTTCGTCGTGCCCGAACTGCTGCAGGAGGCAGCCACGCCGGAGGCGCTCGCCGAGGCAACACTCTCGCAGCTGAACGACGATGGTAATCGACGCGCCCTGGCCGATTTGTTTACCGAAATGCACGTCACGCTCAAGCGGGATGCCGCCGCGCGCGCGGCCGACGTGATCGTCGGGATGCTGCCATCCGCCACGAGCGTAAGATGAGCCGCCGGCACAATACTTCGCAAATCGCTCTTGCGTTCGACGCTCCCGACGATCTCGCGTGTGGTGTCGACGAGGCTGGGCGCGGCCCGCTTGCCGGGCCGGTGGTCGCCGCTGCGGTAATCCTCGATCCGGCTCGGCCGATCGACGGCTTGGCCGACTCCAAAAAACTCACGGCAAAGCGGCGTGAGGTGCTTTACGAGCAAATCCAGGAACGGGCTTTGGCATGGCATATCGCGCAGGCCGACGTCGAGGAAATCGATCGCCTGAATATTTTGCATGCAACCATGCTGGCGATGCAGCGTGCAGTCGGCGGATTGCAGCCGCAGCCGACATTGGCCCTGATCGACGGCAACCGCTGCCCGATCCTGCCGATGCGAGCCGAGGCCATTGTCAAGGGCGATGACAAAGTCGCCGCGATTTCCGCCGCGTCGATTCTGGCCAAGGTATCGCGTGATCGGATGCTGTGCACGCTGCACGCAAGCTACCCGCAGTATGGCTTCGATGTCCATAGTGGCTATCCGACGCCGCAGCATCTGGCCGCGTTGCGTGAATTCGGTGCGACCCCTCATCATCGGCGATCCTTTGCCCCGGTGCGTGACGTATTGGCGGCGACCAACGCTTAAGAGCTCGGCATGAAGCACATCACTTCCAAAGACAACGCGTTTTTCAAGCACCTGAAGCAGTTGGCGCACTCCAGCCAGCAGCGGCGCCGGGCCGGCAATGCGCTGCTCGAAGGCATCCATCTGGCCGATGCCTATCTGGGTGCCTGCGGCCAGCCGCTGCACTGCGTGGTGTCGGAGTCTGCGCTGGACAACGCTGGCGTGCAGGACGTGCTCGCGCGGGTCGACAGCGAGCGCCTGGTCTGCCTGCCCGAGGCGCTGTTTCACGGCCTGAGCACCGTCGTCAACGGCATCGACCTACTATTCGTGGTAACGGTGCCAACGGGCCGGTTACCGGAGCATCAATCCACGGACTGCGTGATTCTCGACGCCGTGCAGGACGCCGGTAACGTCGGTTCGATTCTGCGCAGCGCGGCCGCGGCCGGTATTCCGGACGTCTACTGCACCGCGGGGACCGCCTTTTGCTGGTCGGCCAAGGTATTGCGGGCCGGCATGGGGGCGCAATTCCTGCTCAATATCGTCGAGCACTGCACATTCGAAGGGCTGGCCCCGCGACTATCGGGGCAAATTCTGGCAACGACTTCCCACGCCGACCAGACCATCTATCAACAGGATCTGACGCAACCGGTCGCATGGGTTTTCGGTAATGAGGGGGCGGGCGTCTCCGAAGCCTGGATGAGCGTCGTGACCCACCCGGTCAAAATTCCGCAACCAGGCGGCATGGAGTCGCTCAATGTGGCGGCCAGCGCGGCTGTGTGCCTGTTCGAGGCGGTTCGCCAGCGCAGCCGTCCCTGATAGGCTGACAGGCCGGCCGCATGCCGGCTCAGTAGCCGTCGCGCTCCAGGCGTACTTCCTGCAGGATCGTCGTGGCGATTTCCTCGATCGACTTGTGCGTGGACGACAGCCACTTGATACCTTCGCGCCGCATCATCGCCTCGGCCTCGTTCACTTCATAGCGACAGTTCTCGATCGACGCATATTTGCTGCCCGGGCGACGCTCGTTGCGGATTTCGGAGAGCCGCGTCGGATTGATCGACAGGCCGAACAGCTTGTGTTTGAAGTGGGTCAGCGTCGACGGCAGGCGCCCGCGCTCGAAGTCGTCCGGGATCAGCGGATAATTCGCTGCCTTGACGCCATATTGCAGTGCCAGATAGAGGCTGGTCGGCGTTTTGCCGCTGCGCGACACACCCACCAGAATGACGTCGGCGCTCTCGAGATTCTTGTCGGACTGGCCGTCATCATGAGCCAGCGAAAAATTGATCGCTTCGATACGGTTCTTATAGGCGTCGCTATCCGCGTTCTGGTGAAAGCGTCCGATCGCGTGCGTCGACTTCAGCTCCAGCTCGTGCTCCAGCGGTTCGATGAATTTCTGAAACATATCGAGCACCAGGCCGCGCGTGCGCGTGACGATCGCATTGGCTTTGCTGTTGACCAGCGTGGTGAAGACGATTGGGCGTACCCCCTCGACACGCTCCACCTCGTTGATTCGGCTGGCCGCCTCATAGGCCTTGTCGACCGAGTCCACAAATGGCAGCCGGATCAGGCGAAAGCGCATTTCGAACTGCGTGAGAATGGAATGTGCAAAGGTTTCAGCCGTGATGCCGGTGCCGTCCGATACCAAAAAGACAGGGCGGGGCGGGCGATCGGTCACGGCAGGCAGGTCGGAGGAGCTCATATGGGAGGTGGCCAAGCGAGGGGCGGTTCGGTTTTTTGCATCGCAAAATGCAGCTTCGCACGGTAGAATAGCGGCAACTTGTTGGATAAGCAATTGCCTCAGACGCCGAACCAGCGCGGCGCCGCTGGACTTTTCGGCGCCAGTCGATTCCTTATCCAACAGGTTGTGTGTCGCACTGCAAAGCCCGGACATACCGCCCAGAATTTTTTCTCACTTTAGGGGCTTTTATGACTAACGCAGCACACGACGGCGCCTACGTGGTGCCGTTTGAGCATTTGCGAATGACGGATGTCGACTCGGTTGGCGGCAAAAACGCGTCGCTGGGCGAGATGATCAGCCAGCTTGCCGAAGCCGGGGTGCGAGTGCCGGGCGGCTTTGCCACCACGGCGCACGCCTTCCGTGATTTCCTGGCGCATAACAACTTGACCGAGCGCATCGCGCAGCGTCTTGTCGGGCTCGACATCGATAACGTCAAGGCGCTGGCCCAGGCTGGCGCCGAAATTCGGCAATGGATCGTCGAAGCGCCGCTTCAGCCGAAGCTTGAAGAAGAAATCCGCACGCATTTTCAAAAACTTGCCGGCGATTCTTCGAGTGAAATGTCATTTGCGGTGCGCTCGTCCGCGACGGCAGAGGATTTGCCCGACGCATCGTTCGCCGGACAGCAGGAAAGCTACTTGAACGTGGTCGGCATCGACGATGTGCTCGATCGCATCAAGCACGTGTTCGCCTCGCTCTACAACGATCGCGCGATCTCCTATCGCGTGCACAAGGGCTTCGAGCATGCGGAAGTGGCGCTGTCTGCCGGCGTGCAGCGTATGGTGCGTTCCGATTGCGGCGCGGCCGGCGTGATGTTCACCATCGACACGGAATCCGGCTTCAAAGACGTCGTTTTCATCACGGCCAGCTACGGTCTGGGGGAAACGGTGGTGCAGGGCGCCGTCAATCCCGACGAGTTCTACGTTTTCAAGCCGACGCTGCAGCAAGGCAAGTACCCCATCATTCGGCGCACGATCGGCTCGAAACTGATCAAGATGGAGTTCACGCAACCGGGCGAGGCCGGTCGCGTCAAGACCGTCGACGTGCCGCTCGAAATGCGCAACCGCTACGCCATCAACGACAGCGACACGGTGGAGCTCGCCAAGTATGCCGTCATCATCGAGAAGCACTACGGTCGCCCGATGGATATCGAGTGGGGCAAGGACGGCAAGGACGGTAAAATTTACATCCTCCAGGCCCGGCCCGAAACCGTCAAGAGCCAGGCCGCCGGTACCGTGGAGCAGCGCTTCAAACTCAAGGGCGCCGCACCGGTGCTGACCACCGGCCGGGCGATTGGTCAGAAAATCGGCGCCGGCCCCGTCCGGGTGGTGCGTGATGCCGCCGAGATGGAGCGCGTGCAGCCGGGTGACGTCCTGGTGGCCGACATGACCGACCCGAACTGGGAACCCGTGATGAAGCGCGCTTCGGCGATCGTGACCAACCGCGGTGGCCGCACCTGCCACGCGGCGATCATCGCGCGCGAACTCGGCGTGCCCGCGGTGGTCGGTTGCGGCGACGCCACCGAACGCCTGAAGGACGGCTCGCTGGTCACCGTGTCTTGCGCGGAAGGCGACGAAGGCAAGATCTACGATGGATTGCTGGAGACCGAAGTCACCGAAATTCAGCGCGGCGAGATGCCCAACATCCCGATCAAGCTGATGATGAATGTGGGTAACCCCCAGCTGGCGTTCGATTTTGCCCAACTGCCCAATCAGGGGGTGGGGTTGGCGCGTCTCGAGTTCATCATCAACAACAATATCGGCGTGCACCCGAAAGCGATTCTCGAGTATCCGAATGTCGACGCCGATCTGAAAAAGGCGGTCGAATCGGTGGCGCGCGGGCATGCTTCCCCGCGGGCTTTCTATGTCGACAAGCTGGCCGAGGGAATTGCCACGATTGCTGCTGCCTTCTACCCGAAATCAGTCATCGTGCGTTTGTCCGATTTCAAATCGAACGAATACAAGAAACTGATCGGTGGTTCGCGTTACGAGCCGGACGAGGAAAACCCGATGCTGGGTTTCCGTGGCGCCTCGCGCTACATCGCCGACGATTTCGCCCTGGCCTTCGAAATGGAATGCCTGGCGCTCAAGCGCGTGCGCGAAGAGATGGGCTTGACCAACGTCGAGATCATGGTGCCGTTCGTGCGCACGCTCGGCCAGGCCGAGCGAGTCGTTGGCCTGCTGGCCAAGCATGGCCTCAAGCGTGGCGAAAACGGCTTGCGCCTGATCATGATGTGCGAAGTGCCGTCCAACGCGATCCTGGCCGAGGAATTCCTCGAATTCTTCGACGGCTTCTCGATCGGCTCGAACGATCTGACCCAACTGACGCTGGGGCTCGATCGCGATTCCGGCATGGAACTGCTCGCCAAAGACTTCGACGAGCGCGACCCGGCAGTGCGTTTCATGTTGAGCCGAGCGATCAAGGCGTGTCTGGCCAACGGCAAATACGTCGGCATCTGCGGGCAAGGGCCGTCCGATCATCCGGATCTGGCCGAATGGCTGGCCAGGGAAGGCATTGCATCGATGTCGCTCAACCCTGACACGGTGATCGATACCTGGCAGCATCTGGCCAAGCTCAAGCTCTAAGCGCAGGATGAAAAGCGGTGCGGCGAGGTGCCGCGCCGTCAGTTGCACGAAAATCCATGTTATAAACCCCGGTAGATGTTGCCGGGGTTTTTTATTGGCATCGTTACCGGGGAGCGATGTGGTGGACATGATGCTGTTCTGGTTCGGGCTGGCCGGCTTGGCGGTTGTCGCCGAGTTGATGACCGGTACGTTTTATCTGCTGATGATCGCCATCGGTTTCATGGCTGGCGGTCTGGCTGCCATCGTCGGCCTGAGCCACCCGCTGCAGGTCGTGCTGAGCGCGGTGATCGCGGCGACAGCAGTCCTTTTGCTGCGGCGCAGTCGCTTCGGGCGGCGCCGCAAACTGGAGGCCGCGCGTGATCCGGGCGTCAATCTCGATATCGGCCAGCGCCTGCGGGTGGAGGCCTGGCAGGCCGACGGACACGCGCGCGTGTCATACCGGGGCGCCGATTGGGACGTTGATCTGGCCCCCGGGCAAGTCGCCGCAAGCGGCTGGTTCGAGATTCGGGAGGTGCGGGGCAGCCGCCTGATCGTCGCCGCTGTCGATCCGCACAAGGCTTGAACGAAGCACGGCTGGCGAGCGACGCGACACTCATTCAATCACCGGCAATTGCCGGTCTCCACCGTCAGGGGGCAAGATGTTCGATATCAACAGCGTTGCACTAATCATTTTTGTGATCGCCGTCCTGATCGTCGTTAGAGCGGTCAAGATCGTGCCGCAACAGCATGCGTGGGTCGTCGAGCGGCTCGGGCGGTATCACACCACCTTGACGCCAGGCCTGTCGATCGTCGTGCCGTTTATCGATCGCGTTGCCTACAAGCACGTGCTCAAGGAAATTCCGCTCGATGTGCCGAGCCAGGTGTGCATCACCAAGGACAACACCCAACTCCAGGTTGACGGGGTGCTGTATTTCCAGGTCACGGATGCGATGAAGGCCTCGTACGGCTCCAGCAATTTTGTCTCGGCGATCACGCAGCTATCGCAGACCACCTTGCGTAGCGTCATCGGCAAAATGGAGCTCGACAAGACCTTCGAGGAGCGGACCCACATCAATCAAAGCGTTGTGGATTCTCTGGACGAGGCCGCAGCGAACTGGGGCGTCAAGGTGCTGCGTTACGAAATCAAGGACTTGACCCCGCCCAAGGAAATCCTGCATGCGATGCAGGCGCAGATCACCGCCGAGCGCGAAAAACGCGCGTTGATCGCGTCCTCCGAGGGCAAGCGCCAGGAGCAGATCAATCTGGCGAACGGCGCGCGCGAAGCGGCCATTCAAAAGTCGGAAGGGGAACGGCAGGCTTTCATCAACCGTGCCCAGGGCGAAGCGTCGGCGATCCTGGCGGTGGCCGAAGCCAATGCCCAAGCGATTCAAAAAATCGCCAATGCCATCCAGACCCAGGGCGGCATGGATGCGGTCAATCTGAAAGTGGCCGAACAGTATGTCGGCGCGTTTGGCAATCTGGCCAAGACCGGCAATACCTTGATCGTGCCAGGGAATCTGAGCGACATCAGCGGCATGGTTGCGGCGGCACTCAAGATCGTTCGCGGCAGCGACTCGGCCGCTGCTACCGACTCCACCAAAGCCTAGTTGCCAGGGCGGCAATCGATCCGGTTGCCGCCGACCTGCGCGGCGGGCAGACTGTCCCGCCTCAACGCGGGTTGCGCATCAGCCGCGCCTTTTCGCGCTCCCAGTCCCGCTTCTTCTCTGTCTCGCGCTTGTCGTGCAGCTTCTTGCCCTTGGCCAGGCCGATTTCGCATTTGACCAGGCCCTTGTTGTAGTGGAAGTTGAGGGGCACCAGCGTGTAGCCGCGTTGCTCGACCTTGCCGATCAACCGTTTGATTTCTTCCGAGTGCAGCAGCAGCTTGCGGGTGCGGGTCGGATCGGGGTGGATGTGGGTCGAGGCGGTCGGCAGCGGACTGATGTGCGCGCCGATCAGGTACAACTCGCCATCGCGAATCACCACGTAGCCCTCCTTGATCTGACTGCGCCCGGCGCGAATCGACTTGACCTCCCATCCCTCGAGCGCCAATCCGGCTTCATAGCGCTCCTCGATGAAATAGTCGAAGAAGGCCTTTTTATTGTCGATTATGGTCATTGGGGAAGACTTTACGTAAAGCGGCGCTAGGCTCGGGTAAAATTACAATTTTAACAAACAGTCTCGGCGGTGTGGCTTGGCGAAGGCGCGCGGGCTACTATCAAACCACGACCGCAAACCCAATGGCAGAAGTTATCAAAACCGTGCTGATCCAGCACTCGGCGCAACAGATGTTCGATCTGGTAACCAATGTCGCCGATTATCCGAACTTCCTTCCATGGTGCGGCGGGGTCGAAATTCGCCATCAAGACGAAACTTCGATGGAAGCTTCGATCCGAATTGCATTCAAGGGGCTGCATCAGCAGTTCACGACGCGCAATCGTCATGATCGACCTACCGCCATCGACATGGAGTTCGTCGACGGGCCGTTCAAGAAATTCTCCGGCGCGTGGCGCTTCACGCCGTTGCGCGAAAACGCCTGCAAGATCGAGTTTCGCCTGCACTACGAGTTTTCCAGCCTGCTGCTGGAAAAGGTGATTGGCCCCGTATTTAGCCACATCGCCAATACGTTTGTCGATTCTTTTGTCAAGCGGGCGGAGACTGTCTATGCCCAATGACGTGCTACAGATCCAGGTCTGTTACGCTCAGCCCGATACGCAGACGCTGCTCGCGCTGAGCGTGTCGCGGGGGGCCACCATCGAGCAGGCGATTCGCCGCAGCGGGGTGCTGGAGCGTCATCCCGAGATCAACCTGGCGCAGCACAGGGTGGGCATCTTCGGACAGCTCAAGCCGCTCGATACGCCGCTGCAGACGGGCGACCGTATCGAAATCTACCGGCCTCTGAAGGTCGACCCGAAAGAAGCCCGGCAACGCCGGGTGGCCAAAAAGCGTGCCGAAGGCTCACGCGAGGGCAACAAGTGGCAGGGGCGTCGCTGAGGCAGGCGTGCATTCACGCGTCGCGCGTGGGGGCATGCAGCCGCACCGACCAACTGACGCCTGCCAGCAACGAGACGATCGCAACCAGTTCCAGCATGCGAGGCCAGCGCGCATCGAAGAGAAAGCCGTAGCAAAGGGCAAAAAATGTTTCGAACACGATCATCTGGCCCGAAAGCGTCAACGGCAGCCGCCGGCTCGCCGCATGCCAAAATGCATTGCCGATAGTCGATGCGCCGACGGCCACGGCCATGCACACCAGCCAGAAAAGCCGCCAGTCGCCGCCGCTGGCTGGATGCAACCCCATCAATGGCGGCAAAAAGGCGGGTACGGCCAGCAACAGCGCCTGCAATCCCGTCACCACCCCCGTCAACACCGACCACTCGTGGCTGCTGAAATGCCCGTTGCGTGCCAGATAGCGCGCGTTGCCCACCGCGTACAGGGTCCAGCAGGTCAGGGCGCCAACCGCGCACACGATGCCGAGCAACTTGATCCCCCAGCCATGGGTGCTTGAACCCGCATGCATGAAGACGTCGAGGTTCACGCTCAAGATGCCCAGCCCCACCAGCAACAAAGGCCAGACCAGCTTGCGCAACGGCACGGCACCATGATCCCGACTGCCGATCAGGGTTACCGTCACCGGCAGGACCCCGACGATCAGCGAGGCGGGGGCAATCCCCGCCCATTGCACCGCACCGGCGACAAACAGGTAATAGATGGTATTGCCCGCCAGGCTGAGCCAGAACAGCGCGATCCAGTCCGCCCGGGTCACCTTGTGACGCAGGCGCGGCCAAAGGGGCACCAGCAGGCACAGTGAAATCGCGCCATACAGTAAATAACGCGCGGCGCTCAGCTCGAGCGCGGAAAAAGCCGACAGCAACTGTGGCGCGAGAAAAATGAAGCCCCACAGCGCGCCCGCCGCCAGCCCATAAGCGATGCCTTGCCACATGATGATGTCGAAATAGCCTTTGCGAGCCGTCTGCCCGGGAGCGAAAGAGGCGCCAGAATAGCATGGCCCCAGGGCGTCTTCTTGCGGTGTCCGGCGATCTTTTGCGCTAACCTGCAAGGCGTGCCGGTTGGCGACGGGATGCGAAAATGCGCACGGCGGGCCATGCCGAAAAAGGGCGATTTCTGTATAATTCGCTTTTGCGCCTATAGGATTTGCCATGCGTCTGATCCAACAAGCACTCACCTTCGATGACGTGCTCCTCGTCCCGGCGTATTCCGCCGTTCTCCCGCGCGACACCAGCCTTAGAACCAAGCTCACGCGCAACATCACATTGAATATGCCGTTGCTGTCGGCCGCCATGGACACGGTGACCGAAGCCCGCCTGGCGATTGCTCTGGCGCAAGAGGGCGGTATCGGCATCATTCACAAGAATCTCAAGCCGGCCGAGCAGGCGCGCGAAGTCTCGCGCGTCAAGCGATTCGAGTCGGGCGTGCTGCGTGACCCGATCACCATCCCGCCGCACATGAAAGTGCGCGACGTTATCGCGCTGTCCCGCCAGCACGGCATTTCCGGGTTTCCGGTGGTCGAAGGCGCCCAGTTGATCGGCATCGTCACCAACCGTGACCTGCGCTTCGAAAGCCGGCTCGACGAGCCGGTGCGCGTGATCATGACGCCCAAGGAAAAGCTCGTCACCATCAAGGAAGGCCGGCCGCTGGCCGAGGCCGAGCAGCTGATGCACCACCACCGGCTCGAGCGCGTGCTGGTCATCAACGACGCTTTCGAGTTGCGCGGCCTGGTGACGGTCAAAGACATCATGAAAGCGACCGAACACCCCGACGCCAGCAAGGACGAGCACGGCAAGCTGCGCGTGGGCGCCGCCGTCGGGGTAGGGCCTGAAAACGAGGAGCGCGTCGAACTGCTGGTCGCCGCCGGGGTTGACGTCATCGTCGTCGATACCGCGCATGGCCACAGCCAGGGCGTGCTCGATCGAGTGCAGTGGGTCAAGAAGCATTTCCCGCAAATCGAAGTGATCGGCGGCAACATTGCCACCGCGGACGCCGCGCTCGCACTGGTCGATCATGGGGCCGACGCGGTCAAGGTCGGCATTGGCCCCGGCTCGATCTGCACGACCCGGATCGTGGCCGGCGTCGGTGTTCCTCAGATCACTGCCATCGCCAATGTCGCCGAAGCGCTCAAGGAAACCGGCGTGCCGCTGGTGGCTGACGGCGGCATCCGTTATTCGGGCGACGTGGCCAAGGCGCTCGCGGCTGGCGCCCATACCGTGATGATGGGCAGCATGTTCTCCGGTACCGAAGAAGCGCCTGGCGAAGTCTTCCTGTACCAGGGCCGCTCCTACAAGAGCTATCGAGGCATGGGCTCGGTCGGCGCGATGAAGGACGGCGCCGCCGATCGCTATTTCCAGGACCCGGCCAACAACGCCGACAAGCTGGTGCCCGAGGGCATCGAAGGGCGCGTCGCCTACAAGGGCAGCGTGCTGGCGATCATCCATCAGCTCAATGGCGGTGTGCGCTCCTCCATGGGTTATTGCGGCTGCGCGACTATCGACGACCTGCACCGCGACGCGCAATTCGTCCAGATCACCGCTGCCGGAATGCGCGAATCGCACGTGCACGATGTGCAGATCATGAAGGAAGCGCCCAACTATCACGTGGAGTAACGCCTCATGAAAGCAGTGCTGCGTACCGTCCTGTTTCTCGATGCGGTGTTGAATCTCGCGCTTGGCCTGCTGTTCCTCGCTTCGCCGTGGCAGCAGCTTTACGTGTCGCTGCAGATTCCACAGGCCGATCCCGCGCTGTACGGCCAGCTGCTGGGCGTGCTGCTCGTCGGCGTGGCATGGCTGCAGTGGCATGCCACGATCAACGGCCAGCTGACCATTGCGGTGGCCCGTGTCTCGGGCCATGTCAACTGGATCAGCGGCGCACTGATCCTTGCCTGGGTGCTCGCGCTGGGCCTGCATCCCAAGGGTGCCGGCATGGTCTTCCTGCCGGCGCTCGCGGTCGTGCTGATCGTTTTCGCATTGTTCCTGATCAAGCTCTCGCACAACGTGCACACGCGGGAAAAAGCACAAAACGTCAAAAGCGACAAATCCGCGGGATCTGCCGGCGCGCTCGGCAACCAGCGCACCGAGCCGTATGCCGGCACAATGCCGCCGGCGGCAGCCCCGGGCATGTCGACTACCGAATCCAAACCCTCCGTCTCCCAAGATGCACGACAAAATCCTTATTCTTGACTTCGGCTCGCAAGTCACGCAACTGATCGCCCGGCGAGTTCGCGAGGCGCACGTCTACTGCGAAATTCATCCGAACGACGTCTCCGACGAGTTCATCCGTGACTTCTCGCCCAAAGCCGTCATTCTCTCCGGCAGTCACGCCAGCACCTACGAAGCCCAGGATTTGCGCGCGCCGCAGGCGGTTTGGGATCTCGGCGTGCCGGTGCTCGGCATCTGCTACGGCATGTTCGCCATGACCGTGCAGCTCGGCGGGCAGGTCGAGGCCAGCAGCCACCGCGAGTTCGGTTATGCCGAAGTCCGGGCGCACGGACATACGGCGTTGTTCGACGGCATCGAAGACTTCCGCACGGCCGAAGGCCATGGCATGCTCAAGGTGTGGATGAGCCACGGCGATAAAGTCACCCAATTGCCCGCGGGCTTCAAACTGATGGCCTCGACGCCCAGTTGCCCGATCGCGGGTATCGCCGACGAAGCCCGCAAGTATTACGCCGTGCAGTTCCACCCGGAGGTCACGCACACCATCAAGGGCCGGCAGATTCTGGAGCGCTTCGTGCTCGACATCGCCGGGGCCAAGCCGGACTGGATCATGCGCGACCATATCGAAGAAGCGGTGCGAACCATTCGCGAGCAGGTCGGCGACGAGGAGGTCATTCTCGGGCTGTCCGGCGGCGTCGATTCCAGCGTCGCCGCGGCGCTGATCCACCGTGCGATTGGCGACCAACTCACGTGCGTGTTTGTCGACCACGGCCTGCTGCGCCTGAACGAAGGCAAGATGGTCATGGAAATGTTCGCCGGGCGCCTGCACGCCAAGGTGATCCACGTCGATGCCTCGGAGCAGTTCCTGGGGCACCTGGCCGGCGTCACCGATCCGGAACAGAAGCGCAAGATCATCGGTCGCGAATTCGTCGAAATTTTCCAGGCCGAAGCGAAAAAACTCAGCAAGGCCAAATGGCTCGCGCAGGGCACCATCTACCCCGACGTCATCGAATCGGGCGGCGCCAAGACCAAAAAGGCCACCACCATCAAGAGCCACCACAACGTTGGCGGCCTGCCGGAAACGCTCGGGCTGAAACTGCTCGAGCCGCTGCGCGACCTGTTCAAGGACGAAGTGCGCGAACTCGGCGTCGCGCTCGGCCTGCCGCCCGACATGGTCTATCGGCATCCGTTCCCCGGCCCGGGCCTGGGCGTGCGCATTCTCGGCGAAGTCAAGCGCGAATACGCCGACCTGCTGCGCCGCGCCGACGCGATTTTCATCGAGGAATTGCGCGGCACGATCGAGGAAAACAGCCAGAAAAGCTGGTATGACCTCACCAGCCAGGCATTCGCGGTATTCCTGCCGGTCAAGAGCGTCGGCGTCATGGGCGACGGCCGCACCTACGAATACGTCGTCGCGCTGCGCGCCGTGCAAACCCAGGACTTCATGACCGCGCACTGGGCCCATCTGCCGCATGAGCTGCTCGGCAAAGTGTCGAACCGCATCATCAACGAAGTGCGCGGCATCAATCGTGTCGTGTACGACATCTCGGGCAAGCCGCCGGCGACGATCGAGTGGGAGTGATTTTAAGCTCTTCGAGAACCGTCGACAGCAATCGAAATATCGCCGCAACGTATTGAGATATCAAAAGAATACGTTGCGGCGGCTATCGGTGACTATCGCCAGCCAGCAAAACAAGTTGGCGGTAGATCTGACGGTAAAAATCGAAGTTGGATTAAGACATTCTCGTTCACTATCCAGACTTTTACCGTCTTTGACGGTAAAAGTCTTCTCGGGAAAGCTTGTTTTTCGCGGCTTTTCCAGCATCAGCAGGCCTCCAGGTCCCTGACGGTGAAAGCCGTCGAAAAACCGGAGGAAAACCTCGATGCTGACCGACGCTGCACTGCGAAATCTGAAGCCTAAGTCAAAGATTTATAAGGCTTCTGACCGAGACGGGATGTATGTGACGGTATCGCCCAGCGGTACCGTCACCTTCCGCTACGACTACCGGCTCCACGGCCGTCGCGAGACGCTGACCATGGACGCCACGGCCCGGGTGGTATCTCGCTGGCGATGGCGCGTGAACTACTCCTGGAGGCGCGCAAATCCGTTCAGGCAGGCATATCCCCAGCGCTTGAAAAGCAGCGCGAGAAGCGGCGGGTGGTCGCCATCAAGACGTTCGGCGAGGCGATGGAAGCATGGCTGGCCAATGCACGGTTGGCCGACGGCACCCGCGCAATGCGCAAGCACATCATCGACCGGGACATCCTGCCGGTCTTCCGCAATCGCCTGCTGACCGAGATCCAGGCCGAGGACCTGCGAGCCTTGTGCAATAAGGTCAAGGAGCGTGGGGCGCCGGCCACGGCCGTCCAGATTCGCGACATCGTGAAGTAGGTCTATGTCTACGCCATCGCCCATGGCGAGAAGGTAGAGAACCCTGCGGAAAGCGTGAGAGCCTCCTCGATAGCCACCTTCGTGCCCAAGGACCGCGCCTTGTCGCCGCTGGAAATCCGGCTGGTGATCTTGTCAGCGGCTCATGCGGCCATGAAAAACAGTGCTGCGGTCATCAAAGCCGACCCGAGCCGCACCAAGTTGGAGCGATGGAACCGACGAATTTGTACGCGCGTGTCGGCGGGTGTTGGGCACGGCGTCCAGGCCCGCACTGCCTTATAGATTGGCAGATTGAAGATCGCGGTCCAAAGAAAGAAACCGATGAAAAAGACCGCGCCACCACAATAGGCGTATCCAGCCTGCGCTTCTTTCGGCTTGGCTGCCAGCGCCATAGCGAATGGGGCGATGACCGGCACGATCGACATGGTCGACAAGAAGCGGTCAGTCGCAGCCCACCGCAAAAAGCCTTTAAATCCCGCCGCCGCTTCGGCGTCGGCCTGGCCGCGCCAGAGTTTGCGCATAACGGTCGAGAGCGCCGTCATCAACCCGGCCAACATTAAGGCGCTCGCGAGCGCCAGAAAATCACACAATTCATAGGCGTCCAGCAATCTCATGGCTCAGCTCTCCAAAATCTTCAGTCAAGGCCGGAAACTCCAATATGCGCAATCCCATCCTCGCCTCCTTCGCGGCCAAGCTCGTTCCTTATTGCGGGCTAGGCCGTGGTCTTCTTCGCGCAATTCGGGCCTGGCCGCAGATCGAGCTCACCGATGGTCGGGCGGGCAATCTGTTCAGGGCCATCGTAATACGGCTCAGTGTGCTGGAAGCACGGGAAGAGTTACCTTAGATGAAAGGCGCACCGGACGATTGCGTTGAACTTGGTATTTTTCATGGCATGTGCGTTTTTAAAAATAACTCATTGATTAAAAACGAAAAATTCATTTTATCTATTATGGGCTGGGAGTGATTTTAAGCTCTTCAAGAACCGTCGACAGCAATCGAAATATCGCCGCAACGTATTGAGATATCAAAAGAATACGTTGCGGCGGCTATCGGTTGCCATCGCCGGCCAGCAAGGCAAGTACTGCCGGACGATGACTTTGCATTTGCCGCAATGGCAGGTCGCCGAGTCTCGCGCTTGCGGCGCCCGGCTCCGAATGCAGCGTCGAACTCTCAGCGCAATCAGAATTGCGCCGCCAGCCGAAAACCGAACGTCATGCGCGCCGTCGGGAAATGGGGTGGCTTATAAACCGGTCTGCCGGCGAACAAATCGTAGCTGTAGGTCCCAAAGCGTGACGCAACGCCGCCCTTGACGCCGACCGCCATGCCGGCAAGTTGTGTGCCGACGAGTGCGACTGGCTTCGGCCCCCAGACGCGTCCGTAGTCGACTCCGATGTATGCCGCGTGCGCGGTCGCTTTGATCGGCATCTGTAACTCGTTTCGCCAGTAGAAGCCACGCGCTCCCGCAAGCATCGTCTCCCCATCGAAACCGCGCACCGTGTAGCGGCTGGCGATGGTCAGGTTGTCGATGTAGGGCAGCATGTCGGCTGTGTGCTGGCCGTGCAGCGTCGTCACATATCGCAAAGGCTGCCCGGCGATGGACAATGGTGCCGAAAGATTTGCGTCGAGTATGGCCATCCTGTAGCGGGAGGTTGGGCCGCCAACGGTCGCAAGATTGTCGTCGTGCGCGCCGAATCCGCCGATGCCTTGCCGGTATGCGAGCGAACCGTCGAACTGCGCATTGCCGAGATAGTGGCGATCGGTCAGGCCGACCTCGATGAATGCGGTGTTGCGGCGCTGCTGCGGAATCTCCGTACCTTCGATGAAGCTCTGGCCGAACCGGCGCGACAACCGGAACTGAGCGCCAAGCACGTTGTTTTGGCCGCGCCACAACACGCGATGCAACTTGAGTTCAAAAGTCTTCGAATTGCCGCTGGCGATGAAGGTCTGGTTCACGCCGGCGATCTGCTGGTAATACATGTTTGTGTACGCAGACAACGTGGCGGTCCAATAGCCCCATGGAATTGCGTAGAAGCCGTTCCAGCCATGCGAGCGCAGACGCTCGCCGAACTCCAGATCGTGGCTCACGCCGACGTTGAACACGCCGTTCAGACCAAACGGATTGTCGATGCCGAGCGACAGGTTACCCTGCCGCCTGCCGGTCGCGCGCGCGCCGGCGTCATCGACCGATGCGACGAGGGTCCAAGGTTTAGTGCGCCTCACGTTAAGCACGACGTCGCTTTGCCCCGGTGCGTCGGCCGGTACGATCTGCATCGACACGTCCTGGCTCGACATGCGTTTCATCTGCTCGAGGCCTTGTTCAAGGTCGCGAACGTTCAACAGGTCGCCGTCGCGCATCGGGAAGGCGGTTTTCCAGGTGCCGCGCAGCGCCTCATCGGCGAAGCGCACGTGACGAATCGTGCCGGGGATCAACGCAAGCGCGAGGGCGCCGGCGGACAAATCTTGCTCGGGCAGCAGCACGCGCGTCGTGACGTACCCGCGCGCCAGAATTACCTGCGATAGTCCTTTCACCAGGACGTCGATGCCCTGTTTGCCGACGCACTGGCCGGCGTAGTGACCGAGCCAATCGCGCGCGAACGCGAAGCGATCCAGCGGCAACGCCGACGCGCCTTGCGTTCGCGTGGCCGCCGGCAGCGCAGCAGGCACGTCGAGCATGAAACGATGGATACGGAAACAGGGCGCTTCGGCCGGTAGCGTTGGATACCCGGCGCCTGGCGTGGTGCTCGAACGCACACCAGGTGCCGCGATCGCTCGTTTGCGCTCGCGCTCTTCTTCCCGCTGCAGGGTTTGCTGGTCATTGCCGGGCATACCCAGGCGCGGCGTTTCTTGGGCCGACACGGCCACGGGAATGAGCCATGCGGCCGAAAGCAGGGCGGCCGGAGCGCGTTTTTTCATGGATGTGGTGGTGTTGGTTCGACCTTGCGGGTTGGGGCAAACGTGTCGCGAAATCGAAGCCCAACGTACCTTGGCTGACTGAAAATCGAATTCCGGCGACTTGTTTATTTTCCAAGTCGCACGTTTTCGGTCATACAGGATTTGTCCGGGTTACTTGTTATTTTTTACTCTTATCGGAAATGAAGTCGATGCATGAAGCATCCGAGATTGTGTGTTCGCGATATTCTGCGATGCCGGTGAGGCTGACCCCAAATCAGGGCCGTTCTGAAGTGGAAATTTCCGGCTCTTCGGGTTGGGCCGATTCGGCCCGAGACCTGCGCTGACGGGCGAATTGAGAGGGCGTCTTCCATCGCAATGCAGCGATCGGACCAGCCACTGTGAGCATCGCCGCACCTACTGCTGCCGCCAGCGTGAGCTTGCTGTACTTGGTTTGATACGCCTTGTCCCGATTCGCCGCACTCTCGATGGACGATGCGTCTGGCGCATTCAAGCCAACGCTATCCGGGTAATACTTCGCGTACATCCCCGTATTGGCCTTCTGCTCCGGCGTTGCATAGAACATATATCCAGGCCCGCTATCGCCGTCTGCCGGCAGCATTCCGTGGGCCTCCCGCAGGAATATGGCCGCTCGTTGATTCCGCCGCCCGGACGAACCACTCTGCACTTGCAGATTTGCCCGCGTTGTCAATTCGGCTCGCGCTTGTTCAAGTGTTAATCCATATGCTTTCGCATACACGATTACATTCTTGTCGATCCATTTCTTCTCCTCGGGATGCAACTGCCCATTGAAGCGATCGACGAGATGTGCGGCGATCATGACGGCATTGGCCACCTCCACGCCGAACTCGGTCGCGGCGAGGAAGATCCGGTTGCCGTACATCCCGCCCAACTGGCTCACGTCGATCGCCATGCCCGGGGCCGCACCGTCGCCGTCCTGCGGCACATCGAACTGGCGGTAAGTCTTGATCGATACGCCGCAGCTGTCGGGCCGGTTGATGTCGACTGGCGCGAGCCCGTTCGGCGTTTGGGTTACCGCCGACGCGTGCGAGCCCGCGCCGACGATCTGCGCGGCCACGCGCAGCGGCAGCGCGCCGGCCACGGCCGCCAGCACGAGCGCCGCGCGCTTGCCGCTGGCGGCCTTGCCCCAGATCGTCGCCGTCTCGGCAACCGTCACCACCATCCCTCGCAGCCTGGAATAAACCACGCAATAAGTATTCCGATTCATTCTCGTCGACGCGGCCCCCGCCCGTGCGTTGGTGATGCGTCGTGAGCTTACAGAGCGCCTGGAAGGCCACTCAGGGAAATTTGATAAGCCGTTGACTGGAAACAACAAATTGCGCGTTTCGGGTTCGTCTGATTGACGCTTGATCGCACCCTGTACGTTCCTTGTCGAAGCACTGTCAGGCAGGGTTGAGAAGAGGATGACGCAGCGGGTCTTCGACGGAAAAGTGCCAAGTGAGGAGCGACGTTCTCCGCTGCTCACCGAAGGCCATAGCCGGATGCCGACGGCTCGCCGCAGTGGGCCAGAATGGCGCGTCGCGCCGCGTCGCGCAGGCGCAGCGCGGCGGCGAAATCGTCACCGTCGGGCATGACCGGCGCCAACTGGGTCAGCACGGCCCGCCCTCGGTGGGGGACCCAGTCGCCGTCGGGCAGTATCGAGCGCACGCCGGCCAGCGCAATCGGCACGATTGGGCGCTGCGTGGCACAGGCGACCCGAAATGCGCCGAGCCGGAAGGTGCGCAGCCCCGCGGCGCGGCCGAACGTGCCTTCCGGGAAAAAGAACGGCGTGTCGCCATGGCGCGCTTGGGTGCTCAGCAGCGCCTGCGCCTGGAGGCTGCCCTGATAGTCGTCCCGCTCGACAAAACGGGTGCCGATGGCGCGCAGGAACGGGCCGGCGATCCTTTGCTCGGCCAGCTCACGTTTTGCCACAAAATTGACGGGCTGCGGCAGCGCCGCGAGCAGTATCAGGCCGTCGAGATAACTCGCATGGTTGGCGACCATGATTGGCGGTTTGGCCGGGTTCGTTGGCGCGCTGAAGTCGGTCTGCAGACGTATCCCGATCATGCGCAGAAACACGCGGCAGGCACGCCCGGCGAGCCGCCAATTGCGGTGTGTATCGGATCTCGAGACCACCGCACACCATACCGGCAACCCGAGCATGATCAGAATCGCCCAGCAGTAAATGCCATACAGCGCATGCACGAGCGCCTGCCAGCCACGGCGCAGCGCCGGACCGAGGCTGGCGCGCGCCAGGCTTGCCAGTTGCCACCAGCGCGGGCGCACCTTCAACTGGTCGCCGCCGCGGCGAAACAGCTCGAAGGTTGCCGCATGACGTATCTTGCCGCTGGAGGTTTTCAACACGCTGTGCGGGGGAATCAGCGATACCTGTTCGGCTGGCGTCTCGAATAGCTTCAGCGTGGCATCGTTGATCTGCGCGACGATCTGTGCGCGCCTGGATGGATCGGTTTCCGCCGTTTCCGCCAAAATCACCATGCGTTCCGTGCCGCCGGCGGGATCGGTGTCGCCGCATACGGCAACCCCATGCGGCAGCACGCCGGGCACGCGTGCGACGGCTTCCTCGAGTTCATAGGGAAAGAAGTGGCGTCCGCCGCGGATGATCAGGTCCTTCACGCGTCCTGTGATGAACAGCTCGCCTTCGGCCAGATAGCCGAGATCGCCGGTATCGAGCCATCCCTGCCGGATCAGGCGAGCCGTTTGTGCAGGGTTGCGGTAGTAGCCGGAGGTGGCTGACGTGCCGCGAAATTCGATGCGTCCGATATGGCGCTCGGGCAGCACGAGCCCGCGCTCGTCGACCACGCGCAACTCGCTGCCGGGCAGTGGGTGCCCGCAGCCGACGATTTCGACGGCGGGTTGATCACGCTGCGCCGGCAGCGCCTGCTGCGCGAGCGCCAGCGCCTGCCGTTGGATGCGATCGATGCGCAACCCGCGCCTGGGCAGCGGAAAGGTCAGGCACACCGAGTTTTCGGCCAGACCGTAGACGGCCGTCAGCGCGCGTTCGTCGAATCCACACGGCTTGAAGCGTGCGGCGAAGGCGCGCATGGTGTCGGGGCTGACCGGTTCGGCGCCGCAAACCGCGAAGCGCAGCGAAGACAAATCGAGACCGCGCAACTCGTCGTCCTTGAGGCGTCGAGCGCAGCGCTCGTAAGCGAAGTTGGGTGCGGTGGTCATGGTGCCGCGGTATTGATCGATCAGCCGCAGCCAACTGGCTGGGCGGGCAAGAAAGGTCATCGGGGAGGTCACCACGAGCGGCAAGCCGTAATACATCGGGGCAAACCAGGCGCCGATCAATCCCATGTCGTGGTACAGCGGCAACCAGCTCACCAGGACGTCGGTCACGGCGATATCGACGCGCTGCCCCATGCCGCGAATATTGGCCAGCAGATTGGCGTGTGTCAGCACGACTCCCTTGGGGTCCCCGGTGCTGCCCGAGGTGTATTGCAGAAATGCGGTGTCTTCCGCGCGTGGCCTGACGAGCACGCCGCCTGCCTCGGTGGCGATGGCCGAAGGTGTCAATACCTGTCGAATCGTCGGTACGTTAAGGCGCAACAGGCGCGCCACGCCAACTACTTCCGGCGAGGCAATCAGCGCCTTGACGCCGGCGTTGGCGAGCAAGGCGGTGTGCCGCCGCACGTGCTCTTCGAGCTGCGATGGCCGCGTCGGCGGGTAGATCGGCACGGCCACGGCACCGCACAGCATGATGCCCATGAACGAAATGAAATACTCGAAGCAGGTGGGCAGCATCAGCGCCACCGTGTCGCCCGGACCGATGCCATACCGGTGCAAGCCGAATGCGATGCGCATCGCATGCCGATGGAGTGCTTCGTAAGTGTATGCGGTGGCCGTAACACCGTCTTCGACCAGAACGATGTGCGTGCGCGTGGGATGGCGCTCGGCATGCCAGAGCAGCACGTCGACCAGCGTGCGGGCATCCCTGGGGGCGTCTATTTCGTCGGCGGGAACTAGCCGGGGGTGATCGCCGCTGGTTGCTGGTTCGGCGTGCGTCGCGCTGGTTGCGATGACGCGCAGCACATCCGCCGGCGTCATGGCGGCGGCGAATGCATCGATTGGCAGGTGTACCTGGCAGGTCTGCTCGACGCGATTCATCAACTCGGCCCGCGACAGGCTATCGAGGCCGAGGTCTCGCTCGAAGTGGGTGTCCAGCGTCACGGAACCCGGCGCCAGCGGGCTGCCCTGCAATTCACCGGCAAGCGCTTCGACCGTGGCCAGCAGCTGGGTCTCGGTGTTGCCCGGGTTCATGGCGTTGCCATTGGCTCCTCGCGCCTGTGCCACTGGTGCGAGGGCTCGAGCGGCTCCACGGCGCTGGTTTCGTCGAGATGAAAAATGGCATCGAACTGGTCGGCCAGCGACGCTTCGAAATAATGACTTTGGCGCTCGCTTTGCGGCAGATAAATCACGCCAATCGCGCGCTCCAGCATGGGCTCGCGCAATCGTTCGGCCGGCTCGGCGGCCAGCGGGAGAAAGAAGCGATCGAGATGCGTGGCGTGAAACAGGTATTCATAGCTGTCGTGCCGCGCCGGCCGTACCCATTTGTGTTCGGTCTGGCCGTCCCACTCGGACGCCGCGGTCACGTGGCCGGTATAGGTACTGAAGCCGACCAGCAGGGCATTCGCGCCTACCGCTTCCCGCATGAGTTGCCCGAGGTTCCATTCGCCCTGCCGATGCGCGTCCGTGGCTCGGGCATCACCCAGGTGAGAATTGTGCGCCCACACGACGATGCGCCCATGCCCGCCGCGCTGCTGGCGATAGCGCGCCAGCGCCGTCAAGGTGCGGCACATGTGGGCATCGCGCAAATTCCAGGTGTTGACCCGCCGGCCGAACATCGACCGATAGTAGTTTTCCGCGTGCACCACGACTTCGGCATTACGTTCTGCGAAGAAGTGTGCATCGAAGGCGGCAAGGTCGTGGTGCGGCAAAGCCGTGAGCGTCGCGTCGCGCAATTGCATCAGTTGCGCAACGACTTCCTTGCTGGCGTCGGGGCGCGCGCCGAACGCCGCCGCGTAGCCATACGCTTGCGGTTCACGCACGTGATCGAGGGCGGCATAGCGCTGGCGGGCGATGGCGGCCTGTTCGGGATCGACCTGTTCCAGGTAGCGGATCACCGCATCGGCAGAGCGGTACATGCTGTACAGATCGAGCCCGTAGACGCCGACGCGCTGCGCGGGCGCTTTGTCTGTGTTGTGTGCGCGCAGCCAAGTGATGAATTCGAGCATTTCGCGGTTGCGCCACATCCACGTCGGGAAGCGCTCGAAGTCGGCCAGCGCGGTGCTGGCGTCTTCGTCGCTGTCGCCTTGCACGAAGCGATTGACACGCCACGTGTCGGGCCAGTCTCCCTCGATGGCGAGCGCATCGAAACCGCCTTCGACGATCAGGCGGCGAGTGATGGCCGCGCGCATCCGGTAAAAATCCTGAGTGCCATGCGTGGCCTCGCCCAGAAGCACGAACTGGCGATTGCCGGCCATATCCAGCAATTCATCGTAGTCTTCATCGCGATCGTCGAGCCGGCGCGCGAAATCGCGCACGGCGAGAAAAGGCGTGGCGGGAGCGGACATGGCGAATCTCCAGAGTGAGTGGCTCGGCGGGAGAGCCGCTCGTTTCCGGTTCAGGCTATGCCGCCTGCATGGGACGATGATTGATTTCGGACAAGGGTTCGCAGGATTTCGATGACGCCGGTTCGCTGGCGTGCTATTCACGCATGGATGCCCTTGGCGATCGAGCCTGCGCGCTGGTGATCTACGTCAACCGCCGGCGGGATCGAATCGTCCATTCTAGAATCAATATAAATATGGCGCGGTTCCTGGCGAGTCGGCATCTTGCTTGCTTGGCCACAGGATCGAATCGCGCCGAGGCTGTTTTTTCTTTGAGCAATGAAAATTTCGACTAACCACTTTGTAAAACTTGCCGTACTCGGGGCGCTGATGTTGGCGCTTGCGCCAGCGCCGACATTCGCCCAAACGCCTGATGTGCTGGCGCAAGCCTATACACATGAAGTCAGGCGCCGTCTCGCGGTGCCGCCCGCGGCCCGGGCCACGTATGGGAAGCTCCTGCAGCAGGCGCTGGACCGGGCGGGTTTGCATGATCTGGCGGGCGAATACGTGGCGTTGGTCGACCGCGCTCCCAAGGTACAGGCGATTTTCCTGTTTTACCGTGGCGGGCCGAACGCGGATTGGCAACTGATCGGGGCCTCACCGGTGTCCACCGGACTGCCCGGGACCTACGACCATTTCCTGACGCCGCTCGGGGTGTTTCGTCACACGCCGGACAATATGGATTTTCGCGCCGAAGGAACATTCAACGAAAACGGCATTCGAGGTTATGGCGTGCGCGGCATGCGTGTTTTCGATTTCGGCTGGGTCGATGGCGAACGCGGCTGGGGGCAGGGCGGCACCAGCGCCATGCGATTGCAGATGCACGCGACCGATCCGGACCGGCTGGCTCAACGTCTCGGTCATCAGGCTTCCAAGGGCTGTATCCGCATTCCCGCGAGTCTGAACCGGTTCCTCGATCACTATGGCATTCTCGATGCCGACTACGACGCGCTGCTGGCCGCCGGAGACAAGCTGTGGGTGCTCGATCAGGACCATGTATCGAGCCATTACGCCGGCAGATATCTGGTCATTATCGACTCCCAGCGCGATAGCCTGATCGCGGAGTGATCGGTAAAAAAACCAATGTTTCAATAATACTTGAAATGTTGAATTAATGGCGCTATGCTCTCGCCATGGATCAAAATCTCGTCGTTCGCGCCCTGAGCGCGCTGGCCCACGAATCGCGCCTGGCGATCTTTCGTGCTCTCGTCGTGGCGGGGCCCAATGGGCTGGCGGCTGGCGAAATTTCGCAACGATTGGGCTTGACGCCTTCAAGTCTGTCGTTTCATCTGAAAGATCTGTCGCATGCCGAACTGGTGAGGGCCCGGCAGGACGGCCGCTTCATTTTTTACTCGGCCAATTTCGATGCGATGAACGGTCTGGTCGGTTTTCTCACCGAGAACTGCTGTGCAGGCGCGGCATGCGCGGCCAGCGATTCTCCTCTTTGCTGTGGAGATCAAGCATGAAGCGCATGCATATTCACGTATCCGTCCAAAACCTGGACGAGAGCATCCGGTTTTATCGCGCCATGTTCGGCAACGCCGAACCGACGGTGCGCAAGGTCGACTACTGCAAGTGGGAGCTGGACGACCCGGCGGTCAATTTCGCGATTTCCCAGCGGGGCGCGAAGCCGGGTGTCGACCATGTCGGCATCCAGGTTCAGACCGAAGCGGAGCTGGCCGAGATGAACGCGCGCTTTGCCGCGGCGGACCTGCCGGTCGAGGCTCAAAGCGGCACCACATGCTGCTATGCGAAGTCCGACAAGGCATGGACCATCGATCCGCAAGGCGTTGCCTGGGAGACCTTCCTGACACTGGAGAGCGCGCCGACCTTCGGGCAGGCGAGAGATGCCGGCGAGCCGGCGTCGGCGGCGTGTTGCACGCCGAGCGCCGCAACCATTGCCTTCCGGAGCCGCACGTGAGCGACAAGCCCTATTCGATTCTGATTCTTTGCACCGGCAACAGCGCGCGCAGCGTGATGGCCGAGGCATTGTTCAATGTGCTTGGCCAAGGGCGTTTCCGGGCTTACAGCGCCGGCAGCCACCCGAGCGGCAAAGTCAATCCCTATGCCATCGAACTGTGCGAGACGCTGGGGTATGACACATCTCAGTTGCGCAGCAAAAGCTGGGATGAGTTTGGCGCGCCGGATGCGCCCCATATGGATTTCGTCATTACCGTGTGTGATCAGGCCGCCGGCGAGGTTTGCCCGATCTGGCCGGGGCATCCGCTCACCGCGCACTGGGGCTTCGAGGATCCCGCCGCCTTCCGTGGCAGTGAGGAGCAAACGCGCAAGGTATTCCGCAAGGTGTACCGGCAAATCCTCAACCGGGTAAGCCAGTTCGTCAATCTGCCGCTGCACCTGCTCGATCGCAGCGCGATCCAGCATGAAATGCGCGAGATCGGCGCGCAGCCGGTCGAGGCCTCTCATGAGTAAGCCGGATCAGCTGCAGCTCGATACGCGCCCGGCGATCAGCTTCTTCGAACGATACCTGACGGTGTGGGTCGCGCTGTGCATCGTGGCCGGCATCGCGCTCGGGCAAATGGCACCCGGGGTTTTCCAGGCCATCGGGCGCATGCAATTCGCACAGGTCAATCTGCCGGTGGGCGTGCTGATCTGGGTGATGATCATCCCGATGCTCATCAAGATCGATTTCACCGCGATGACGCAGGTCGGCCGGCAATGGCGCGGCATTGGCGTCACGCTGTTCGTCAACTGGCTGGTCAAGCCGTTTTCGATGGCGCTGCTCGGCTGGATTTTCGTGCGCCACGTTTTCGCTGCCTGGCTGCCGGCCGGCCAGCTCGACAGTTATATTGCCGGGCTCATTCTGCTGGCGGCCGCGCCGTGCACGGCGATGGTGTTCGTCTGGTCGCAACTGTGCAAGGGCGATCCTTACTTCACGCTGTCGCAGGTCGCCCTCAACGATTCGATCATGATCGTCGCCTTCGCACCGCTGGTGGCGCTGTTGCTTGGCCTGTCAGCCATTACCGTGCCGTGGGACACGCTCATCACCTCGGTGGGCCTGTATATCGTCGTGCCGGTGGCCCTCGCCCAGCTCATGCGCCGCATGCTGCTCGCCAAGGGCGAAGCGCATTTCCAGTATGTCGTGCAGCACCTCGGCCCATACTCGATCGCTGCGCTGCTCGCCATGCTGGTCCTGCTGTTCGCGTTCCAGGGGCAAGCCATCCTCGAAGCGCCGCTGGTGATCGCCATGCTGGCCGTGCCGATTCTGATTCAGGTTTTTTTCAATGCCGGCCTGGCCTATTGGCTCAACCGCAAGCTCGGCGTGGCTCATTGCGTAGCTGGCCCGTCGAGCCTGATCGGCGCGAGCAACTTTTTTGAGTTGGCGGTGGCCACCGCCATCAGCCTGTTCGGATTTCATTCCGGCGCGGCGCTGGCCACCGTGGTCGGCGTGCTGATCGAGGTGCCTGTGATGCTGCTGGTGGTGGGCGTGGTCAAGCGCTCGCAACACTGGTACCAACTCAAGCACGGTTGAAGCGCATGAGCGTATGACCGGCCCGATTTTCATGTGTGGCGCGGCAAGCGAAAGCGGCCGGCGTCACAGCAGCCGCAGGCCGCCGTCGCATTCAATGACGGCACCGGTCATGAAGGTGTTCTCGATCAGGAACTGAACCGCGTGGGCGACATCGTCGGCCTGGCCGACGCGGCCGGCAGGCAGCGTCTGGGCTTGCTGGCGGAACAGGTTCTCCTTGACTTCGGTCGGAAAGCGGTCCCACCACGCGGTGTCGATCACGCCCGGCGAAACGGCATTGACCCGGCTTGGCGCGAGCTCGCGCGCGAGCGTGCCGATCATGGCTTCGAGCGCGCCGTTAATGGCGCCGAGTCCGGCCGTGCCGGGATTCGCGATGCGCGCCGAGATGGCGGTCAGGAATGTGATGCTGCCGCCGCGTCGCAGGATCGGCAAGCTGGCCTGGGCCGCTTCGACCTGAGGCCAGAATTTCGCTTCGAAACCACGTCGCAGGGCGGCCAGATCGAGTTCGGCAAACGTGCCGGCACCTTCGCCGCCACTGAGCGTCAGCACCAGATGATCGATGCCGCCCAACTGAGTGAAGCACCGTTCGAGCGCTGCGCGATCGCTGGCATCGAGGGCCACGCCGCTCACACGCTCGCCCAGGCCGGCGAGCGCGCTGTCCAGTTTCCGCCGATCGCGACCCACCGCGACGACACGCGCGCCGGCGCCCGCCATTCGCTTGACCGTCGCGAGCCCCATGCCCGACGAACCTCCGATGACCACGACCGTTTGCTTGCTCATATCCATGATTGCTCTCCTGGCGATTCGATGACGAGGTGCGGGAGTGCGTCCCGCGCTGCACTGCATGTATGACAGGATGCGTGCTAAGCTCATATCATTCAAATTGTTTGATTCGATAATGGATATCATTGAAAATGATTTGAGACGCCTCGATCTCAATCTGTTGCTGACTTTCCGGGCTCTGCTGGAGGAGCGCAGCGTGACGCGCGCCGCGCAACGCCTGTTCCTCGGGCAACCGGCGGTGAGCGGCGCGTTGAAGCGGTTGCGCGCCGCCTTCGGCGACGAACTGTTCGTCCGCACGCCACATGGCATCGAGCCGACGCCGCGGGCGTTCGAACTGGCGCGCCAAATAGAGCCGCTGCTGGTGTCGCTGCACCGCACGCTGACGCAGCCGCCGGTATTCGACCCGTCGAGCGCACAGCGCGTATTCCGGGTGGGCTTGACCGACGCATTGGAAGTTGCTCTGATGCCTGAAATCATGAGCCGAGTGGCGCGCTCGGCGCCCGGCGTCAAATTGATCATGCGCACGGCAGAAGCATCGAGTGCGCCTGGAATGCTCGATGAGGGCGTGATCGAACTGGCCGTCGGTGTGTTCCGGGAGTGCGCTGCATGGCATCGACGCGAGCCGTTGTTTCGCTGGCGTTTCGTGTGCGTCTACAACCCGCGGCTGGTCGCGGTGCGCGGCAAGGCTCTGTCGATGGACGAGTTCCTGCAGCACCGCCATTTGCTGACCTCGTTCAATGCCGGCCTGCACGGCTATATCGACGAACAACTGGAGGTGCGGAATCAGCGCCGGCAAGTCGTTTTCTCCAGCCCCAACTTCGCCACCAGTCCGTTCATCGTGCAGCGCACGCCTGCCATCACGACGGTGCCGGACTTCATCGCGGGCGCCTGGCGCGATACGCTGGGACTGGCGGTGAGCCCCCTGCCGCTGAAAGTGCCGAGCTATGAAGTCTCGCTGCTGTGGACCGCATCCAACGCGCAGGATCCGGGCATTGCGTGGCTTGCCTCGGAGTTCGCCGCAGCTTTCGGTACCGCGGGGCGGCATTGACGACCCGGACTGCCCCCATGTGCTTATGCGAAAATATTCGCTTGATGGGCGGAGTGGCCTGATTTTGGATTTCCCGGAATGGCAATATTCGACGCAATTATCGAAGAGCGGATCGCCGCGGCTTATCGGCGCGGCGAGTTTGACGACTTGCCCGGCGCCGGGCGCCCGCAGGCGCTGGACGACGACCTGCTGGTTCCGGAAGAACGTCGCGCCGCGTACCGTGTCCTAAAAAACGCCGGCTTCGTGCCGCCTGAAATTCTGCAGTTACGCGAACTGCGCGAGATCGAAACGCAATTGACACAAACTCTCGACAAACCGTCGCTGATGCGCCTGCAAGCGCGTTGGCAAGCACTCAACGCCGCGCTCGAGGCCACCCTTGGCCGGCAACTGCAGGTGCCCGGCGCCTATCGTCTGGCCGTCGCCGAGCGATTGGCCGGCGTGCCGGGCGCTGTTTCTTCCTGTTCCGATGCCACTGCCCATGACTGAGATAGCCGCATCCGACCACGACGCGGCGTTCATGACTGCCGCGCTCGAGCAGGCACGCCTGGCAATGGCGCATGGCGAAGTGCCGGTGGGGGCGGTCGTCGTGTGTGAGGGGCGCATCGTTGCCACGGGATACAACTGTCCCATCGGCGGCCACGACCCGTCCGCGCACGCCGAGATGCAGGCATTGCGGGCCGCGGCGCAGACGTTGGGCAATTACCGGCTGCCGTCGTGCGAGCTTTACGTGACCCTGGAGCCCTGTGTGATGTGCGCTGGAGCGATCATGCACGCGCGCATTGCGCGGGTTGTCTTTGGCGCGCGAGACCCCAAAACCGGCGCGTGCGGCAGCGTGGTCGACCTGTTTGCCGAGACCCGCCTGAATCATCACGCGGCGGTGCTCGGCGGCGTACAGGAAGCGGCCTGTGCCCAGCTGCTGCAAAGTTTCTTCGCGCAACGGCGCGCAATGGCACGGCAACGGCGGCAAGCGGCCGCCGAGAACGCTACCGACGATGCCGCATCCGCTATCACCTTACCTCATGGAGCCGCCTGACGTGCCGAAGTCCCGAGTCGTTGAATTGATTGCGCCGTCGGGGTATCCCCCCGATGAGGCGGTGGTGAGCCGCGGCATTGGCCGGCTCGAGCAGGCCGGTTGTGTGGTCAGGAATATCGAAGCGACGCAGCGTCGCTACCAGCGCTTTGCAGGTACGCCCGCGCAGCGCGCGGCCGAGATCAATCGGCTGGCGCAGGCAGGGCATATGCTGCCTGATGTCGCGTTGGCCGTGCGCGGCGGGTATGGCGCCGTGCATGTTTTGCCGGCGCTCGACTACGATGCGCTGCGCCGGCGTCTGGCGGGGGCACCCATGGTTCTGGTGGGGCATAGCGATTTCACCGCGCTGCAGATGGCGCTGTGGCAGCGCGCCGGCCTGACGACCTTCGGCGGACCGATGCTGGCGTACGATTTCGGCGCGCCCACGCCCAGCGAATTCACCATGGCGCATTTCTGGCGCACCATCACGTCGCCGACCGTGACCGTGTCATGGACTGTCTGGCCCGATGACACCAGCAGGAAGAACATCGACGCGGAGGGGCGCCTGTGGGGCGGCAATCTGGCAATGCTGTGCAGCCTGCTTGGCACGCCTTACTTTCCCGATATTGCCGGCGGCATCCTGTTCGTCGAAGACATCAACGAGCATCCGTTCCGGATCGAGCGCATGCTGTACCAACTGCATTTGTCAGGTGTGCTGGCGCGCCAGCGGGCGCTTGTGCTGGGCGATTTTTCGGGCCATCGCCTGACCGATTATGACAATGGCTATAACTTCAGCGCGATGCTCGCGCATCTGCGTCCGATCGTTGGCATCCCGATCGTGACCGGTTTGCCGTTCGGCCATTGCGAGAACAAGCTGACGTTGCCATTCGGCGGTCTGGCCCGGCTGCGGGCACAGGGCGACCAGGCGAGCCTGGTGTTGAGCCAATATCCCTATTTGCCCTCGTAATGCGCCCCGGCGCCCGGGCCCGCGCCCGCGCGCCGGGAGCGGCGTCTTTTATCCGGCAAACACTTAGAGAATTGTTAAAACCTTTTGAATTTTGAAATTCGGGACGATCTGACCCGATATTTACGACGTCTGACCATCAAGTTCGAGCGAATCGCTGCCGATAAGGAAGTAAGTGGGATGCCCGGTTGAGCGCACACCGGGCGGTTGCCGGATCCCACGTTTTCCTGGAGACAAAAGCAGTGACCGCCATTCACAAAAATCTCACGATCCGCACCAGTCTTACACTCGTCATCAGCTTGTTCGTCGTACTGCTGGTCGTCGCGAGCGTGCTGGGCATGACGTCCCTGAAGTCCAGCAATGATTCCCTCAGATCGATTTATGCGGTAGACACGCCGACGCTGACCGAACTCAGGAACAGCGCCGAAGAGCTGCAGCGCATGCGGCAAGCATTGGCGACGATGTCGTCTTATCTGTCGGCCGGCAATACCGCCGAACTGACCGTTGTCATGAAGCGTTATGACGGTTACCGCACGGTCTCCGACAAGCTGTGGCAGCAATACATGAATCGCCCCAAACTGAACGCGCAGGAAGAGGCGCTCGCCAAACAGGCCGACGTCACTCGAACGCATTTCGTCAATGACATCCTGGCACCCACGGCAAGTGCGCTCAAGTCGGGTGATCTGTCGACCTTCAATGGCTTGCAGGCGTCGTCGGCGCCGCCCGTGTGGGCCAAATTCACCAAAACGCTGAACGCGCTTCAAGCGATTCATGTGGCCCACCAGAAAGACTTGTATGAATCGGCCCAGCATACCTTCATGATGATGCGCGCGATTCTCGGCGGCGCGGTCGCCCTGGCGCTGCTGGTGGGGATATTTGCCCGCCAGGCGCTGATCGGCGCAATCGTCAAGCCAGTGAATCAGGCGGTCTCCTACTTCGAAAAAATCGCCAGCGGCGACCTGAGCACCGCCATCGCCGTGTCGGGCAAGAACGAAATGAGCAACCTGCTGGCCGGGCTCAAGCGCATGCAGGAGGCGCTTGTCAAAACAGTGCGGGTGGTGCGCGACAGCAGCGAGGCGATCAGCAGCGGCGCGGGCGAAATCGCCAATGGCAATGCCGACCTGTCTTCGCGTACCGAGGAGCAGGCCTCGTCGCTGGAGGAAACGGCCGCCAGCATGGAGCAGCTGACTTCGGCGGTCAAACAGAATGCGGATAATGCCAAGCAGGCCAGCCAGCTGGCCGTCACGGCGTCCGAAACCGCCGCGCGCGGCGGTGCGGTGGTGAGTCAGGTGGTGGATACCATGCACGGCATTACCGAGAGCTCGAACAAGGTCACCGACATTCTGTCGGTGATCGACGGCATCGCATTCCAGACCAATATCCTGGCGCTCAACGCCGCGGTCGAGGCGGCGCGGGCGGGCGAGCAGGGGCGGGGTTTTGCGGTGGTCGCCGGCGAAGTGCGCACGCTGGCGCAACGCAGTGCCGCGGCGGCCAAGGAAATCAAGGGCTTGATCGACGACTCGGCGCAGCGCGTGCAGGCCGGCTCGGCGCTGGTCGCGCGGGCAGGGCAGACGATGGACGAGATCGTCAAGTCGATCACCAAGGTGACCGACATCATGGGCGAGATTTCCGCCGCGTCGACCGAGCAAAGCACCGGCATTGAAGAAGTCAATCGCGCGGTCACGCAGATGGATGAGATGACGCAGCAAAATGCCGCGCTGGTCGAAGAGGCTGCCGCGGCAGCCGGCTCGCTCGAAGAGCAGGCCCGGCATCTGCGCAATGCGGTCGCGGTGTTTCGCCTGAGCGGCGCGGATGCGTCGGCGCCGGCCGCAGCCGCCGCAACCCCGATGCTCGAGGACATGTCCACCGAACCCGCGCTGGCCCGAGCCGCCTGAGGCAGCCCCCCCGCCTCACGCCACACCCGTTGGTACTCCCTGGCCGCCTGGGCCAGGGGTGCGCACGACAACGCTGCAGCATTTCCCTCCCTTTCTGCATCCCCTTCCTGCTGGCACGGTAACGCGATCGTCCCTCGCGATGGTCGCGTGGCGGCGCCTGCCTTCTGCATTGCCGGCGCGATAGCGTCGTGGGCCAGTGCGCCCGACAACCGCCGCGACATGCGTGAATGCCGGCGCGCGCGTCAAAAATTGTCAACAATCTAATTCGGTGACATCGGTGTTTACCTGTAATTTTTCAATTATTACGTGAAAATTTACTTGAATTATTTAATATAAATAATTGATTAAAATATATAAATACAAAAAGTATTTGTCGACAAAAGAAAAAAGAATTGTTGACAATTATTTTTTGATGACTAGTATAAACAAAAGCACATATTTCTTCGCTCAGCTGATGCCCAAGCCCTCCAATACCGCCAAGGAAGCACACCGCGCCGAGTGGATTGCCCAGCGGATTCGCGATGCAATCCTGGAGCACCGGCTACCGCCGGCCACCAAGCTGACCGAGGCGGCCTTATGCGATGTTTTCGATGTCAAGCGAGGCGCGATCCGTCAGGCGTTGGCAATGCTTCAGCAGGAAAAGATCGTCACGATCGAGCCGAATCGAGGCGCTTTCGTCGCCAGCCCGTCGTTGCGCGAGGTCCATGAGATTTTCGAGATGCGCCGGATCGTCGAGGGCGCCGCGGTCGAGCGGATTTGCCATGCCAGCCACAAAAGCGGCTTGCGGGAGGTGGCCGGGATGATCGTGCGCGAGCGCGACGCCTACCTCACGCGCGACTTCCCGGTCTGGATCCGGCTCTCGGGCGAGTTTCACGTGCGGCTGGCCGAGATGACCGGCAATACCGTGCTGCTGGACTGCCTGACGGGGCTGGTGACTCGCTCGACACTGATTTCGGCGTTGTATGAATCGCTGGGCCGCAGTCCCTGCTCGTTCGACGAGCACGAGGAAATCCTGCAGGCGGTCGAACTCGGCGATGCGGCGCGTGCCGTTGCGCTGCTGAAGCGGCATCTCGACAGTTGCGAATTGAAAATGCTGGATCGACCGGCCGAACAGGCCGTCGATTTGGCCGACGTGCTCTCTGTCGGGCTTTAGCCGTCAGAGGCAGCGTTATAAAAAATACCCGCACGGCCCGATGGGCCGCGATGCGGCGAACACCCAAGGAGGGGCATTATGGAGACGACAATGAAGCAAGAGCAATTCGGCAGTCCGCCTGTCGTGGCGGAGATGGCCGTCGCAGGGGCGCAGGCGGGCGCCACGCATGGCAGCGACTATGTCCTGCCGCCCGGTTACAGCGAGCGCCTGACCAATGCGGACCTGGCGCCGCTGCAGGATCAGCACTGGGGCGCCTATAACATTTTCGCGTTCTGGATGTCGGACGTGCACAGCGTGGGCGGCTATGTGTTTGCCGGCAGCCTGTTCGCGCTGGGCCTGTCTAGCTGGCAGGTGCTGGTGGCGCTGCTGCTGGGCATCGGCATCGTCAACTTCTTCTGCAATCTGGTGGCCAAGCCGAGCCAGGCCACCGGCACGCCGTATCCCGTCATGTGCCGGATCTCTTTCGGCGTGCTGGGGGCGAATTTGCCGGCCATCATTCGCGGTCTGATCGCCGTGGCGTGGTACGGCATCCAGACATACCTGGCTTCGGCCGCTTTTGTGGTGGTGCTGCTCAAGTTCGCCCCCACGCTGGCACCCTATGCCGACGTTCACCGGTTCGGCTTCGTCGGCCTGTCGTATCTCGGTTGGGCGGGCTTCGGGGTGCTGTGGGTGCTGCAGGCGCTGGTGTTCTGGAACGGCATGGAGACGATCAAGAAGTTCATCGACTTCGCCGGCCCGGCCGTGTATGCGGTGATGTTCCTGCTGGCCGGCTGGATGGTCTATAAGGCGGGCTGGAAGAACATCGGCCTGAATCTGGGCGAGGTGAAGTACTCGGGCTGGCACGCGGTGCCGGTAATGATCACGGCGATTTCGCTGGTGGTGTCGTATTTTTCCGGGCCGATGCTCAATTTCGGCGACTTTTCCCGCTATGGCAAAAGTTTTCGCTCGGTCAAGGTCGGCAATTTCTGGGGCTTGCCGGTCAATTTCCTGGCGTTTTCGCTGGTCACGGTGATCACCACTTCGGCGACCTTGCCGGTGTTCGGCCAACTGATTACCGATCCGGTGCAGACCGTGAGTCGCATCGATAGCCCGACGGCCGTCATCCTGGGGGCGCTGACCTTCATGATCGCCACGATCGGCATCAACATCGTCGCCAACTTCGTTTCGCCGGCATTCGATTTCTCCAACGTTGCGCCGCGCCATATCAGCTGGCGCGCCGGCGGCATGATCGCGGCGGTCGGCTCGGTGTTCATCACGCCGTGGAATCTGTTCAACAACCCGGCGGTGATTCACTACACGCTCGACATGCTCGGCAGCTTCATCGGCCCGCTGTACGGCATCCTGATCGTCGACTACTACCTGGTCAAGCGCCAGCAGGTCGTCGTCGACGATATGTATTCGATGGAGCCCGGCAAGCGCTACTGGTACAGCAACGGCGTCAATCGCGCGGCCGTCGCGGCGACCGTGCTGGCCGCTGTCACGTCGGCCACCTGCGTGCTGGTGCCGGTGCTCGAGCCGCTGGCGAATTTCTCCTGGTTCATCGGCCTGTTCTGCGGCGGCCTGTTCTATCACCTGTTCTGCGCCAAGGCGCGGCGCGCACAACCTGCGGTGTGAGCATCATCATGCGTATCAAACTGATCAATCCCAATACGACCGTCAGCATGACCGAGGCGATGGGCCGCTGCGCGCGCCGGGTCGTTGCCCCCGGCACCGAGCTCGACGCGGTCAGCCCCGCCACCGGCCCGGCATCGATCGAGGGCTACTACGACGAGGCCATGGCGCTGCCTGGCCTGCTGGCAGAAATCAAGCGCGGCGAGCAGGCCGGTTACGACGGCTACGTGATCGCCTGCTTTGGCGACCCGGGACTGTATGCCGCTCGCGAGCTGGCCCGCGGGCCGGTGGTGGGAATCGCGGAGGCGGCCATGCATGCCGCCAGCATGCTCGGCACCGGTTTTTCCGTGGTAACGACGCTGGCGCGCACCTGCGGCATGGCCTGGCACCTGGCGGAAAACTACGGCATGAAGCGCTTTTGCCGCAATGTGCGGGCGGTCGATCTCCCGGTGCTGGAACTGGAAAACCCGCAATCCGATGCGCGCCGCCTGATTACCGACGAATGCCGGCGCGCGCTCGCCGAAGATGGCTCGGAGGTCATCGTGCTCGGCTGCGCCGGCATGGCCGAGTTGTGCGAGAGCATCGGCCGCGAGATCGGCGCGCCGGTGGTGGAGGGGGTGGTGGCCGCCGTCAAGCAGGTCGAAGCGCTGGTGGCCATGGGATTGCGTACCAGCAAGCGGGGCGATTTCGCCTATCCGCTGCCCAAGTCTTATGCGGGCCACGCCAACCAGCTGAACGCGGCCTGAGCGTCGCCGGTTTGCTGAACCGGCCAACATTTCAAAACAAGAGAACACCGATGAACAAGAAACTGCCTTTCGCGGCGGCGCTCTGCGCTTGCGCCTTCGCCACCGCGCACGCCCAAAGCAGCGTAACTTTGTATGGCTTTATCGATAGCGGGATCGTGTCGGCCTCGAACGTCTATGACAAGGCGACCGGCACCAGCGGCACGATGCTGGCCCTGGGCGATGGCATCTCGTGGGGTACGTCGCGCTTTGGCCTTAAGGGGCGCGAGGATCTGGGCGGCGGCTTGAGCGCCATCTACACGCTGGAATCCGGTTTCGACGTCCCCAACGGGCGATTTGCCGGCACCGGCATTTTCAATCGAGGCGCATTCGTGGGGCTGCAAAGCGAACGGCTTGGCACCCTCACGATCGGGCGGCAATGGAATCTGAGCGACGGCACGATGGTCGGGCCGTTTTTCCGAGGAGGGTATAACCTGTCGGTATTTCGCCTGACGGGTTTCGACGAGGTCAGCGATCTGGTCGACAACGCGGTGAAATACCAGTCGCCCGATTGGGATGGCCTGCGCGCCTCCGGTTTGTATGGGTTTGGCAATGTACCGGGCAGCGTTGCGTCGAACAGTGTTTATGAGGCTGCGCTGAGCTACGCGAGCGGCCCGCTGAACCTGGGGGCGGTCTACCATCATCGGCACGATGCGCTGGCACCGTTTTCGTCGGAGTTGTGGGAGCTCGGCGCTAACTATTCGTTCGGGCGGGTCCGGGTGCGGCTGGGCTTTGGCAATAGCGGCTATCCGGACGCCAATGGCGCGGCGTTGCACGCCGCCGTGTATGACCTGGGCATGGACTATTACGCCACCGGCGCGTTGACGCTGTCGGCCGATGCCATTTACCGCAAGCAGTTCGGCACCGACGACAGTGCCGTGGCAGGGCGCTTTACCGCCGACTACAGCCTGTCGAAGCAGACCGGCGTTTTTGCCAATCTGGGTTTGCTGAAAAATCGCCACAATTCGGCGGAGTCCTTTTACGGCGACGGCCTGGCCGGCCAAAGCCAGGTCGTCGCGAATGTTGGCATACGCCATGCGTTTTAAGGCGGCGGGTCGGTCTCGCCGGACCGACCCACTATATGCTGGCGCAAAGGCTCAATATCCGTCCTGCGCTATGTCTTGCGAATGCGCTTTTCGCTAAACTGCCTCGAACAATTTGCGTCTACCAGGACCCCCGACTGTTATGGCCTACGATAAAAACTACCCGCGCGACCTGATCGGCTATGGCCGCAACGTTCCGCACGCCGACTGGCCGGGCCGAGCCCGCGTCGCGGTGCAGTTCGTGCTCAACTACGAAGAGGGCAGCGAGAATTGCGTGCTGCATGGCGACCGCGCGTCCGAGCAGTTTCTCTCGGAAATCATCGGTGCCCAGGCGTACGAGGCGCGCCATATGAGCATGGAGTCGATTTACGAGTACGGCTCGCGGGCGGGGGTGTGGCGGATTTTGCGCGAGTTCGAGCGGCGTGGTCTGCCGCTGACGATTTTCGGCGTATCGATGGCGTTGCAGCGCAATCCGGAGGCCACCCAGGCATTCGTCGAACTCGGCCACGAAATCGCTTGCCATGGCTTGCGCTGGATTCACTATCAGAACATCGACGAGGCGACCGAGCGCGAGCATATGCGCGCGGCGGTCGAGATCATCAGGCAAATGACCGGTCAGGCGCCGCTGGGCTGGTACACCGGGCGCGACAGCCCGAATACCCGCCGGCTGGTGGTCGAGCACGGCGGCTTTGCCTACGACGCCGACAACTACGGCGACGATCTGCCGTTCTGGACCGAGGTGGAAGTCGGCGGCGGCGAGCGCAAACCCCATCTGGTGGTGCCCTATACGCTCGACAGCAACGACATGCGGTTTGCCGCGCCGCAGGGCTTCAATACGGCCGATCACTTTTTCACTTATTTGCGCGACGCGTTCGACGTGCTGTATGCCGAAGGCGAGGAGACCCCGAAAATGCTGTCGATCGGCATGCACTGCCGTCTGCTGGGCCGCCCCGGACGGTTTCGCGCGCTGCAGCGTTTTCTCGATCATATCGAGCAGCATGATCGCGTCTGGGTGTGCCGCCGGATCGACATTGCCCGTCACTGGCAAGCCCGTCACCCGTATCAGGCGCAGACGCAGGGGGGGCGTGCATGAACGCACCGATCGTGATGACTACGCTGGAACAACTCGGCGTCCTGCCAAAGGACGATTTCGTGGCCGCCCTGGGCGGCATTTTCGAACACTCCCCCTGGGTGGCCGAAGCGGCATGGCACCAGCGGCCGTTCGCCAGCGTCGCGCAATTGCACGAAATCATGTGCCAGGCGGTGCGCGATGGCGGACAGGCGGCGCAACTGCAACTGATTCGCGCGCACCCGGAGCTGGCCGGCAAGCTGGCCGTGCGTGGCGAACTGACGGCCGAGTCCACGCGCGAGCAGAGCGGTGCGGGGCTCAATCAGTGCACGCCGGAAGAGTTTGCGCAGCTGCAGCAATTGAACCAGGCCTATGGCGAGAAATTCGGCTTTCCGTTCATTCTGGCCGTGCGCGGCCATACCCGGCACAGCATCATCGAGAACTTTACGCAGCGGCTCGCACACAGCCGCGAGCAGGAGATCGAGGAGTGCCTGCAGCAGATTTTCCGTATCGCCTTGCTGCGCCTGCAGGATCTCGTGCGCGCATAATATCCATCAACCAAGCGATGGTGCGGCGGCCGTAGCCGGCACCGCACCCGCATCATCGATACCAAGGACTCACTCATGGCAGTTGTCACCCTCGACCCGAACGCACCGGAGTATGTGCGCCGCTACGTGAACCTGGCCGATCCGCGGCTGGGCGCGCAAGCCCTGTATGCCACCGACGAATTCTTCGCGGCCAAGGAGCGCATGCTCAACCCCGAGCCGGCGGTGTTCATTGTCGGCAAATACGACGAGAACGGTAAATGGATGGACGGCTGGGAGACGCGCCGCAAGCGCACCACCGGCTACGACTGGTGCATCGTCAAGCTCGCGCGCGCGGGCGTGCTGCACGGGGTGGACCTGGACACCAGCCACTTCACCGGCAACTTTCCGCCGGCGGCCTCGCTCGACGCCTGCTACTGCCCGTCGGGCGCGCCCGACGAGCGCACCGAGTGGCACGAGATCCTGCCCTCGGTGAGCCTGCAGGGCAACAGCCACCACTATCACGCGCTGGCCGGCGAGCGGGCCTACACCCATGTGCGGGTCAACCTGTACCCGGACGGCGGGCTCGCGCGGCTGCGCCTGTACGGGCTGCCGCAGTGCGACTGGGCCGCGCGCGGGGCCGACGAGCTGATCGACCTGATCGCCATGGAGAATGGCGGCACCGTGGTGGGGGTCAACAACCAGCACTTCGGGCTGGCCTCGAACCTGCTGATGCCGGGCCGGGGCGTGAACATGGGCGACGGCTGGGAGACGCGGCGGCGCCGCGAGCCGGGCAACGACTGGTGCATCATCGCGCTGGCGCACCCGGGCGAGATCGAGAAGATCGAAGTGGACACGGCGCACTTCAAGGGCAACTACCCGGACCGCTGCTCGGTGCAGGCCGCGTACGTCACCGGCGGCACGGCCGAGTCGCTGGTCACGCAGTCGATGTTCTGGCCGGTGCTGCTGCCTGAGCAGAAGCTGGCGATGGACAAGCAGCACGGCTTTGCCGAGCAGATTGCGCGGCTCGGGCCGATCACCCACATTCGCTTCAACATCGTGCCCGACGGCGGGGTCTCGCGGCTGCGGCTGTGGGGCCGGCTCGCGCGCGGCGCCAAGGCGTGAGGAGCCGGGCATGAACGAGTTGAGGATCGAGCGCCTGACGCGCGAAGCGTTCGCCCCGTTTGGCGACGTGATCGAGCTGGCCGGTGCGCGCCACTACCCGATCAATGGCGGCAACACCGAGCGCTATCACGATCTGGCCAGGGTGGAGGTGGGTCGCGGGCACGCGCTGCTGAACCTGTTCCGGGGCCAGCCGCGGCCCCTGCCGTTCGAGGTGAAGATGCTCGAGCGCCATCCGCTGGGCAGCCAGGCGTTCGTGCCGCTGGCCGACACGCCGTACCTGGTGGTGGTGGCGCCGGCCGGCGAGCTGGACGTGCGCGGCATGCGCGCGTTCGTCACGAGCGGCTGGCAGGGGGTGAACTACGCCGCCGGGGTGTGGCACCATCCGCTGCTGGCGCTGCGCCGGGTGAGCGACTTCATCGTGGTCGATCGCGGCGGCGAGGGCGCCAACTGCGACGAGCAGGATCTGCCGCAAACCTGGTGGCTCACCGAGGCCGCGCTCGAGCGCGCGCTGGCTGGCTAGCACGGCGTTTCGGCGGGCGGCGCATCTCCCGCATTCGGGAGCGCCGCCACCAGCCGCTCGGGCCAAATCAATCGAGCCCTCGGTTCCTGGCGGATAGAAAAGGCTGATCCAGATCGGATCTCAGCGCACCGGAGCCGCCGCCTTGCCCTTGGCCAGGCCAAAGCCGTAATAGAGCGCAATCAATAGCAGCAGCCACCCCGGACCGACGATCAGTGCGATGCGCGTGTCGGGGAAATAGCCCATCAAACCGATAACGAGCGCCAGAAATGCCAGAGTGAGCCACGACCCATACGGCCACCAGGGCATGCGGAATGCCAACTGACGGCGTTCTTCCGGCGACAGGTTGCGGCGGAATCTCATCTGCGTGAGCAGAATCATGATCCAGGTCCAGATGCCGCCGAACGTGGCGATCGACGTGACCCAGACAAAGACTTTGCCGGGCACCAGGTAATTGAGCAGCACGCCAAACAGCAAGATTCCCATGGACACCAGCAGCGCCAGGCGGGGCACGCCGTTGGACGCGGTGCGGCCAAATACCCCCGGTGCCTGGCGTTGCTGCGCGAGGTTATAAAGCATACGACCGGTGCTGAAGATGCCGCCGTTGCAGGAGGACAGCGCCGCTGTCAGCACGACGAAGTTGATGATGCCGGCAGCGGACTTGAGCCCCAGGCGCTCGAACGTGGCGACGAACGGACTGCCGCTCGCGCCGATCTGGTGCCACGGGTAAATCGACAGAATAACGAACAGGGCGCCCACATAGAAAATCAGAATGCGCCACAGTACCGAGTTGATGGCGCCGGGAATCGACTTCTCGGGTTTGGCCGCTTCGCCGGCGGCCAGGCCGATCAACTCGACGCCGATATAGGCGAACATCACCATTTGCAGCGAGGTCAACAGGCCTTGCGCACCGTTCGGGAAAAATCCGCCGTGACGCCACAGGTTGCCGATGCCGATCGGCACGCCGTCGTTGCCCAGGCCGAACACGATCATGCCCAGGCCGCCGATGATCATCACAATGATGGCGACGACCTTGATCAACGCGAACCAGAACTCGAATTCGCCGTATGCCTTGACGGCGACCAGATTGACCGCGCCCATCATGGATAGCGCCGCGAGTGCCCAGATCCAGCGGGGTACCTCGGGAAACCAGACGCCCATGTAGATTGCCACGGCGGTGATTTCGGCAATGCAGGTCACCATCCACAGAAACCAGTAGGTCCAGCCGGTGAGATAACCGGCCAGCGGGCCGAGCGCTTCCTGCGCGTACCGGCTGAACGAGCCGGCCACGGGATTGTGTACCGCCATTTCGCCCAGCGCGCGCATGATGACGAAAACGACGAATCCACCCAGAAGGTAGGCCAGCATGATTGCCGGGCCGGCCATTTGAATCGCTTCGCCTGATCCCAGGAACAGGCCGACGCCGATTGCCGTGCCGAGCGCCATGAGCCGAATGTGGCGTTCGCCGAGACTGCGTTTGAGTCCGGGTTGGCTGTGATGCATTGATTGTGTCTCCATGCTCGTGGGCGGGCGCTGTGGCCGGCCCGTTGTGCCGATCATCGCCCATGCCTGGCATGAACCTTGCTGCTTTGGGGCGCAGCGAGATTGGTGAAAATATCGGGTTCCGAATCAGCCATGGGCGCGCGATTTGCCATGTTAATTCGCCTCGGACAGGATTATTTTTGAGGGAAATCTGAATTTAAGGGGGACTATTCCGACAATCGGTAACTCGATGAGCGGCGTTGCGCGAGATTCACGATTCTCAGTAGTAACACTAATTGGTTAACGAGTTAGAAATTTCCTATTATTTCATGGAGCAATACTTCGGTTCATTCAATGAAACAGACAACGCCGATATCGTCGCTGGAGCGCCCGCTCTTTCTGACCAGTTTTTTTTCGCATGAAAAGCCGGTCTGGACCCTGGCGGATCTGGCCCGGGTCTCCGGCTTGCCCAAGGCGAGCTGCCTGCGCGCGCTGCGGGCACTGGAGCGCTTCGCGGTGATCCAGCGGTTCGAGGGCGGCTATCGTCTGGGTACGCGCCTGCTGGAGCTGGGCGGAATCGTTCAGGCGAGCTATCCGGCGCGGCGCGTGGCCATGCCTTTTCTCGAGCAATTGCGCGACCAGACGCTGCAGTCGACGCAATGGGTGATACGCGACGGCAACGAGGGCATCTATCTCGACGTATTCGAGTCGCGTGCCCGGGTACGCATGTATATCGCACCGGGGCGGCGCGCGCCGCTTTATGCTGGTGCGTCCACCCGCCTGATTCTTACGTTTTCCGATGCGCATCTCAAGGCGGAAATCCTCGGCGGAGCGATGCGCGCCTATACCGAAATCACGCCGTGTGCCCCGGCCGAGCTGGAGGCGCTGATCGATTTGTCGGCGCGCACCTGGCTGGCTGCCAGCTTTGGCGAGCTCGAGCCGCATTCGGCCGAAATTGCGGCGCCGGTATTCGGGCTGGGCGGTGAATTCGTCGCTGCGATCAGTCTGGCGGGAACCGCTGCGGTGTTTGCCGATGAGGCATCGTTGCTGGGGTATTTGGAGGCAGTATCGAAAACGGCCGAGGAGGTATCCCGCACGCTCGGGTATAGCGGGCCGTGGCAAACGGATCCGCGGCGGTTTTTGCAGGAAATGCCGGCTTTGTCCCCGGACAGGGGGCGCGCGGACTAGCGTCGGATCAAGGGCAGCAAAGGGTCGAGTCGACTGTGACCGTATTTCTTTCTCAGGGGAAATTGCAATGAAGAAACTGTTTGCAGTACTGATGGCGAGTTTGGGGATCGCGCTGGCGCAGGGTGCGTCCGCGCAGCAAAAGGTGATCAAGATCGGGGCGGTCTATCCGTTGAGCGGCGCGCTGGCGTCGACCGGAGGCGAGCTCAAGCAGGCCATCGAGCTCGCGGAGGACATCATCAACAATCCGCATCCCGAACTCAAGGGCATTCCGCTTGCCGCCGGCGCAGGCCTGCCGAAGCTGGGCGGGGCGAAGATCCAGGTGGTTTTCTCGGACTCGCAGGGCAAGCCCGGCATCGGGCAGGCCGAAGCCGAGCGCCTGATCGATCAGGAGCATGTGGTGGCGCTCACCGGCGCCTATCAGTCCGACGTGACCAAAACCGCCAGCCGTATTGCCGAGCAGCGCGGCATTCCCTATCTGAACGGGGAATCGAGCAGCCCCGATCTGACGCAACGTGGCTACAAGTGGTTCTTCCGCACCACGCCGAACGACGAAACCTTCATTCACAACATGATGGAGTTTCTCGATGGCCTGAAGAATCAGCCGACCAAGAAGATCGCGGTGGTGTACGAGAACACCGACTTCGGCGTGAATACCTATAAGGCCGTGCAGAAGTTCGCCAAGCAATCGGGCCGTGAAATCGTCGCGAACATCGCCTACTCGGCCGGCTCTCCGTCGCTGAACTCCGAGACGCAAAAACTCGCCGCGGCCAAACCCGACGTGGCAATCTTCGCCAGCTATACGTCGGACGCCATGCTGTTCGTGCGCACGATGCGGCAAATGAACTACGCTCCGCCGATTTTCCTGGCCAACGACGCCGGCTTTATCGATTCGCGTTTCATCTCCGAGGTGGGTCCGCAGGTGCAAGGCGTGCTCACGCGTGACGTGTGGTCGAACGATCTGTACACCGTCAAGCCGATCATCAAGCAAGTCAACGACATGTTCAAGGCCAAGACCGGCAAGGATCTCAACGGTAACAGCGCGCGCTCCCTGCAAGGGGTGCTGGTGCTGGCCGATGCGATCAACCGTGCCGGCTCGACCAATCCGGAGGCGATCCGCAAGGCGCTGGCCGATACCAACCTGAGCGCGGATCAAATCATCATGCCGTGGGCGGGCGTCAAGTTCGACAGCAACGGGCAGAACCTGAAAGGGCAGGGTTTGATTCTGCAGCTGGAAGGCAAGCAATATCAAACCGTGTGGCCTGCCAACTACAAAAAGAAACAGAACCTGCCGATCCTTCCGTTCACCTGGAAGAAGTAAGCGGGTTGCTGCCGACAGTCTGATAAAGCAAGGAGAACGATGTGTTCGAGGCTCTCGCCACGGGTTTATTCAACGGCCTGATCTACGCAGCGATCGCGGTGGGTCTGGCGTTGATATGGGGCATCACGGATGTCATCAATTTTGCGCACGGTGACTTTCTGATGCTTGGCATGTATGCCGCCTACTGGATGTTCACCCTCGGGCACGTCGATCCGACCCTGTCCGCACCGATCGCCGCATGCCTGCTGGCTTTCGTGGGGTTTCTGTCCTATGCGGTGATCATCCGGCCGCTGCAGCGCGGCTCACCGATGATCGTGATTCTGGCGACCTTCGGGTTGGGGCTGGTGCTGCGCCAGCTTGCTTTCATCGCGTTCTCGCCGGATTACCGCAATCTGCCCGATACCTGGCTCTCGGGGGCGGTCAATCTCGCCGGTGTCTCGCTTGGGCGTCCCCAGGTGGCCACCGGCCTGGTGGCCCTGGTGGTCACCGGGCTGCTGTTCCTGCTGGTGTATCGGACCCGCTGGGGACATGCATTGCAGGCGGTGGCCGAGGACCGGCAGGCAGCGTCGTTTGTCGGCATTGCCGCGGACCGCATCAACGCGCAAGTATGGATGCTGGGCAGCGCGGCGGTGGGGCTGGCAGGCGCTTTGCTCACCAGCTTTTTCTACGTATTTCCGTCGGTCGGCAGCGTATTCGGACTGCTGGCTTTCGTAGCGGTGGCCATGGGCGGTTTCGGATCGCTGCCGGGTGCTTTCATTTCCGGCATCCTGATCGGGGTGGTCGAGTCGATGACCGGTTACCTGGTCGAGCCCGCCTATAAGATGGTCAGTATTTTCGTGATTTTCCTGCTGGTCCTCTGGTATCGGCCGCGCGGTCTTTTCGGGCGGTGGTGACATGGACGAATCCCAATTGGAAATCGAACCGCAACCGGTGCAAGTGTTTTCTTCGCAAAGAAAGGACGTGGCCGAAATGAAGGCAACAGCCCCCACCGGCCAACCTTGGATCAAATGGGTTCTCGGATTGGTCTTGCTTGGATTGATTGTGTTTCCATTCATCGTGACCGATCCCTATTCGCAGCAGATCGTCGTGATGGCGTTGATGTACGGCGCATTGGGCGCGGCGTGGAATCTGGTGGGCGGATTCCTCGGGCGCGTCTCGTTCGGCCATGCCGTGTTTCTCGGTCTGGGCGCCTACACCACGCTGCTGCTGCTGCATCACGCCCATCTCAGCCCCTGGCTCGGAATTCCGCTGGGTGGCGTGGTCGCCGCCGTGGTTGCCTTCGTCGTCGGCAGGCCCACGCTGCGGCTGACCGGGCACTATTTTGCGATGGCCACGATCGCCGTGCTGTCGGTCGCGCAACTGCTGGTCGTCAATTGGGATTGGGCCGGCGGCGCGACCGGCGTCGAAGCGCCGATCGCCAATAGCGCGTGGCTGCTGCTGTTTCGCTCCAAGGCGCCGTATTACTGGATTGCCTTCGCGCTGGCGCTATTTACGCTGTGGGCCACGATCGCACTGGTGCGCTCCAAGACCGGATTCTACTGGCGGGCAATCAACGGCGACGAGGCCGCCGCGCGCAGCCTGGGCGTGCCGGCCGAGCGCTACAAGATGCGCGCCTTCGTGCTGTCGGCCGCGCTCACCGGCGTCTGGGGCGGCTTCTATGGCGTTTATATCGGATTCATCGACCCGGATTCCGCGTTCAATTTGACGCTTTCCGTGCAGATCGTGCTGGTCGCCATTCTCGGCGGGGTCGGCAGCATCGCCGGGCCGTGGCTGGGCGCCGCGGTGCTGATTCCTCTGGCCGAAGGCACGCGGGTCGCGCTGGGCAGCTCCGGCCAGGGCATGGACTTGCTGCTGTATGGGCTGGCGATCGTTCTGGTCAGTTTGTTTTTGCCGAGTGGTTTAATCACATTGAGGTTACGTCGTGGCTCTGCTCGAAGTTAAGGAACTCACTAAACGCTTTGGCGGGCTGGTTGCCAATGCCGACGTCAGCTTTGGGGTCGAGAGCGGAGAAATCGTCGCGATCATCGGCCCCAACGGTGCCGGCAAGAGCACGCTGTTCAATTGCCTGGCCGGACATTTTGCGCCGACCTCGGGCAGCGTGACATTCGACGGCAAAGAACTCGTCGGGCTGACGCCCGAAGCGGTCGCGGCCCGAGGTTTGATGCGGACCTATCAGATTCCGCGCAGCTTCGGCGCGATGACCGTGCTCGAAAACGTCATGGTCGGCGCATTGCTGCATCATCCGACGCTGGCCGGCGCACGCGAGGCGGCACACGAGGTGCTGGCGCTGGTGGACCTGGACAAGCGAGCCGAGGTCAAGGCGGGCGAGTTGAACGTGGCCGGGCAAAAGCGAATCGAGTTGGCACGCGCGCTGGCGACTTCGCCCAAGCTGCTGCTGCTCGACGAGGTGGCCGGCGGCCTGAATCCTACCGAGGCGGTCGAATTGGCGGAAATTCTTCGCAAGATTCATGCGCGGGGTGTCACGCTGGTGATCGTCGAGCACGTGCTCGAGGTCGTGATGCGTCTGGCGCATCGGGTCATGGTGCTCAATTTCGGCAAGCTGATTGCATCGGGCGAGCCCAAGGAAATCGTATCCAACCCGACCGTCATCGAGGCATATCTGGGGAGAAAGTACCGTGCCTGAGAACAACAATACGACGTTGCTCAAAGTCGAGGACCTGCAGGTTGCCTATGGCGGCGTGCAGGCGGTGCGGGGCATTTCGCTCGAGGTTTCCGCGGGCGAGATCACGGCTTTGCTCGGAGCGAACGGCGCCGGCAAATCGAGCACGCTGCTCTCGCTGGTCGGCTCGGTCAAGCCCAAGGCCGGGCGCATCACCTTTGACGGCAGCGATATCACCGGACTGACGCCGGACGTGCTGGTCAAGCGCGGCATTGCGTTGATCCCGGAGGGCGGTCGCGTATTCGCGCGCCAACCGGTCGAGCAGAACCTGCGCCTGGGCGGCTACGTGGTCGCCAACGACGCTACGTATCGCGAGCGCATCGATCAGGTCTACACGCTGTTTCCGCGCCTGGCCGAGCGGCGCACCCAGATCGCCGGGACGCTTTCCGGTGGCGAGCGGCAGATGCTGGCCATCGGTCGGGCCCTGATGAGCGGGCCGCGCCTGTTGCTGGTCGACGAACCCAGCCTGGGGCTCTCGCCATTGTTGGTCGAGACTGTGTTCGACACACTGGCCAACCTCAACAAGATGGGTACGACCATTTTGCTGGTCGAACAAAATATGGCGCAGGCGCTGGAAGTGGCCAAACGGGCTTACGTCATGCAAAGCGGCAGGATCGCGCTGCATGGCGACGCCGATGAAATTGGCGCCTCAGACGAAGTAAGGCGGGCCTATCTCGGTTTGTGAGTGGGGTTGGACGCCCTCACGCCGGAACCCGGAATGGCGCCGCCTGGCGCCATTGTTTCAGGCGCGGCCGGCAGTGCCGAAGCATTGCCGGCGAGGGTCATCGGCATGGTTGGCCCCGAGCTCAAAAAAAGAGGCGCACGAAGCGCCTCCAAGCTTGGGTCTAGCAAGATGAAAGTTCGTTATTTTTGTGCGCCTTCGGTGAACCACTGCGCGAGCTTGGTGCGTTCCTCCGCGGTGATGTGCGTGACATTGCCCAGCGGCATGGCCTTTAGCTGTACCGCTTGCTGGTAGATGCGCTCCGCATTGGCCGAAATTTCGTCAGGCGTGTCGAACATGACGCCGGCGGGCGCACTGCCCATCATCGTCGGTTTAGCCGAATGGCATTCGATGCAGCGCGCCTGCAAAATCGGCTGGATATCGGCCAGCCGGATCGGCTTGGCCGAGGCGTTGGCCGGCATCGGGACGGCCGCGGGACGCGGGGCGGCCCACACGGCGACGCCGACGAGCAGCGCCGCGCCGGCAACCGGCAGCGCGTAGACGTTCTTGCCCGCATGACGCAGCACGAAGAACTGACGGATCATCGCGCCGGCGAGCATGATCAGCGACAGCATGATCCAGTTGTACTTGTTCGTGTAGGTGAACGCGTAGTGGTTGCTGATCATGATGAACACGACAGGCAACGTGAAATAGGTGTTGTGCACCGAACGTTGCTTGCCCAGTTTGCCCGGTCGCGGATCGGGTGTTTCTCCACGCGAGAGTGCATCGACCATCTTGCGCTGGCCGGGGATGATCCAGAAGAACACGTTGGCCGACATCGAGGTCGCCATCATTGCGCCGATGATCAGGTACGCCGCGCGGCCCGAGAAGATGTGCGTGGTGGCATAGGTGCAGGCAACGATGAAGATCGCCACCGCCACGCCCAGCACGCGGTCGTTCTTGCCGAGCAGGCGGCACAGCCCGTCGTAGACGATCCAGCCGCCGGCCAGGAACGCCAGCGCAATGATCACCGCCGCGCTCGGGGTGATGTTCGCCACGCTCTTGTCGATCAGGTAGGTTTCGGGCTGCATCAGGTACAGCACCGTGAACAGGCCGAAGCCTGACATCCAGGTGGCGTAGGATTTCCATTTCGACCAGTGCAGCTCGGCCGGCATTTTCGGCGGCGAAACCAAATACTTCTGCGAGTGGTAGAAGCCGCCGCCATGCACCGACCACATTTCTCCCGATACGCCGCGTTGGCGAGCCTCGGCGTCTTGCGGCGCCTTCAGGCCGTTGTCAAGCATAACGAAATAAAACGACTCGCCGATCCAGGCAATGGCGGCCACGACGTGCAGCCAGCGCAGCGCCAAATTGAGCCAATCGGTAACAAACGATTCCATCTTGTGTCTCCTGATTACTGCTTAGCTGCCGCGATAAGTGCTGTAGCTCCACGGGGAGACCAGCAGCGGCACGTGGTAGTGCTGTTGGGTGTCGGCGATGCCGAAGCGCAGAACGACGCGATCGACGAAGCGCGGCGAGGGCACGTCGACGCCCTGGGCGGCGAAGTAATCGCCGGCGTGAAACACCAGTTCATATTCGCCGCGCAGGAATTCGTCACCCTCGAGCAGCGGCTTGTCACAGCGGCCGTCGTGATTGGTTTGCACGTCTCTTAGCAGACTGCGCGTGCCGTTTTCGCAGGCATACAGCTCGACCCGGATGCCGGCGCCCGGCCTGCCATGCGCCGTATCGAGCACATGCGTGGTCAGTCGTCCCATAAATCCTCCTCTCTTGAATGCCTGAATTGTAGGGAGATTGCCGCTTCATAACGCAAGCAATAACAAAGATAAAACGGCGCGCATATCGTCAATGAGCGCCATCGCAATGCGCCCGAACGGATCGCAGAGGCTGCGGGTTAACGCGTAATTATTGCTTTGGCAAATAGTGCGAATAACAAAATGCGTATATCGGCGCGGCCGGCTTGCCGGAAAATCGGCCGTTATGCCCCACCGGGCTTGAGCCTATCGGGAAAACCCGAGGTTCGATATCAGGCTTTGCGCATATGGGCTATGTAAAAAGCAATATATGCCCGGCACGGCTTGTCACGACGCGTGCCGGGCAGGTACCTTTGCCTTGCGTCATACACAAAGGAACAAGTAGGAGGAGATAGAACCATGAGTAACGCCGCGGTGCACCCCATCGACGAAGTATTGCCGTTGGGCAAGTTGTTGACTCTCGGATTGCAGCACGTGCTGGTGATGTATGCCGGCGCAATTGCCGTTCCCCTGATTATCGGCGGGGCCGCCGGCCTGCCCAAGGACCAGGTGGCTTTTCTGATCAGCGCCGATTTGCTGTGCTGCGGCATCGCGACGCTGCTGCAGTCGATCGGTATCGGCAAGTTCGGTATTCGCATGCCCGTCATCATGGCGGTGACCTTCGCCGCGGTCGGGCCGATGCTCGCAATGGCCGGCAATCCCGCGCTGGGCCTGCCCGGCATTTACGGATCGACGATCGCCGCAGGCATCATCGGCACGCTGATCGCGCCGCTCATCGGCAAGGTGCTGCGCTTTTTCCCGCCCCTGGTCACCGGCATCGTGATCACCTCGATCGGCTTGACCATCGTCGGTGTGGGTATCGACTGGGCCGCCGGCGGCGTTGGCAACCCCGATTACGGCAGCCCCGTCTATCTGGGCATTTCACTGGCCGTGCTGGTATTCATCTTGTTGATCACACGCTATGTACGCGGCTTTTTCGCCAACATTGCCGTGCTGCTGGGCATGATGTTCGGTTTTGCCATTGCCCTGATGATGGGCAAGGTAAGCTTCGCCGGCCTGGCTCAGGCGAAGTGGTTCGCGCTGGTGACACCGTTCCATTTCGGGCTGCCCAAGTTCGATCCCTGGTCGATCGCCACCATGGTGGTGGTCATGCTGATCACCTTCATCGAATCGACCGGGATGTTCCTGGCGTTGGGCGAGATCTGCGAGCGCCCGGTGGACGAGAAGACACTGGTGCGCGGCTTGCGCGTCGATGGCCTGGCCACGGTGATCGGCGGCCTGTTCAACAGTTTCCCGCACACCTCGTTTTCGCAGAACATCGGTCTGGTCGGCATTACCGGGGTGCGCAGCCGCTGGGTGTGTGCCACTTCCGGTGTCATCCTGGTCATGTTCGGCCTGGTGCCGAAGATGTCGATCGTCGTGGCTTCGATTCCGCAGTTCGTGCTGGGCGGTGCGGGCATCGTGATGTTCGGCATGGTGATGGCCACCGGCATCAAGATCCTTGCCAAGGTCGATTACGAGAAAAACCGCTATAACCTGTATATCGTCGCGATCGGCATCGGCATGGCGATGATCCCGGTGGTGTCGAACAAGTTCTTCAGCAAGATGCCGGTGCAGCTGGCCCCGCTGCTGCATAGCGGGATCCTGCTGGCGGCCGTCTCGGCGGTGGTGCTCAACGCTTATTTCAATGGATTCAAAGACGAAAAAAAGCATTCGGCCGGTGAGATAGCCGGCCAATTGGGTGAAGTGCACTGACATCGCGCGGTTGATCTCCAGCGAGATGCGTTGGGGGCGTAAGCCCCCTTTTTTATATGTCGATTAACGCATGCCAAACAAAACCTTATTGATCCGCAATGCCGAGTCGCTGGTGACGATGGATGCCCAGCGGCGCGAAATCAGACAGGGCGGCCTGTTCGTCGAGAACAACCGCATCGTGGCGGTCGGCCCGAGCGAGACCTTGCCGCACAGCGCCGATGAAGTCATCGACCTGCGAGGACATATCGTCATTCCGGGGCTGATCAATACGCATCACCATATGTATCAGAGCCTGACGCGCGCCGTGCCGGCCGCGCAAAACGGCGAGCTGTTCAACTGGCTGAGCAACCTCTACCCGATCTGGGCGCGCCTGACCCCGGAGATGATCGGCGTGTCGACGCTCACGGCGATGGCGGAGCTGATTCTGTCGGGCTGCACGACCTCCAGCGACCATCTCTATATTTATCCGAACGGCTGCCAGCTCGACCATAGCATCGAGGCCGCCGCGCAGATCGGCATGCGTTTTCATGCCAGCCGCGGCAGCATGAGCGTCGGGCAAAGCAAGGGCGGATTGCCGCCGGATGCGGTGGTCGAGGACGAAGCGGCGATTCTGCGCGACACGCAACGCCTGATCGAAACCTACCATGACGCCGATCGCTACGCGATGCAGCGCGTGGTGGTGGCGCCATGCTCGCCGTTTTCGGTCAGTCGCGACCTGATGCGCGAGGCGGCCGCGCTGGCGCGCCATTATGGCGTGTCGCTGCACACCCATCTGGCGGAAAACGTCAACGATATTGCCTACAGCCGCGAGAAATTCGGCATGACGCCGGCCGAGTATGCGCAAGACCTGGGCTGGGTCGGCCACGATGTCTGGCATGCGCACTGCGTCCAGCTCGACGCGCAGGGCATTGAACTGTTCGCGCGCACCGGTACCGGGGTGGCGCATTGTCCCTGCTCGAACATGCGGCTGGCCTCGGGAATTGCGCCGATTCGCAAGATGCGCGACGCCGGGGTGCCGGTCGGCCTCGGCGTCGACGGTTCGGCCTCGAACGATGCCGGCCATATGATGAGCGAGGTACGTCAGGCGTTGCTGCTGCAGCGCGTCGGGTTCGGACCGGACGCGATGACGGCGCGCGAGGCGCTGGAGATCGCCACGCTGGGCGGGGCCAAGGTGCTCAATCGCGACGATATCGGGGCGCTGGCGCCGGGCATGGCAGCTGACTTCGCCGCTTTCGATCTGCGCCAAATCGGTTTGGCCGGCGCGCTGCACGATCCGCTCGCGGCGCTGGTGTTCTGCAACCTTGGAGCGGTCGCCTACAGCGTGATCAACGGCCGGGTGGTGGTGCGCGAAGGACAGATCGCCACGCTGGACCTGCCGGCCACGATCGAGCGGCACAACCGGCTGGCGCAGCGTCTGGTGGCGGGATGATTCAGGACTGGCCGCGCTGCTCGAGCAGCGTGCGCGTGGCGTCGGAAATGACGCTGCGCAGCCAGCGCACTTCGTCGGAGTAGTGCGTACGCTCGTGCCAAAGCTGGTAATACTGCATCGGCGGAAAATCGATCGGCGCCTCGACCACCGTCAGGGGCAGAAAGTCGGCGTAGTAATCGGCAAACAGCCGCGTGGTGGTGAAGATCAGGTCCGACTTCAACAGCACGTAAGGCGCCAGGTTGAAGTAGGGAATCGTAACGACGACGTTGCGCTTGAGCCGCTCACGCGCCAGATGCATGTCGATCGCGCCGCGCTGGGCCACCGAATAGGGTGACGGCGCCAGGTGCGGACTCTGCAGATAGTGATCGAGCGTGAGTTCGCGCTTGGCAAACGGATGCGAGCTGCGCATCAGGCAGACGATCTGGTCGACGAACAGGTTGCTCAGGTGCAGCTGCTCGGGCGGCTCGGGCCAGTTGCCGATCACGATGTCGACCTTGCCTTCCTCCAGCGCATGCTCGTAATCGAAGGCCGGCCCCAGCGAATGCAGCTCGAGTTGCGCGTTGGGGGCTTGCTGCCGGAAACGCTCGACGACCGTGGGTACGAAGTAGACGTTCAGATAGTCCGGCGAACCGATGCGAAAGGTGCGCACTGTCGTGGCCGGGTCGAAAGTCGATTGCTGGACGGTGATCCGTTCGATTTCGCGCAACGCGTTCTGGGTCGGTTCGAGCAGCGACGCACCATATTCGGTCGGCACCATGCCCGACTTGCCGCGCACCAGCAACGGATCGCCAGTGATATCCCGCAGGCGGCGCAACGCCGCGCTGATGGCCGGCTGGGACTGATTGAGCTTGACGGCGGCCCGGGTGACACTGCGCTCGATCATCAGGGTGTTCAATACCCGCAGCAAATAAGTATCGATGGGTTCGCGAGTTTGGCTCATGATCGTTATATCCGTTTGCTAATGATTTGATGCTTGTTGCATAAGCAAAGCATTATGAAGCATAACTGCGCGCCGAGCCATACCGAAATTCCTGAGGCCGACGCGGCACGGCGCCGGGTCGGCGCGCCGCTTCCTGCGGTACTATCCGGGGCGGGGCTCGACATGCCGAGACGCCTCGCATGCGAGTCGCGTTCTCCTTTCCCGTCGAGCGGCAAATTTTGAAAGCAATATCTGGGACAGGAGTAGTTTCAATGCGACGTCGCGACATTTTGATTGCGCTGGCCGGCTCCGCGGCAGCCACGTTGTTGAGCGGATGCGGCAGGCGCGAGGGCGGCGAAGGGGCGGGCGCGGCACCAGCCAGCGCACCTGTTGCGGCATCCGGCGCGATTGTGCCCGCCGGGCCGATGGGGGTGGCATTCGTGTATGCGGGCAACGCCGACGACAACACCTGGGTTGGCTCGCACGAGCTTGGTGCCAAGGCCGTCGAGCACAAATTCGGCGACAGGATCAAAGTCACGCGTGTGCCCAACGTACCGGACGGCGCCGCTTCGGAGCAGGTATTCCGTAATCTCGCCAGTCAAGGCAGCCGGCTGATTTTCGGCACGTCGTTCGGCTACATGGATGCGATGCTCAAGGTTGCCGCCGAATTCCCGCATGTCATTTTCGAACATGCGACCGGCTACAAAAGCGCGCCCAACCTGGGCACTTACGACGTGCGCGGCTATCAAGGCGCGAGTCTGGCGGGCGTGATTGCCGCCTACGTGACCAAGCGCAACATCATCGGATACGTCGCCTCGATGCCGACTCCCGCGGCGATCCGCAACATCGACGCGTTTACGATCGCCGCGCGCGCGCTTAATCCGGACATCAAGGTGCAGGTGGCGTGGACCAACAGTTGGTCGGACCCGGACAAGGAGCGGGCGGCGGCCGAGGCGCTGATCGGGCAGGGGGCGGACATCCTGATGCAGAACGTCGGCTCGGCAAGCGTGATGCAGGCCGCGCAGGCGCACAGGATCCATGCGTTCGGCTGGGACGCCGACATGAGCAAATACGGTCCGCAGGCGCATTTGGGCTCGGTCGTGATCGACTGGAGCCAGTATTACATCAAGACCGTGCAACAGGTGATGGAAGGGCAGTGGACCAACCAGCCGGTCTGGAACGGCATCCGGCACAATGCCGTCGACCTGGTCAGCATCAACGCCAGGGTCGTGCCGGAGGTCGCGCAAAAGGCCGAAGCCGCGCGCTACGATGCATTCCATGATGGCGCCTACGATCCGTTTGCCGGCCCACTCAAGGATCAGGCCGGAACCTTGCGCGTGCCCGCCGGCAAAACGCTGGACGATGCGGAAAAGCACAATATCAACTGGTTTGTCGAGGGCGTCGAGGGGGCCCTGCCGGCCGCCTGACCGAAATGTCCATGGCCGCCCTACGAGAGGCCGTAGCGCGCAGGTATTCTCTACCTAAAGCAGTCCAAAATTAATAATTTAGGATTGCATATGGAAAGCTAATTGGATATTTTCGAGGCATCGAATTTTCTGGAGAGAGTCGATGCCGAATGTCCGATCCGCCGCTGCGCCCGCTGCCCTCTCATCCGACCGGCCGAGCGCCGCCGACGTCACGATTTCCGGAAACATCACCTACGACTGCATTCCCGTGGCCGTGTCGCGCGATGCCCAGGGGCAGCTGCAAGCGAAGCTGGACTATGACGCCACCGCGCGCTATGCGGTGGCCAACGCCGTGGTGATGGTCGTCGATCCGCAGACGCGGCGCGTACTGGCCGACACCCTGAGCGACGTTGCCGGCGCCTACGCCGTCGCAGTGCCGCCCAACGTGCGCGCGATGGTCAGAGTCGAGGCCCGCATGATGTCGGCCGATATCGCGCCGGACGGGCGCCCGGCGTGGGAGGTCGCGGTGCGCGACAACCACTCCGAGGAGTTCCGCAGCGTGCCCGAGCAGGCAACCGTGTATGCGCTGGAGAGCGAGCCGTTCGACACCGGCACACGCGGGCGCACCGTCGCGCTGCATGCGGGCTCGGGATGGAGCCGCGATCTGCAGCGCTACCCGGCGAGCCGACCGGCGGCGCCGTTTGCGATTCTTGCGGCGATTCATCAGGCCATTCAGCGCGTGCTCCTGGTCGACCGGGCGGCTGTCTTTGCGCCGCTGAACGTCTTCTGGCACCCGCATAACGTACCCGAGACCCGCAATCCGCATCAGGAGGAAGCGACGCCGGACGATCCGCTCGAACGTCTGTCGCGCGGCTACATCGGCACCAGTTTCTTCAAGGTCACCCCGCCGGGCTCCGGCATTTATCTGCTCGGCGCGCAGAACCTGGATACCGACGAATATCACCCGGCAACCATCATCCATGAATGGGCGCATTACTTCGAAAATGCTTTTTCTCGCGCCGACAACGGCGGCGGCGCGCACGAGGAGCATCCCGACATGCGCTCCGGCTTTACCGAGGCGTGGGCCAACGCGCTGTCGAGCATTGTGCGCGGCACCCCGATCTACGCGACCACTTGCGGCCAGAAGCAGGCCAGCACAGGCGCCGCATTCGATCTCGACGAAATCGGCACGCCCCGAACCTGGTATGGCGAGATGCCGATATCGCATGCGCTTTACCAGTGGGCGAAGTCGCCGCATATCGGTTTTCAGCCGATTTACGATGTGATGGTCAACGAGCAGAAGCGCGTGGGCGCATTTACGAGTCTGCTTAGCTTTGCCGCCCGCTTGCGCAAGCGGGTCGGGATCGCCGGACAGGGCGAGATCGATCGGCTGTTGCGCGCTCTCAATACGGTCGAAGGCGCGTCGCTCGACGAATGGGGCACGCGCCAGCGCGTTTTGCCAGCCGATGTGGTTGCGCCGAGCGAGCAGCGCTATTTGCTGCCGATCTACACGGAACTGATACTCGACGAGCCTTCTCCGCCGCTGTGTCTGACGGACAAATTCAATCGCAGCGAGGCAGGCAAGGCAACCCGCGGCTGCGTCGGCAACCGGAGATTTTTGCGCTTCACACTGGCGCGGCGGGGCAACTACCGCGTCATCGGCGAGGTGGCTGCGGGCAGTCCGCAAGACGTGCCGCTGCCGTATTTCGACCTGTATCTGGGCGGCACGAAGATCGCCCATGACCCGACCGACGCGAATGGCTGGGCCTATTACGATCTGCCGCCGGCCACCTACGCCGCCGAGATCTATCCGGCCGCGCAACAGCCGCTGGCGGGCTGTTTCCGGTTCACGTTGAAAAGAGCATGAGCGGGGGGCGTGCGGCGGCCGGCATGACGTAGCCGCGAACCCATCGCCGGGCCACGGCCGTGGTGGCGGCTATGCTAAAATAACAGGTTCTTCCCCCGGTCTGTCCTTCAGGAAATCCCCAGTGCTGTCCACCGCCAACATCACCATGCAATTCGGGCCCAAGCCCTTGTTCGAGAATATCTCCGTCAAATTTGGAGGGGGTAACCGCTATGGCTTGATTGGCGCGAACGGGTGCGGCAAGACGACTTTCATCAAGATTCTGGGCGGTGACCTGGAGCCCAGCGGCGGCTCGGTCATCCTTGATTCGAATGTTCGGTTGGGCAAGCTCAAACAGGATCAGTTCGCCTACGAAGACCGGCGAGTGCTCGACGTCGTGCTGATGGGCCACACCGAGATGTGGCAGGCAATGAGCGAGCGCGATGCGATCTACGCGAATCCCGAGGCGACCGACGACGACTACATGCACGCCGCCGAACTGGAGGCTCGCTTCGCCGAATACGGCGGCTATACCGCCGAGGCGCGCGCGGGCGAGTTGCTGCACGGCGTGGGTATTCCGATCGACCAGCACAACGGTCCGATGAGCGCTGTGGCGCCCGGCTGGAAACTGCGCGTGCTGCTCGCGCAGGCGCTTTTCTCCGACCCGGACGTACTGCTGCTCGACGAGCCGACCAACAATCTCGACATCAACACCATTCGCTGGCTCGAGGACGTGCTCAACGAGCGCAATTCGACCATGGTGATCATCTCGCACGACCGTCACTTTCTGAACGCCGTGTGCACGCACATGGCCGACATGGACTACGGCACGCTCAAGATCTACCCGGGCAACTACGACGACTACATGCTGGCCTCGGCGCAGGCTCGCGAGCAGCAGGCAAATGCCAATGCCAAGGCGAAGGAACGCATCGCAGATCTGCAGGATTTCGTGCGTCGGTTCTCCGCCAACAAGTCGAAGGCCCGGCAGGCCACCAGCCGTCTCAAGCAAATCGACAAGATCAAGGTCGAGGACATCAAGCCGTCGTCCCGACAGAACCCTTTCATCCGGTTCGAGTTCGAGAAAAAGCTGCATAACCACGCGGTGCGGATCGAGGGCATCACCAAATCGTATGACCGCGTAATTTTCAAGCAGTACGAGGGCGCGGTGCAGGCCGGCGAGAAAATTGCCATCATCGGCGAGAACGGCGTCGGCAAGACAACTTTCCTGCGTAGCCTGCTGGGCGACCTGGAACTGGACGCGGGCGCCGTGAAATGGGCCGAGAACGCCAGCGTGGGCTATATGCCGCAGGATACGACCGAGGCGTTCCCCGACGACAAGGTGCTGACCGACTGGATGAACCTCTGGACTCAGGAAGGCGACGACGACCAGATGATTCGCGGCACGCTCGGTCGGCTGCTGTTCTCGGGTGACGACGTGCGCAAGTCGGTCAAGGTCCTCTCGGGAGGCGAGAAGGGCCGCATGATCTGGGGCAAGCTGATGCTTGGCCGGCACAATGTATTGATGATGGACGAGCCGACCAACCACATGGACATGGAGTCCATCGAGTCGCTGCAGATCGCGCTGGACAAGTTCGCCGGCACCCTGGTTTTCGTGTCCCACGATCGGGAATTCGTCTCGTCGCTGGCCACCCGCATCATCGAGATCAAGCCGGGCGGTGAAATCGTCGATTACCACGGCACCTACGACGAATACCTGCGCAGCCAGGGCGTCGAAGTCTGACCGGCGAGGTTGCCACCCGTTCGCAAAACGCCGGCCTCGCGCCGGCGTTTTGCTTTCCCGCCAGCGCTGACGGCAACAGTCGGCGGCGCTACAATGAGCCCCTATTTGTTTGCGCACGGGAGTGCATTGCCATGCAGAGTTACGATAAATTCTATATCAATGGCCAGTGGGTCGCGCCGCGCGGCGGCGACACCATTGAGGTGTTTCACTCTGCGACCGAAGAGCCGATGGGGCGAATTCCGGCCGGCATCGAAGCCGACGCCGAGGCCGCGGTTGCCGCAGCCCGTGCTGCGTTCGATGCATGGGCGGCCACGCCCGCGCTCGAGCGCGGCGCCTATTTGCGCAAAATTGCCGAGGGCCTGCGTGCGCGCACCGATGAACTGGCGCGCAGCATCACCGGCGAAGTGGGGATGCCGATCAAGCTCTCGCGCGCGATTCAGGTCGGCGGCCCGGTCTACAACTGGGGCTACTATGCCGATCTCGCCGGCAGTTATTCCTACGAGGAGCGGGTAGGCAATTCGCTGGTGGTGCGCGAACCGGTGGGCGTGGTGAGCGCGATTACACCGTGGAACTATCCGCTGAACCAGATCACCTTGAAGGTCGCGCCGGCCCTGGCAGCCGGTTGCACGGTCGTGCTCAAGCCATCGGAAGTCGCGCCGTTCAACGCGTTCATCCTGGCCGAAGTGATTCATGAGGCGGGTTTGCCGCCCGGCGTGTTCAATCTTGTGACCGGCTATGGGCCGGTGGTCGGCGAGGTGCTGGCCAGCCACCCGGACGTCGATATGGTTTCGTTCACCGGCTCCACCCGGGCCGGCAAGCGGGTGTCGGAGCTGGCCGCGCAGACGGTCAAGCGGGTCGCGCTCGAGCTGGGCGGCAAGTCTGCCTCGGTGATTCTCGACGACGCGGATTTACCGGCCGCCGTCAAGGGCACGCTCAACGCCTGTTACCTCAACTCCGGACAGACCTGCTCGGCGCATACCCGCATGCTGGTGCCGGCCAGCCGCTACGAGGAGGTCAAGGCGCTGGCCAGGCAGCTCGCCGAATCGTTCGTGCTGGGCGATCCGCGCGAAGAAACCACGCGTCTCGGCCCGCTGGCGTCGGCCGCGCAACGCGAACGCGTGCTGGCCTATATCCGCAAAGGGCTGGAAGAGGGCGCCGAACTGGTGACGGGCGGGGCCGAGCGGCCCGAGGGGCTGGACAAGGGCTTTTTCGTCAGGCCCACCGTGCTTGGCAATGTCGCGCCGCGCGCAACGGTTGCCCAGGAGGAAATCTTCGGTCCGGTGCTGACGATCATCACTTACCAGGACGACGACGACGCGGTGCGCATCGCCAACGACTCGATCTACGGGCTGGGCGGCGGCGTATGGTCCGGCGACGAGACCCGGGCACTGGCGATTGCCCGCCGGATGCGCACGGGGCAGGTCGACATCAACGGCGGCCAGTTCAATATGCAGGCGCCGTTCGGCGGCTTCAAGCAGTCCGGCAATGGGCGCGAGAATGGCGTGTACGGCCTGGAAGAGTTTCTGGAGTACAAGTCGCTGCAGTTCCGCGCCCGCTGAGCCCGACTTGCGATCGTCATCCGGATGCGGTGCGCCCGCTTGGCGGGCGTGCCGCTTTAGGATCGCTCGGGCGCGAAGCGCATGGCGGTGCCTTCCTGCGTGATCCGATCCCAGATCGCCTGTTTCTCCGCTTCACTCAGAAAAACCCAGTTCGATACTTCGAAGGCGGTCCGCCCGCAGCCCTTGCACACCTCGTCGAACAAGGTCGAGCAAACGCCGATGCAGGGGCTATCGGGGCGGTCATGCAATTCTGAAGACATGGGATTGACGCAAAAACACGGTTGACGGGCAGCCGCAGTCCGGCATGGGGCGGCGCGGCACGCCATTATCGCACCGCGTGCCCAGTGCTGCCGGCGCTTTTTCAATGACTGCGGATTACCACCGCGCGACGCTGTAACCGATACGGAACTGGCTGTGCCTGCGCTGGTTGTAGTCGAGCAGATCCTCGCCCCAGCCATTGAAGTAGCCCACCCAGAGGTACCCGCCGGCCCCGCTCAGCAGCTTGCCGAGCGGATATGTCAATTGTGCGTCGATACTGCCGTAGCCGCCGCGCGTGCCCTTGCGCAGCGTGGTGGCCAGTTGCCACCCGTTGGGCTTGCCGTAAATCAACAGCAGATCCATGTAGCCCCGGTAATGCGCAATATCGGGGTTTTCACCTTTCTCCAGATAGGCGTAGAGCTTGGGCTCGACGGTCCAGTGATAGTCACTTGGATTGCCGAACGTGAAAATCGGTTTTACGAAAGCGATATTCAAACTGCGCGAATCCGCTCCGCCACGTCCATTCGATTCATGTTCGAGACCCGCTGCCGCGCCAAGCTGGGTAAACCAGCGGCTGTGCCATCCGGTGTCGGGAATGTAATAGAACAGGCTGGGGCGATAGTTGCTGTCGCGAAATGGCTTGGACGGCGCCTCAAGGTTCCACATCGCGAGCTGCGTATAGCCGAAATAGAGGTTATCGAGAAACGCCTTCGAATTCGGCGCCTCGGGGGCCAGCAGGCGAAACTTGAAACTGAACTGGAATTTTGCGTTGGTATCGCCGTTTTTACCGACGGCAAAATAGATCGGCTCGTTCACCGACAGGCGTGACTGCAGTCTGGCGATACTCGAATCCGCCGTGACGAAATCGTGGGGCGTACTGGCGGGCGGGGCATTTTCCGCGACTTCGGCCGAGCGAGCGGCGGGCGTGCCGGTCACCGAGGCGGAGGCGGGTAGCGGCGCCGCGCTGGCCACCGGCACGGATGGCGCGGCACGGTCGAGCAGCACGATGAATGTGGCGGCGTCCCACTTCAGCAATGACACGCTGGCGGACCCGCGCATTCGGGCGGGCAGCACCGCGCTGTAGCGCACCTTGCGGAATTGACCGGGCGAGAGCGTGAGTCGGCCTGGCGCCTGTGCGTCGCGGCTCAGTGTCAGCGCAACCGGACGATTGTCGGCGTTGGAGACCGATGCTTCGATACTGGCCGGCAGCGTATAGGTTTCGCTTTTCGATTCGTCGTTATCGATCAGCACCGTGATGATCAGTGGTGCGTCACCGTGAAGCGTGCGCGGCGGTTGCAGCAGGGTCAGGCTGGCGTGCGCCTGATTTGCAGCCAGCAGCGCTGCGGCGAAGACCAATGGCGTGGCGATGGCGCGCCGTGCCGCGCGCGGTTTGCTGAGGTATGAAGCCATCGTTTTCCGAAATAAGACCTCGTCATACGGCGCGAGGCGGGATGTTTGCGGGCATTGAAAAACTGCTGCGCGTGCCGGACTCGGGGCGGGCAGTGCCCGGAATACGCATATGTGTCGCATACGCGCCGATTCCTGCGCTGGCCCGACCCGATTCAAACCCGCCGGTTACGTATTTTCAATGCTCCGCTACGCAATATCCGCATACCGGACGCACCGGTTGCGGCCGAGTGATTTGGCGCGGTAAAGCGCCGCATCGGCGCGGTGTAACCAATGTTTGTCGTCGTCGCCGGCAACGAGTTCGGCAACGCCGGCACTGATGGTGAATTGGATCAAACCCTCCGCGGTGGGCACGCTCAACTGGCAAACCGCCTCGCGCAGGCGTTCGGCAGCCGCCAGAGCGACGGCTTCATCGCTATTGTCGAGAATGATGCCGAATTCCTCGCCGCCGATGCGGCCGCAGATGTCTTCGCCGCGCAGCGTGTTGCAGCAAAGGCGCACGAAGGCTGCGAGTACGGCGTCGCCGGCGGCATGGCCCCAAGTGTCGTTGATCTGCTTGAAATTATCCAGATCGACCAGGATCAGGGCCGCACGGTGACCGGTATCGGCCATTTCCTGCCGCAAGCGCTTGAGAAAATGACGACGGGTCAGGCTGCCGGTCAGCGCGTCGTACTTGGCTTCATGCTCCAGGGTTGCATTCAGGGCAAGCGTGGCGGCCAGATGTCGCCGCCCGCGCGACAGGTACAGCACCAGCAGTGTGGCCAAGGCGCACAGACTGACGAGCAGGGCGCTGAGCAAGAACGTATAGCGCCGGCGCTCGGTCTGGAAGGTTTCCAGATCGGGCGTGGGAGTCACCGTGTAGACCGACAGGCCCCCGTCGAGCGCACTGGTGATTTTGAGCAGATTCGGTGGGCCGTCCGGCCCGAACGTAACGAGCGATGCGTGATCGTCGTCCGGCAGAAGCTTCTTCACCTCGGCCGGCAGCGATGCGCGGTATGGCGCCAGGGGCAGCGTTGCGAAAGTGGTGCGTTGATAAAGGTCGGCCCGTTGCCATACCGTCATCGACAACACTTTCGCATCGGGCATCGCCTTGCCGACAAAGCTCGGGTCATTCGCAAGAATGATCACGCCGTTGGGATCGACAATGAACGACTTGCCGGTGTTGACCCAGTGCTCCATTTGCACCAGTCCGAGTTTGACGATAATCGCGCCGACGATATCACCGTTGCGATAGACGGGAGACGAGAGAAAAATGCCGGGGGTGCCGCTGATCCTTCCGACGCCGTATTGCTGACCGGGCCGGCCGAGCAACGCGGCGCGCAGATAGTCGCGATCGAGGTGGCGCGTGCCGATCACTGTTTGCCGCTCGTAATAGTCGCTCGATGCGACGCAATAGCCGTCGGGCGTATCCAGCCAGACGTGGGCCACGCCAAAGTAGACCTGGGCCGAATACAGCAGCTGATTGAGTCTCTCCAGATCGGGGTCGTTGAGCAGGCGATTGCGCGCCGCCTGCGGCGACAAATGGGTCAGACTCGGTGTCGAGACGCGGGCCAGCCCATTCTGGATCTGTTCGATATGCGCGAGCAGCGACGGGATGCCGCGCACCATCAGCATATCCTGGTCGATGTTGCGCGCGACGTTATCCGACAGGCGACCGGAGAGATCGCGCTCCTCCACCAGCGAGCGCAACATGCGATGGCTCACGAGCGCGTTGGCCGTCACTTGCGCCACGGTCGAGCAAAGAAGCACGATGCCGACGGCGGCGAGTAGCGGCCAAAAATATTGCCATCTGGCTGCCCGACTCGGCCCGCCGTCGCTGAAATCGTCCGATTCGGTCGAATCGGACGAGGGCGGTTGCGGCGTTGTGTTCTTCAGGGTTGTCTGGGGTTGACCGTCAGTTGGTCGAACGCGCCAGCCATTCCCGGCCGCGCAGCAGGCATTCCCAGTAGACCCACGGGAAGATGTGCTTCTTCATCACCCACGCGATGTGATTTGCCTTGGTGCCGTCGAGCGGGAATGTCGGCAGCAACTTGCCGTTGTAGCCGAATTCGGCCAGCACGACCTTGCCGCGTTCGACCGTCAGCGGACAGGCGCCGTAGCCGTCGTAACGGGTAGGCAAGGTCTGCCCGTCGAGCGCCGCCAGCAGGTTCTCCGCCACCACTACGACTTGCTTGCGCACCGCGGCCGCTGTCTTCGCATTGGACGCCGAGATCACGTCGCCGAGCGCGAAGATATTGGCATGACGCGCGCTGCGCAGGGTGTTCGGGTCGACGTCGACCCAGCCGGCCTCGTTGGCCAGCGCGCTGGCGCGAATCACGTCGGGCGCACTTTGCGGCGGCACCACGTGCAGCAAGTCGAACGGCTTGTCGACGGTCTGCGAATTGCCGTCGGCATCCTTGAGCTCGAAGCGGGCGATCTTGCGTTGGCCGTCGACGGCGCGCAAATGGGAGCCGAAGTTCAGATCGACACGGTATTTCTCGACATATTCCATCAGCGCGGGCACGTAATCCTTGACGCCGAACAGCGCGGGGCCGGCCAGGTGGAATTCGGTCTTGCACTGATTCAGCAACCCCTGGCGTTGCCAGTAGTCGGCTGACAGATACATTGCCTTTTGCGGCGCGCCGGCGCATTTGATCGGCATCGGCGGCTGGGTAAACAGCGCATTGCCGCCGCGGAATTCCTTGACCAGCTGCCAGGTATAGGGTGCGAGATCGAAACGGTAATTCGACGTAACGCCGTTCTTGCCGAGCGTATCGGTCAAGCCGTCAATCGCTTCCCAGTTCAACTGCAGCCCCGGGCACACGGCCAGGTAACGATAGTTCAGCTGCCGGCCGTCGGAGAGCATGACGCGATTCTGTTCCGGCGCGAAGCCGGTTACGGCCGCCTGGATCCACGTGACACCCGAGGGGATGCATTCTGCAGTGCGGCGCGCGGTTTTGGCGCTCTCGAACTCGCCGGCGCCGACCAGCGTCCAGGCGGGTTGATAATAATGGGTGTCGCTGGGTTCGATCAGAGATATACGCAGTGCGGGCCGCCGTTTGCGCAAGCTGGCCGCCAGGCCGATGCCCGCTGCGCCGCCACCCATGATCAGCACATCCGGAACGTCTTGAGGCGTTCCCTGCGGCGTGGCCGGATTCGGGGTTACATCGTGCGGCATGAAAAATCTCCTGAGAGAAAACTGGCGGTTGCCAGCAATGAAATGTCATCGGTATTGTCGTGAGGGCACATTGTAAATCAGGTGCGGCGTCTGGCGGCGCAGCCGGGCGCGACCGCTCGCCGGATTGGCTCGCTCAGCGTCGTTTGCCAGATCGCATGCGGGGCTCGGGCAACTGCTTGAGAGCATCCTCGGCGGCTCGCATGGCCTGCGCGATTTTACGCTGCAGCCACTGTTGCGCCTGTGCACGCGCCGGTGCGTCGAGCGGTAAATCCTCGAGCAGGCGCTGCGCCACGGCCGCGTCGTTGCGCTGGCCCAACGCATCCTGGCATGCGCTCAGGTGAGTAAAGAAGCTGGCGTGCTGCGCTTTGGCGAGCAGCGGTGTCAGTGCTTCGCTGGTGTAGCGCAGGCGTTTGACGCGAAGGCGCAGGCGATGGCATGCGTCGGCCGACAATTGTGTCGCGTGTTCTGCCGCGGGATAAAGCGCGCGATAGTACTCGCGAAGCAAGCGGCGCGCTCTGTCGAGGAAGCGGCTGCGGCGGCGATCGAGCATCGAGCGCGCCCTCGATCGAAACGGATTGGACGCGCCGTCGATGCAGCGTTGCATGCGCCGGTGAAATCTCGCATAGCGCTGCCGTGAGCGGGCACGAGCCAGTCGGCCATGCGCGGCATGCTGGCCAGCGCGCGCCGCGCCGAGCACGGCCGGCCAATCGGTCAGATGAGGATGCGCCGCGGCGAGCGCCGGCAAGGTGACGCCGATCAGCACGTCATAGTCGCGTGCCGCACCCAGCGCGGAAGAAATCCACGAGATATCCGAGCGCAACCGGTGACGCCATCCACGCTTGAGCCAGGGCCGGAAAAGTGTCAGCAGCGTGCGCATGCGGCGCAGTGCCACGCGCAGCTGGTGCAGGGATTCGGCAGCGTCCAGCCCGGCCTGGCGTGCCGAGCTGGCTTGCCAATGCGAGGCGACTTGATCGAGTTGGTATCGAAAGTTGGCGGCGATGGAGGTTCGGGCGCCATCGTGGGGGGACATTGCGCTGACCCAAGACGCTGAAAATATTTTCACAATAGCACGATGGCAACTTGCCGCGGGCCATTGGTGCACAATTGCGGCGCAAAAAAAAAGCCGGCGCAAGCCGGCCTTCGAGTGGTTTTGCTACGACTTACTTTTTATTCACTGCGTCTTTGAACGCCTTACCGGCCGTGAACTTGACGGTCTTGGCCGCCGGAATCTTGATCTCCTCGCCAGTTTTCGGGTTGCGGCCGATACGTGCGGCACGCTTGCCCGACGAGAACGATCCAAAGCCGACCAGTTGAACGCTTTGACCCTTGGAAACAGCTTTCTTGACGGTCTCCAGCAGCGTGTCGAGCATTTCGCCAGTTTGCGCTTTGCTCGAACCGGTCTTACCTGCGATAGCTTCGATCAATTCCTGTTTGTTCATATTCGTTTTCCTATGAGGTGGTGAATACCGGCGTCAACTCTAACACTTTCGTCTCGCGCAAGGCCAGACGCGGGTGTTGTATCCGCGCACTTGGTTCGGACCCCGCTCGGTCGATCGAGTGACGCGATATGTTCGACCGAATGGCGCCTGCGTAACCGCGGGGCGGGCCGGCTGGCCGCATTATAGGGCCTCCAACCGCCGGAAAGCCAGTCTGGGCGTGATTTTCCGGTGTTTTGCCGGTCTCCGGACGATTTGCCGGAACCGGATCGGCCAGCCGCAGTGATTGGCGTGCATGCCGATGCGCAGGTCGGAGCTATCCGGGAAACTCCCTATCACACCAAACCCTGGCGCGGCTTACGGTAAAGGCTTCCCGAGAGGTTTACGAGATGCCGCGGCTTGCGGCATTGCAATTGAGACAGCATGGCTTGTCATCGTCGCGTCACGAATCGGCACTATGATGAAAACGATTTCATGACGGGCGATGACAATACGACCGGCAATTGACCCAAGTAGAAATATGAAGAGCGCTCGACTTCCCGATTCATCCAGGACCATGCCAGCCTCCCTGGCGATGGGTACGCGATGAACTCAAGCACGATCAAGCATGTCGCGGAGCATGCCGGTTTTTCGATTGCCACGGTCTCGCGCGCGATGAACGCGCCGCACATGGTGAGTCCGGCGACCCTGGCAAAGATTCATGCGGCAATCGAAGCTCTGTCGTTCCAACCCAATTATCTGGCTCAGCAATTGCGCGCCGGGCGCACCCAATTGCTGGGCGTACTGTTGCCGACGCTGGCCAATCCCGTGTTCGCCGAATGCGTGCAGGGCATCGAGGAGGCCGCCGCGCAAGCCGGCTATCGTCTGCTGCTGATGACCTCGCGCTACGACCCCGAATCCGAGGCGCACGCCGCGCAGACCCTGACCAACCAGCGTGTCGACGGCTTGATCCTGACCGTCGCCGATGCCACCCAAAGCCCGCTGCTCGACCGGCTCGAGGCCGACGGCATTCCCTACGTATTGACCTACAACCAAAGCATGAAGCGGCCCTCGGTGTCGGTCGACAATCGGGCGGCGGCCGCCGATGCGGTGCGTCTGCTGACGGCTCAGGGCCATCGCCGCATCCTCATGTTGACCGGCACGCTCAGCGCATCCGATCGCGCGCGCCAGCGCTACCAGGGCTATTGCGACGCGCTCAGGCAGGCGGGCCTCAAGGCGCTGCCGGCACATGAAATCGACTTCAATGCGCAGGGGTTGCCTGCGCGCACGCTGTCCGCGCTGTGTGATTCGCCACATCGTCCCAGTGCGATTTTCTGCGGCAACGATCTGCTCGCGATGGTGGCCATGCGCTCGCTGCGCGAGGCCGCTATGGCGGTGCCGGCGCAAATGTCGATCGTCGGCTTCGATGGATTGCCGGTTGGAGAATTGCTGGCGCCGTCGCTGGCCACGGTCTGCCAGCCGAATTATGAAATTGGTGCGCGCGCCTGGCAGGAACTGGCGTCGCGCATGGGTGGCGCGCCGGCCTCGCGCGCCAAACAACGCCCGGGTGTGATCTTGCCACATCGCATCCGCCCGGGCGATTCGATCGGGGCGCCGTCCTCCTGAACCTATTGCGCTGCCTCAGCGCTTTTGTTGTCCTCTCCTGGAGAAATCAGCATGAAAAAGATTTTTTCCCGCTTCGTCGCCGCCGCCTCGCTTGCCGCGGCCGGCTTGCTGGGCGGTCACGCAGCCTACGCTCAGGATGTCGCGATCTGCTACAACTGCCCGCCCGAGTGGGCCGACTGGGCCAGCCAAATCAAGGCGATCAAGGCCGCGACCGGCATCACCGTGCCGTTCGATAACAAAAATTCGGGCCAGGCGCTCGCGCAGCTGGTTGCCGAGCGCAACAGCCCGGTGGCCGATGTGACTTATCTTGGCGTCTCATCCGCCATTCTGGCCAAGGAAAAAGGCGTGCTCGCGCCTTACAAACCGAAACACTGGAACGAAATTCCCGCGGGCATGAAAGATCCGCAAGGTTACTGGTTCGCGATTCATTCGGGCGCCATTGGCTTTTTCGTCAACAAGGACGCGCTCGACGGCAAGCCTGTGCCGCAGTCGTGGGCTGATCTGCTCAAGCCGGAGTATCGCGGCATGGTGGGCTATCTCGATCCGAGCAGCGCCTTCGTCGGGTATGTCGGCGCAGTGGCGGTCAACCAGGCGATGGGAGGAAACCTCGATAACTTTGCGCCCGCGATTGCCTACTTCAAAAAGCTCAAGCAAAACGAGCCGATCGTGCCGAAGCAAACGGCCTATGCGCGCGTGCTCTCGGGTGAAATTCCAATCCTGATCGACTACGATTTCAACGCCTACCGCGCGAAATACAAGGATCACGCCAATGTGGCCTTCGTGATTCCGAAGGAGGGTTCGATTTCGGTGCCGTACGTCATGGGACTGGTCAAGGGCGCGCCCCATCCGGAGAATGCCAAGAAGGTGCTCGATTTCGTCCTGTCGGACAAGGGGCAGGCGCTGTGGGCCAACGCTTTCCTGCGGCCGGTGCGTGCCGGTGCGATGAGCAAACAAGCGGCAGCGAAGTTCCTGCCGGCGTCCGACTACGCGCGCGTCAAGCCGGTTGATTTTGCAAAAATGGCCAAGGCGCAGGAAGCGTTCGGCAAACTCTATCTGAACGACGTGCGCTGAGATAACGCAACCATGAAACCGATGACACGCGATGCGACCTTGCCGGTGCCGTGGCGCACCGCGCTGCTCGCGCCAGGACTGGCAGTGTTTCTCGCCTTCTGGCTGCTGCCGATGGTCTCGCTGGTGAGGCTCAGCGGCGGCACCAATTGGCTTGTCACCTACCGGGCGTTGCTGAGCGATCCGCGATACCTGCAAAGCTTGCTGGCCACGGTCGCGTTGTCGCTCGGGGTGACGGCCGTGGCCCTGGTGCTGTCGCTCATCGCGGGGTTGATGCTCACCCGGCATCGGTTTCCCGGGCGCCGCCTGCTGGTGTCCATGTTGACCTTTCCGCTCGCCTTCCCGGGCGTCGTGGTCGGTTTCATGGTCATCATGCTGGCGGGCCGGCAGGGCCTGATCGGCAGCATCACGCAAGCGCTGGTCGGACACCGGACGGTATTTGCCTATTCGATGACCGGCCTGTTCATCGGATATCTTTATTTTTCGGTGCCGCGCGTGATCCTGACGATCATGGCGGCGGCCGAGAAGCTCGATCCCGCGCTGGAAGAGGCGGCCCGCTCGCTCGGGGCGTCGGTCTGGCAGATTACGCGCGACGTCGTGCTGCCTGCGCTCACGCCGGGCCTGATCGCCTCGGGCGCGGTGTGTTTCGCCACCGCCATGGGCGCATTCGGCACGGCCTTTACGCTGGCCACCGACATCGACGTGCTGCCCATGACCATCTATACCGAATTCACCCTCAACGCGAACTTTGTGACGGCCGCCGGCCTGAGCGTGATCCTGGGGATCGTCACCTGGGTGGTACTGGCAATCGCTCGTAGCCTGGGTGGCCAGGCCACCGGCGCGGCAGCTTGAGGAGGCTGGCATGAGACGCTTACTATTTGCCGGCCAGATGACCGTCACGCTGTTGCTGAGCCTGTTTCTGGTAGTGCCGGTGATCATGTCTGTCATGGCCGGCCTGTCGGTCAATTATTTCCGTGGTGTGGCCAGCGGCCTGACGTTGCGCTGGCTGGTGCAGGTGTGGGGCATGTACCACGATGCGATTCTGCTGTCGTTTTACGTTGCCGGCGCCACGCTCGCGATTACCTTGCTGGTGGGCGTGCCGGCCGGTTATGTGCTGGCGCGCGCGCCTGGGCGCGTCTCGCGCCTGTTCGAAGAACTGCTGGTGTTGCCGGTCGCGGTGCCGGGGCTGGCCAGCGCGCTGGCGCTGCTGGTGGTCTATGGCGGCCTGACCGCATTTCGCGTCAGTCCGTGGTTCATTGTGGTGGGGCACGTGGTGTTCACGCTGCCCTTCATGGTACGCGCGGTGAGCGCCGTGTGCGCCAGCGTCGACCTGAAGACGCTGGAGGAGGGCGCGGCCAGCCTGGGCGCCGGTTTCCTGCGCCGCTTTTTTACCGTGGTGCTGCCCAATGTGCGACCCGGCATACTGGCCGGCGCGCTCACTGTGGTCACGCTGTCGATCGGTGAATTCAACTTGACCTGGATGCTGCACACGCCCACCGACAAGACCCTGCCGGTCGGGCTGGCCGATGCTTACGCATCGATGCGCCTGGAAGTGGGCAGCGCCTACACCGTGGTCTTTTTCCTGATGATCATTCCGTTGCTTGTGCTGCTGCAGCTGTTCGGCGCCAGCGGCCTCGAACGTTCGCGGCGCCCGTCCGCCTCCACTTTGCGAGAGCCTTGATGAAACTACAGCCGGTACCGATTCGCCTGGTGCAATGCGGCAAGACCTTTGGCGCGCATCGCGTGATGGACCCCGTCGACCTGACTATTGCCGCTGGCGAGACCCTCGTGCTGCTCGGGCCGTCCGGGTGCGGCAAGACCACCACGCTGCGCCTGATCGCGGGACTCGAGCAGCCCGATGCGGGCGGGCAAGTGCTGTTCGGCGATGACGACGTGACGCGTCAGCCGATCGAAAAGCGGCAAGTCGGCATGGTGTTTCAGAGCTACGCGCTGTTTCCGAACATGACGGTGCGCGGCAACATCGGCTATGGCCTGCGCGTGAAGAAGATGCCCGCCGCGCAACTGCGTCAGCGTGTCGACGAGATGCTCACGCTGATGCGGCTGGAAGCGCATGCCGACAAGGCGATCACCCAACTCTCGGGCGGCCAGCGGCAGCGCGTGGCGCTGGCGCGCGCGCTCGCACCGCAGCCGCGGGTGTTGCTGCTCGACGAACCGTTGACCGCGCTCGACGCCAAGCTGCGCGATTTGCTGCGCGCCGAGATGAATACCTTGCTGCGCGGACTCGGCATTACCACGGTCTATGTCACGCATGACCAGGCCGAAGCAATGGCGCTGGGCGACCGCATCGTCGTGATGAGCGCGGGGCGCATCGAGCAGATCGGCACGCCGCGCGAGATTTACTATCATCCGGCCAATCCGACGGTGGCGCAGTTCATCGGCACCATGAACCGTGTCAATGGCGAGTGGCGCGATGGACACTTCATCTGCGCTGGCGGACGCATGCCGCTGCCGCAGGGCAATCCGGCATGGCGGGAGATTTATTTCCGCCCGGAAGATGCGGTAATCGGTGCGACCGATGGCGCACTGCTCGTCGGTCGGGTAGAGAGTGCGGTATTCCTTGGCGAGCGCACGCGCCTGACCCTGTCGGGCCTTGGCGATGCACCGGTGCTGGCCGACGCGCCCGGGCGCGCGGAGCTCGCGCCTGGTGCGCGCGTCGGTGTTACATTGGCGTCAACGGTGGTAATGCCGTTGTCATGAAGCAGGAGCAGCAGGAGCGGCGATGATTCTCTGCCAAATTTCCGATATGCACATCAAGCGGCCCGGCGAGCGGGCCTATCAGCGCGTCGATACCGCGGCGTATCTGCGGCGCGCCGTGACGCATCTGAATCAACTATGGCCGCGCCCCGATGCCGTCGTCATGACCGGCGATCTGGTCGACAGCGGCGATCCGCTCGAGTATGCCCACTTGCGTGCATTGCTCGGTGACTTGCAAATTCCCTATTACCTGTGCGCGGGCAATCACGATAGTCGCGCTGCACTGCGCGCGGCGTTCCCCGAACATACGTACCTCAGGCAGAACGCGGAGTTCGTGCAGTATGCGGTCGACCTCGGCCCGTTGCGCCTGATTTCGCTCGATACGCAGGATTATCCCAATCCGGGCGGCCGCTTGTGCGAACGCCGCCTGGACTGGCTGTCCGACCAACTGGCGATGGCCGGCGGCCGTCCGGTGGTCATCACCATGCACCACCCGCCGTTCCCGACCGGCATCGGTCACATGGACGAGATCGGCATGAGCTCACCCGATCTCGACCGCCTGCGGGAAATCGTGCAAAGGCATTCGAACGTCGAACGGATCCTGTGCGGGCACCTGCACCGGCCGATCCACGCGCGCTTTGCCGGCACGATTGCCTCCACGTGCCCGTCGCCCGCCCATCAGGTGGCACTCGATCTGCGCCCGGACGCCCCCTCGGCCTTCATGATGGAGCCGCCCAGTTACCAGCTGCATTGGTGGCAGGCGGATACCGGACTGGTCACCCATGCCGGGTTTTGCGACGCCTACGAGGGACCATACCCGTTCCACGACGCTGACGGGAAACTGATCCCGTAACGGATTGCGCGGCCAGACGCGCCCGCTGTGGCGCTTGAGCACGGCGCCGGCTTGACGAAAGTCAAGCCGGCGGGATATCGGCCAAAAGAAAATCATTCTCATCCGAGGTAAAATAGCGGGATTCCGTGCCGGGAGCGCTCGAAAACGCTGGCGGCGCCCCTAAATTTGATTGAATTCCATGAGCCAACTGAATCAGCAAACCGTGCTCGAAGTCCACCACTGGACCGACACGCTTTTTAGCTTCAAGACCACGCGCGACGACTCCTTTCGCTTTACCAACGGCCAGTTCACCATGATCGGCCTCGAAGTCGAGGGCAAGCCGCTGCTGCGCGCCTATAGCATGGCAAGCGCCAATTACGAGGAAACGCTGGAATTTCTCAGTATCAAGGTGCAGAACGGGCCGCTGACTTCGCGTTTGCAGCACCTGAAGGTGGGCGATCAAGTCTACGTCGGACGCAAGCCGACCGGCACGCTGATCGTCGATAATCTGCTGCCGGGCAAGAACCTTTATTTGCTGAGCACAGGCACTGGCCTGGCGCCGTTCATGAGCATCATCAAGGACCCGGAAGTCTACGAACGGTACGAGCACGTGGTGCTCACGCACACCTGCCGTTACGTCGACGAGCTGGCCTATCGGGAAATGATCGCCGAAGAATTGCCGAGCCATGAATACCTGGGCGAGCTGGTGCGCGAAAAACTGATCTACTACCCGACCGTCACGCGCGAGACATTCGAAAACCAGGGGCGCATCACCGAGCTGATCCGCAGCGGCAAGCTGTTCGAGGACGTCGGGTTGCCGCCGTTCGATATCGAACGCGACCGCATGATGCTGTGCGGCAGTCCGGAGATGCTCAAGGACACGCGCCATCTGCTCGAGAGCATGGGTTTCGTCGAAGGCCACAACGCGTCACCCGGACACTACGTCGTCGAAAAAGCGTTCGTCGGCTGAACGCCGGCCTGGCGCGATCGTCGAGCAACTCCGCTTCAACGCAATCGAGGCCGTTACATCAGCGTGCTGGCGGCGGCCTCGCGTAACGCGCGCACGGCCGGTTCGACCTTGTCGGCCCGGTCCTGTGGCCAAATCACGTAGCAGTTGTAGCGCGTCGGAATCGTCACCTGTGTGAGCTGCACCAGGCGGCCGTCGGCCAGCGCGTCGGCGGCCAGCAGGCGCCGCACCAGGCACACGCCGAGGCCCTGCGCGGCGGCCGCCATCAGATTTGCCGCATCGTCGAATACCGCCTGCGCGGGCGGCTCCACCGGAAGCAACCCGGCCGCCTCCAGCCACAGCACCCATGAGCGCTTGGTGTAATTGAGCAACGGCAGCGCCATCAATTTCTCGGGCGTCAGATCCGGCGTTACGCGGTGCGCCCGCAGCAGCGCTGGAGCGCCGACGGCCAGCACCTGGTCGTCGCACAGCTGCACGCTGGGGAAGTCGCCCCATTCGCCATAACCATAGCGAAGCGCCAAATCGAAACGCAGGGTATCCAGGCCAAGCGCGCGCGAAGCCGAGCTGATCACGATCTGATGATCGGGTAGCGCGCGGGCGAGCACGTAGAGGCGCGGAATCAACCAACTCTGCGACAACTCCGGATCGACGTCGAGCAGCAACTGGCGCGGCACGCGCGGTTGCTTGATCGCGGCCAGCGAGCGGTCGATCTGCGCAAAGCCCTCGGCCAGCCCGCTGGCGAACAACTGGCCGGCATCGGTCAACTGAACGCGCCCGCCGTGTCGTGCGAACAGGGCCTGTCCGACATGATCCTCGAGCGTGCGAATCTGCTGGCTGATCGCGCCGTGCGTCAAATCCAGGCGTTTGGCCGCTGCCGTGAAACTGCCGGTGCCGGCGGCCTGGAGAAAGGCCTGCATGGCCTGGAGCGAAGGATAGCGTTTGTGCATGGGTGTTAGCCTGGCTAACTGGCTGTCTCAGAAATTCTGCCTGGCCGCCGTCGCGGTTCGTTCACATAATGGCGCAAACCGATACGTAGTACAACGAGCGTGCGGCGCGATGCACCAACAGGTGCGCGGCGCGCCGACGCGCCAGGAGACAGCATGTTCAAATTCCAGGTCAACGGCCAAATGCGCATCGTCGGCGACGTCTCGCCGGACACACCTTTGCTTTGGGTGTTGCGCGATCATCTGAAATTCAAGGGCGTCAAGTTTGGTTGCGGCGGCGGCTTCTGCGGCGCCTGTACCGTGCATTTAGACGGCCAGCCGGCGCGAGCCTGCCAACTGCCGCTGGCGGCCGTAGCGGGGCATCGCATCACGACCATCGAAGGACTGTCGCCCGACGGCAGCCATCCGCTGCAGCGGGCCTGGGTCGAATTGGACGTGCCGCAATGCGGCTATTGCCAATCGGGGCAATTGATGTCGGCCGCGGCATTGCTCGCGCAAAATCCGCATCCCACGGATGCCGACATCGACGCGGCGATGAGCGGCAACATCTGCCGTTGCGGCACCTACGGCCGCATTCGCCGCGCAATTCATCACGCCGCGCAAATATCGGCCGACGCCACGGCGAAGCAGGGGGACTGATATGCGATACGACGATACCGGCAACCCGCAAAGCCCAAGCGCTGCCCGACGAGCGTTTCTCAAATCCGGCGCGGCGCTGGGGGCCGGCCTGGCGGTCGGATTCCGCTGGTGCGACGCCGTGGCCACCAGCGGCGCGGCTGAACCTGCGCAGGCGGATCCCTCGGCCTTCGAGCCGAATGCCTGGGTGCGCGTTTTTCCCGACGACACCATCAAGCTGGTGGTGGCCAAGCACGACTCCGGTACCGGCACGCATACGGCATTGCCGGCAGTGGTCGCTGAAGAGCTCGACGTCGACCCGTTCAGAGTGGACGTCATCACACCGGAAAATCCATTTTTCATCGCGTACATTCATCCGCTCTGGCATGTGTTCTCGACTGGCGGCAGTACCAGCGTTTCGCTTGAGTACACACGCCTGCGCCATGCCGGAGCCACCGCCCGTGCCATGCTCGTCGCCGCGGCGGCAAAGCGCTGGGGCGTCGCCGCGCAGGCATGCACTACCGACAATGGCCGCGTGCTGCACGCCTCGAGCGGGCGCAGCGCCAGCTATGGCGAGCTTGCCGAACAGGCGGCCCGTTTGCCGGTGCCCGATAAAGTCACGCTCAAGCGCCCGGCGGATTTCAAATACATCGGACATCTGATGAAAAAGCGCGGCGTCTTTGAGAAATCGACCGGACGCTTTCGTTATAGCATCGATGTCGAGCTGCCTGACATGCTGGTGGCAGTGGTCGAACATGCGCCGGTGATCGACGCACGGGTGAGGGCGATCGATGCGAGCGCCGCGCTTGCCGTGCCGGGCGTGCGGCAGGTGCTGAAAATACCGGCCGCACCCGCGTCGGTGCTTGGTGGAAACCAGGAGGGCGTTGCGGTGTTGGCTGACACGTACTGGGCGGCGCAAAGCGCTCGCCAGCGCCTGAAAATTACGTGGGACGACGGTGCGTTCGCGCACTTCGACAGCGCCGCACTGCCGCGCCGGCAGGCGCAATTCCTGGGCAGTCCCGCTGCCGCGCCGGTGAGCACGGTGTCGCAAGGGGATACCGCAACCGCGCTGCGCAAGACTGGGCGTCTGATCGAGGCGGAATACGTGATGCCATACAAAGCCCAGAATCCGCTCGAGCCGATCTGCGTGAGCGCACAGGTCAAGGACGGCACGGTCACGTTCTGGGGCGGCTTGCAGGTACCCTCGACCGCCCGCGAAGCGGCTCGGGTGGTAACCGGCATCCCGGCCGAACGCGTGGTGCTGCACGACATGGTCTCGGGCGGCAGCTTCGGCGCGCACGAGTCGAAGTACTGGCTTTATGAGGTGGTTTATCTGGCGAAGGCGACCGGCCGCCCCATCAAGCTGATGCATAGCCGCGAAGATGAAATGCGCGCGCTTTATTACCACGCGGCGACCTACCACAAGTTGCGCGGCGCGCTCGGCAGCGACGGTCAGCTCGATGCGCTGCAACTGCGCGCGGTCTGCCCCGCGTCGCCGGAGCAATGGGAGCCGGGTTACACCGAACGCCCCGACAAAATGGACTACAGCACGACCGAAGCGATTTCCAAGTGGGACTTCGCTTATCGTGCCCCCAACCTCGATCTTGCCTGGGTGCGGCACGAGACGGGCGTGCCGACCGGCTGGTATCGGGCGGTCAGTTTTATTCCCAATGTGTTTGCACTCGAGAGCTTTATCGACGAACTCGCCCATGCCGCGGGTATCGATCCGCTGGCGTATCGGCTCGCCCATATGCATGGCCGGCCGCGCCACGTGGAAGTGCTGCGGCAGGCGGCCGAGCGCGCCGGCTGGGCGCAGCAGCTGCCCGAGGGCACTGCACTGGGATTGGCGACGAACCAGGCTTATGGCAGCTATGTGGCGGTGGTCGCACGCGTGCAACGGCAGGGCGACGGCGCGAACGGGGCCGTCTTGGTGCAGCGGCTGACTTGCGTGGTCGATTGCGGGCTGATGGTCTCGCCCGCCGGAGTAGAGGAACAGATCTACGGCGGATTGATGTGGGGGTTGGGGCACGCGCTGCTCGACCGCGTCGATATCGAGGGCGGGCGTGTGCGGCAGGGCAATTTCGACACTTATCGGGTGATGCGCATGGATGCGATGCCAGAGATCGATATCGTGCTCATCCAAGGCGACGTCGCCAAGCCTGGCGGCGTGGGGGAGTTGTCGAGTCCGTCGGTCGCGCCCGCCGTAGCCAACGCTCTATTTCGCCTGACTGGTGTGCGCCAGCGCGCGACACCGCTCAAGTTGACCTGAGTCGCCGGGCGCCAGGGGACTACCGGTGAAGGGATTGCGTCGGCGCGCGCCCCAGGCGCTGCAGCAAGCGATTGATCGACAGTAGAAATGGTTTGATTTCATGAGGCGCGGCGGCGATGTCGAGCGGGCGCAGGTCAGATTCGCTGCGCGCGTCGAGTTCGGAGGTCAGTCGATCGACCGATCCCAGCGTCTTTCGCACGGCGAGTACGACCAAGCCGATCAGAACCGGCAGCAAAATGCCAAACGGCATGAGGGTGCGCAAGCCGCTGGCCCGTGCGATCTGGGTTCGTCCCTCGGTGCGTTGCCCGACGGCGACCCGGTCGCCGGAATTGAGTTGCTTGACGTACAGGCGCCACGAATGTCCCGCGATGTCGACCGTCTGGAAGCCGTTGGCCAGATTGCGAGGCAGCGGCAGATTGCCGCGGTATTGAGGGTTGCCGAGCAGCTGTACGATCAATGGCGAATCGCCATTTGCGCCGGGGCTGGAAAGCACGCCGGCATCGGCGAGCGCCAGCCGGTTCGAGTTGATCAGGCGCGCGACCTGAATGAGTTGTTCGTCCTGAAACCGGTAGGCTTGCTGGAATGCGCCGAAAAAGGAGAAAAAGCCCGCAATCGCCCCGATCGCTAAAATACAGCCGGCGATCCAGCTGATCAGCCGGTATTGCAATGAATTTTTCATACGTTGACTGTCGGCGGTTGATGCAACTGAAAATAACCGCCCGATTCGCAGCGATGCCGGCAATGCCCTGATTTTTGCCGGGCGGCTTTCGTGATTATCCGACATTTTCGGGCCGGAAATTCACATCATCGCCGCGGTGCCGCATTGGCGCATTGGGCAAGCGCGCCAAATCCGTGCGACGCGCCGTTCGGAGGGCGTCGCACGGTTTGCCGTGAACGGCTTAGTTGTGCCGATAGTGTACCGGGGTCGCGATACTGGCAACGTTTGTCGGACTCGACATATGCCATGCGCCATGGGGCACTTGCGGGGTTATCGGGAATACGGTATTGCCTTGATCGAGCAGGCCGTGCTGCTCGGCCTTGACGAGGTGGGTATATACCGTGGCTTGACTCACCGGCGAACCCGCGTGAACCCAGGAAAGCATCGAACCGCCAGGATAGGCATCGCTGGCGAGGGCGGGCACGGAGCCTGCAATGGAAAGCAGGAGAGCCGCGGCAATCGTATATCCGGTTTTCATTTCGACCTCCAAATCAAATTAAGAGACTGAATGCGGAGTCGCGTTGGCGCCGCGTTCGATTTCAGTCTAGGCGGGCAGACTTAGTTGCCTCTTAGCATGTAGTGCTATTTTCCGATGTTCGAGCCGGGACTCAAACCGCGTTGCAAGGCGAGCGCGGCACAGAACCGCGGCCGCAGCTGTTTCATGCACGTCAGGAGGAAGGGCGGAGCGATGGGCGCAGCGGCGATGCAATGCAAGCGGGAAAGAACTTGGCTGGAAGACGTGATCTGGCTGGTTTGATAGGGACGCGCCCGCTTGCCGCTTGAGATGGGTGCTTGCGAGCGCGTCGACGGTTAGCCGGCCGTTTCAGGGGCGATGACGCTCGCCGGCCGGCAGGGATTGGCCGTTGACGGCAGCCGGCGCGGGCGCGCCGGTTTGCGCCGCGGCATGTTGGCTTTGCCACATCTGGTTGACCCATGCGGGCATCGTCGAGCCGGGGTGGTTGTCCTTGGCCATGGCGGGCAAAACACCTGCCGCGCAAAGCACGATTGCAGCGATTAACGTCTGTGTGGTTTTCATCTTAATGTCCATTCAAGAAAAATTGACTGAAGCACGGTTATCTACCGTGTTGAATTCAGTGTAGCGCCGGATACTTAGCCGCTGCTTAGTCGGGGTTGCGCGGATTGAATGGCAAAGCGCGGCGATTTTCCTATACTTCAGCCAAGCAGCTGGCCCCGGGGGATCCATCCCCGGATCGAAAGCCGCGCGGATCACGTGGAGTGTCTGTCATGGCAGCCCCCCAGTTTCATTCACTGCGCATTCGCGAAGTTCGCCCCGAGACGGCCGATTCGGTGACGGTTTCCTTCGAGGTGCCCGATGCCCTGCGCGAAGCTTATCGGTTCATTCAGGGGCAGTTCGTCACTCTCAAGGTTCACCTCGACGGCGAGGAGACGCGCCGCTCCTATTCGATCTGCGTCGGTGTCACGGAATACGAGCGGCACGGCGAGCTGCGCATCGGCATCAAGCGCGTGCGTGGCGGGCGCTTCTCGAATTTCGCATTCGAGACGTTGCAGCCCGGACACATGATCGAGGTCATGACGCCCGACGGGCGGTTTTTTACCCACCTGAATGCCGATCACGCCAAGCACTACGTGGCATTTGCCGGCGGCTCGGGCATTACGCCCGTGCTGGCGCTGTTGAAGACGACCCTGGCGGTCGAGACGACCAGCACATTCAGTCTGATCTACGGTAACCGCAGCGTCGACGCGATCATGTTCCGTGAGGTGCTGGAGGACCTTAAAAATCAATATTTGAGCCGCTTTGCGTTGTATCACGTGCTGTCGGACGACGTACAGGATGTCGCGCTCTTCAATGGCGTGCTCGATCAGGACAAATGCGCCGCTTTTCTTGCCACGCTCGAGCCCGCCGATGCCATCGACGAGGCGTTCATCTGCGGACCCGCACCGATGATGGATGCTGCCGAAGCCGCGCTCAGGCAGGCCGGGGTGGCGCCCGGGAAAATCCATGTCGAGCGGTTCGGCACGCCGCTGCCGCAGGCCGGTGTGCCGCCGATCGAGATTACCGACGACACCCCCGCGGCGGATCTGGAGATCACCATCGACGGCAAGACCCGCAAGCTGCGATTGCCCTACGAGGGCATCAGCCTGCTCGACGTTGGATTGCGGGCGGGGTTGGCCTTGCCCTACGCCTGCAAGGGCGGCGTGTGCTGCACCTGCCGGGCCAAAGTCACCGAGGGCAGCGTCAAAATGGACAAAAACTACACGCTCGAAGCGCAGGAGGTGAAGGACGGGTTTGTGCTGACCTGCCAGTGCCATCCACTAACGGACCGGGTGGCGGTCAGTTACGACGAGCGCTAGGCCAACGTCGCGGACGCCGGATCCCGCACCGGCATTCAGTACTCCTTGTAGGAAAAAATCAAATTGACCGCCGTCGGGAAAAATGAGAATGTTACAAATTGTTGTCGAAGCGATGTGACGACCAACGCGGGACGGGCCGCTGTCCCGGTTTTTAAAACAATAATCGACAAGGTATCTGGGAGGATATTATGTCCAAGCGATTGGCCCTCGCCATGGCGGCAGGGCTGCTGTGCGCAACTGGCGCCGCGCGTGCCGATGAAGCGATTCTTCGTGCCAACAATCAAGCCTCGCTGTGGGTCGGCGGGCACCACCTCAATTATCACGAAACCGACACGAACAATACCTCCGGGCTGGTTGGGCCGGGCGGGCAGCTCGATTCCGAGCACGGCACCCAGGCGGCATTCGGCGGCGGCCTGACGCGTCAGGGCAGTCTGTTCGGACTGAAGAACATCTATACCAGCCTGTCGCTGGATTATTCGCACGGCAACACCGACTACCAGGGTTATCTTGTCAATAACAACACGCATACCGCGGTACCCTATTCGTCGACCACACGCAACACCACGTTCGACGTCAACCTGAAGGTCGGTCCGGCATTTGCGCTAGGTGCGCAATCCCGGGCGCAGGTCGTGCCTTACATCACGTACGGCTACCATAACTGGGTGCGCGATCTGGCGCAGCCCTATGGCGACAAGGAAACCTATAGCCATCAATATCTTGGCATCGGGCTGCTGGGGCAATACTCATTTACTCCCAAGCTGGTCGGCAGCGCCGACCTGAGCGTGGCCAGGACGATCAACCCGCGCCTTACCACCGGCTCGACCGGCGATTTCAGTCTTGGCAGCAAGGCCCAGACGTCGCTGAGCGTCGGGTTGGACTATGCGGTGACGCCGCGCCTGCACGCCAGCGCGAGCTACCGCGCCACCGAGTTCAAGTATGGTCAGTCGCCGGTCGGCGTCTATTTCGAGCCCGACTCGAAAACCATCGAGCAACGCTTCCTGGTCGGCCTGGGCTACGCGTTCTGAACGGTCGCCGTCGGTCGGTGTGTCGGTCGTCGCCTCAATTCGATCCGACCACCGACAGCCAGGGTGCGCTGGCGACGGCGGCTCTGCCGCCGGCCTGGCGCGGGTAGGCAATCACCGGCCCGTCGACCCAGACCCAGACTCGTGCGCCCGGTGTCGGCAATGCCTGGCCATCGACGCGTGCGACGATATGTTCGCCGCTGGCCGGCAACACCAATTGCACGTTGGCATCGGCGCCGAGAAACGTGACGTTCTCGACGCGCGCCTCTACCGCACCGGTACGATGCTGCGCCGTCATCAGGCGGATCTGTTCCGGGCGCACCAGCACATCGGCCGGGCCTTGCGCGGTGGGGGACGCGAGCGGCAGGTGACCCAGCGTGCAAACGGCTTCCTGGCCGACCACGATACTCTCCAGCAGCACCGCCTCACCGACGAAACAAGCCAGCTCGCGGGTCGCGGGCGCTCGGTAGAGCGTTTGCGGCGTCGCCACCTGGGCCAGTTTGCCCTGCCACAGCACGGCCACCCGATCGCCCATCGATAACGCCTCGCCCTGGTCGTGCGTGACCAGCACCGCTGTGGCGCCAGCGGCTTTGAGCGCGTGTGCGACGGCTTGCCGCGTTTCGCTGCGCAGCGCTGCATCGAGCGCCGAGAACGGTTCGTCGAGCAATACCACCGATGGCGAGAGCGCCAATGCCCGGGCCAGCGCCACGCGCTGCTGCTCGCCGCCGGACAAATGTTGCGGTGGGCGGGCGGCGTAGGCGGTGGGCAATCCCACCATCTCCAGCAATTCGTCGACCCGTTGTCGAGCGCGCCGCTGGGCGCGCGGCATGCCGAACACGATATTGTCGGCCACCGATAGATGCGGAAACAGCGCGCCTTCCTGCGGCACATAACCGATGTGACGCTGTTCGGGCGGCACGTGCAGGCCAGGCGCGGACACCGTGCGCTCGCCAATCCGGATGGTGCCGGCCTCGGCGCGCTCGAAGCCGCACAGCAGCCGCAGCAACGTGGTCTTGCCGCTGCCGGACGGGCCCAGAATGGCCATCAGGCTGCCGCCTGCAACCAATAGATCGACGTCGCGCAATACCGGTTGGCCATCGAAAGTCTTGCTCAACCCGGTAATCTTCAATTCGCTCACTGCGACTCTCCCAATACGGCCGACTTGCCGAACAGCGACATCAATAACCAGGAACCGCCAAGTGAAATCCCGACCAGTAGGGCGGCGTAGGGGGCAGCCGCGGCAAACGCCAGCGTCGAGGTATCGACCCACACCTGGGTGGCAAGTGTCTGCGTGCCGATCGGCGCCAGCAGCAGGGTGGTGGTCAGTTCGGTAACTACCGAGATAAATACGAGTGCGGCCGCCGCGCCCAACCCCGGGCCGATCAGCGGCAGGAGTACGCGTCGCGCCACCTCGTGCCAGCGCAGGCCGAGCGAGCGGGCGACGTCCTCCAGCCGTGGCTGCACCTGCATCAGGGCAGCACGCACGCCGACCAGTGCCAGCGGCAGAAACAGGATCGCGTAGGTCACAATCAGCAGCAGTGTGCTCTGGTAAAGCGGCAGCAGCACGCGCACGGCCAGCGAAACGATGGCCAGCGCCAGCACGATGCCGGGCATGCCTTGCGACAGGTAGGCGGTGCGTTCGAGCAGGACCGCGAAGCGGCTCGGAAAGCGCACCAGCAAAAAGCTCAACGGCAGCGCCAGGACCGTGGTGAGCGCAGCGCCGGCCAGGCCGAAACGCAGTGACGCGAGTGTTGCGCCGAGCAGGTCCTGCCATGAGCTATCGGTCGGCGAAATGGCTGCCGAGTTGTGCTGCGTGAGCCAATAGCCGGTCATGCCCAGCGGCACGCCGAGCGTTATCAATACCAGCGCCGCGCACAGCGCGACCACCAGCCAGCGTGCGGCACCCAGGTCGTAGCGGGTTACCGCGCGCCGCACGCCCCGGCCGGCCCGATCGTAGCGAGCCGCGCCGCGCACCCGCCATTCGGCCGCCAGGCAGACCAGGCACAGGGCGAGCAGCAGGCACGCGAGCATGGCCGCGCCCAGTCCGTCGAAGCCGGCTCGATATTCAGCGTAAATTTCCGTGGTGAAGGTGCGAAAACGCAGCAGCGCAAAGGCGCCGAACTCGGCCAGCACGCCGAGTGCGACCATCAGCATGCCGCCCAGCAGTGCCGGCCGCAGTTGCGGCAGGACCACACGCAGGAAGCAGCGCCATGCGCCGCATCCAAGCGAGCGGGCGGTCTCTTCCAGGCTGGGATCGAGGCCGCGCAAGGCGGCCGCCACCGGTAACATCACGAGGGGGTAGTAAGCGCTGGTGACCACCAGCAGCGCCCCGGCAAAATCCTGCAGCGACTGGCTCAGCGACACCCATGCATAGCTGGTGATGAAGGCCGGCACCGCCAGCGGGGCGGCCAACAGCACCGCCCAGACGCGCCGGCCCGGCAAAACCGTTCGTTCGACGAACCAGGCGGCGGCGGTGCCCACGACGGCGCTCACGATCGTGGCGGCCACGACGATCGCCAGGGTGTTCACCAGCAGCTCGCCGACCAACGGCCGCCATAACAATTCGACCGCTTGCGCGCTGCCGGCTCGCACGGCCTGTGCGACGATGAACAGCAACGGCACCAGTACGAGACATGCACTGAGCGCAGCGGCGAGCACCAGGCCGCGTGGCGCGCGCGCATGCCGGGCGCCGCCAGCCGGCGGCGCGGTCTCGAACGCGGTGCCGGGCAATGCGCTCATCAGAGCAGGCCTGCCTGCCGCAGCAACTTGCCTGCCTCGCTGTCATCGCCCAGCTTCTCGACGCTGAGCGCGGGCGGCTGAAGTTGTCCGAACGGCTTGAGCAGCGGGTCGGGCGCTACGCCCGGGCGCAGCGGATATTCGAAGTCGATCCGGCTCTTGGCCATCAGTTCCTGGCCGCGCTGGCTGACAAGATACGCGACGAACTTCTGGGCAAGCGCCGGCTGGCGTGAACTTTTGAGCACGGCCGCGCCAGACACGTTGACCAGCGCGCCGACATCGCCGTGGCCAAAGTGATAGACCTGACTGTGAGTACCCTTGTCGCCGAGTTCCGTATGCAGGCGCGCCCAGTAGTAGCTATTGATGATGCCAGTGGCGACGGCGCCCCGATTGACCGCGGCAACCACCCCCTCGTCGTCGTCAAAGAGCTGCGCATTGGCCTTCAAGCCCTTGAGCCACTCGAGCGCGGCAGGTTGTCCCTTGAGCGCGACCACGGCGCTGACCAGCGGCAGGAAGTCGGCATCGGTGGGCGCGATGGCCACCTTGCCCTTCCACGCCGGGTTTGCCAGATCCAGCAGCGAGGCCGGCATCTGCGCCAGCTTGATCAATGCCGGGTTATAGGCCAGCACGTTCTCGCGCGCGAGCACGCCGACCCATTCGTTTTGCGCCGAACTGTAGCGTGCCGGCACGGCCTGCATGGTAGCGGGCTCAAGCTTGGCCAGCAGCCCTTTTTCCTGCAGCCGCATCAATTCCGGGGAATTCTCCGTGAAATAAACATCGGCCGGCGAGTGCGCGCCTTCGGCCAGCAACTGAGAGGCAATTTCAGGCCCTTCGCCACTGTGAATGCGCACGGCGATGCCCGACGCCTTTTCGAAATCCGCAGCCAGCAATTTGACCAGTTGTTCATGCTGTGCGCTGTACAGCGTGAGCGTCGGCGCGGCATGCGCGACGCCAACGGCGCTCAGTGCGACGCTCGCGCCGAGTACACCCAGACGGGCAGTGCGGGTAAAACGAGCCAGCTTGCGCGCCAGCCAATGACTACTCATGACAAACCTCCATCGAACACAATCACTTTGATGCCGCCGCGCGCCGCCGCCCTTGATCCTCAGCGCCTCGCACCGCGTATATCCCTCGTCAGAAGGCGATATTGGTCCGCACGCCGACGACGAAGGTATTGCCGATTTTCTGTGTCGGGTTGTTCGGATCGACGACGCCGCCACCTACGTTGAAGGTGTATTGGGCATCGGCCTGCAATTGCCACCACGGCGCAACCTGGTACTGATAAGTCGCCTCGACGAAGGTCTCGTCACTGCGCACCGGCGAAAACCCCCCGTTGATGCTCGCGTTGGCCCGGTCGAGGGCGACCGCGTGGTTGCCTACCTTGGCGTAACCGATGCCGATGCCAGCGGTGTCGTTGTCGCGTCCGGCCAAGGGCGCATGCATCACCAGGCCGGCATTGGCGCTGAAGCTGATCGGATTGCGATCGCCCGGCGCGCCCATCACGCGGGTGAAGAAGTTCACCGAGCGCGCGCTGGTCGGGCTCTCGCGCCAGATCATCTGGTCGACGATGCCGTACAGACTGTAGTTGCCGCGGTGCGCGTAGCCGATGCCGTTGCTTTGCGCGCTGGCCAGCGACAGACCATTGGTGTCGAAACCTTGGTCGGCGAAGCGGTTGGAGTTGTACCACACACCTACTTTATAGACGCCCGGCAATCCGCTCGTGGCGCCGCCATCGGCCGGATTGAGGTTGTACTGCAACTCGCCGATCCACAGTGCGCCGTTATGCAGGTTGAATTTGGTGCCGGAGCCGTCGATTTTCTGGGAGTCCTGGCTGGGGGTCGCGCCGGTGGAGTTACCGTCGAACACGCCCGCCAACACACTCAGATTGTTCGCCAATTTGTAGCTCACGCGCACACCCAGCGCCGAGAGCGGGTAGGCCGGTCCGCCCGAGGGCATGTCATAAGACGGCACCGTCGGCCACCCGAACATGGTATTGACGAACAGGCCAAGGCTCGGGCTGTTCATGAATTCCTGGTCGATGCTCTGCTGCCCCACGCGCACGCTCATGCGATCGTTCAACAGCGCCTGTTCGTACCACAGTTCCCATAGGCGCGTCGTGCCATCGGCCTCGATACCGCTGGCGGTCTGGATGCTGCCGAGGTAGTTCGGACTGATGCTGCGTCCGTGAATCTGCAATGCACTGACGTTGAAGGTGCCGCCAGCCCAGCCGAAGGCTTTCTGCGTATCGACCTGCACGGTCGCGGTGGTGACGCCGTCGTAAGTGCCCCCGCGCCGGATGCCGCCGCGCAGGTTGTTCAGGTATTCGCTGGTCTCGTTCAGGCTGAAAGTGATGCCGTATCGGGCCAGCGCGGGGCGGATGCCCCACATGTCGCCCAGCAGCGTCTGGCGCGTCCAGAGATCGTCCTGAGCCGGTGGGGTCGCGTTGCCGGTGTCCGCCGCATGGGCGAGCAGGGGGCTTGCCAACGTGCCGCTCCAGAGACCAGCCAGGAGGATCCTGCGAAACGTCCCCGCGCGAAGCGATAGCCGGTTCAGAGGCTTATCGATGCTCATCGATGAAATTTCCTTTCGTTAAGTGGTAAAACGGCGCGCCATGAATTTCTCTGGGGGGACGTTGTGAGCGCACGGCCAGACGGTGAAATCAATGCAAATGTAAATGAGATTGATTCACAGCCACGGCAAGGTTACGCCGAAATCGGATACCTTTCAAGCGGGATCGCTCGTGCAATGGACCTTCGGGGGCGGCGGTTCTGGGCGCACTGGTTCGATACGCCGGAAACACACTACGAAATCGCTGTCTAGGCAGGGGTGGAATTTTTCACTATTTTGACGCCGGATCAACTGATTTATTCTCTCTCCCAGAGGCCTCATCATGAATGAATTTCCACGCGGCGGCGGCTCGTACTCTCCCGATCTCTCTCCTTACGACGTCGGCACCGCCGATCTATGGCAGGCTCAGGCGGATCTCAAGCAACTGAATTCGCTCAAACTCAACGTTGGCGACTACAAGACGGCGGAGCATGGTTGGGGCGGCTACAAAATCTACATGCAAAAGCTGATCGGACATCAAACCCAACTGGAGGACGACGTCTCGAAAAGCCTGTCCAATATCGCTGCGGCATATCAACGCGGCGAGATTTCCCCATCGGTGGTCAAGCGGGCGCAAGTCCTTTCGGACAAATTGTTGAGCCGCCTGTTGCAGGACTCCAACAAGGCAACGCAAGCGGACCGCAGCGGCAACAGCAGCCTGGCGTGGGACGCCTACATGCGCGATCAGAATGCCATCGACAAAAGCGACGCATTGAACGATGGCTGCCAACCCGATGCGGTTCGGCTGGTCGACACGCCGCTCTTTGAGCGGCAGGCAGCCACGCTCGACAAAACGATCGCGGCCGACATCAACACCTACGAGCACGGGGCGACCCCAGCCGCGCGCAATGCGGCGCACGCCCGCCTGGCTGGCATCGATAGCGCCACGCTGACCGATTTGTATGACAGGAGCGAAGCGCAGACCGGCTTTGTCCCCGGCTTTGACATTGAGGCGCCGGGCATTGCCTGGGGGAAAGCCGTAGCGCTGCCGGACGGCGATCCGCAAAAGGCCGGCTACTTCCAGCAGCGCAACGATTTGATCGACTTGGAGACCGGCAGCGGTTCGCTCTACCGCGATGGTCAATGGCTTAACGATGCGCTGCATCTGCCACCGGACCATCTTTGGTAGCGCTGCGCATCGGCGCGGACAACTACGAAAATACCGCCTAGGCAAGCGCGGACACCTCGCCTAATTTATAGGTTCCCCCTCCCGGCAAGACCCGTTTTATTGAAGGAGTGCCATTTTGTCCCTCGCCCCGATTTCCGGTCGCACGATCCCCGGCGACTCTTCCCCCTACGACGTCGGCGCCGCCGATTTATCGAAAGCTCAAAGCGATCTCAAACAATTGAGCGCGCTCAAGGTAACCGCCAACGACTACAAGGACGCCAACGCGACGCACGGCTGGTGGGGGCTTTTCAATGGGTTTTCCGACAAGTCGGCCAAGCAGGCGCTGATCAATCGCCAGACAGCCCTGGAAGACGACGCCTCGAAGCATCTGTTCAATGTGGCTGCCGCCAATGAGCGTGGGCAGGTGTCTCCGTCGATGCTCAAGCAGGCGCAGGGCCTTGCCACCGATTTATCGAACCGGCTGGCGCAGGACTATACCAATGCGTCGAGCACCGACACCCTCAGCGGCAATGTGTCGCACATTAGCCAGTACAGCCAAACGGCCTACGATCGCGCCAACCCCGATGAGAGTCATAATCTTCAGGACGCGTTGGCCGGCGGCAACCAGCCGGATGCGATCACGCTGGGAGGCACACCGGCTTTTATGAAGGACGTTGCCACGCTCGACAAGACGATCACGAATGACGTCAACGCCTATCAATACGGCGCGACCCCGGCGATACGCGATGCGGCCAAGGCCCGCCTGTCGGGCATCGATTCCACCCAACTGACCGATTTTTTCGATCAGGTCGACAAGCAAACGGGCTATGTTTCGATCACCACGGGCATCAGCGGCCCTAAAATCGCATCGTTGCCCGACGGAGATCCGCAAAAAGCCGCATACCTTCACCAGTACAGCGATCTGATCAATCTGGTGCGCGGCAATGGTTCGCTCGAGCGCGATAATCGAATGCTCACGCAAGCGCTGAGCGGCGCGGCCGGCAAAGCGCCCGTCGCGAGGGCGCCCTCAATGAGTCGCACGATAGAGCGCGAAAAGGCGACCATCTCAATGGTCAGGATACCGCGCAGTGCGCGGGGCGACGTTGGTAATTCCCAACTGCCGAGCCAATAGCGCCGGTTGGTCAGGCCGTTGACGCAGGCGCGCGGCGTCAGCGCCCGGCCTTCGATTTCCAGTCCCTGACGGTGACCCGGCCGTCCCGCGCGAACGCGTTATCCGAATTGGCGTATACCAGGCAGCGTTGCAGGCGAAGCAAGGCTGCACCGCCCTCCCATTCCCACACCCACATAGTCTCGCCCCCGGCAAAGCCTATTTAATTTCAGGAGTGCGATTTTTACCATGCCAGTGATTTCCCCTTATTCGAACCCCCACCTCATGCCTCACTGCGGCGCAGGCGACTCAGATCTGCAGGTAGCTCAATGCGAACTCAAGCAGTTGAGCGCGCTCAAGGTGACCGCCAAAGATTACAAGGACGCCAATGCGACGCATGGATGGTGGGGCATCTTCAATACCTTCTCCGATAAATCGGCCAAGCAGGCGCTGATCAAATATCAGACCGCCCTGGAGGACGATGTCTCGAAGCATCTCGCCAATGTTGCTGCCGCCAATGTGCGTGGGCAGGTTTCTCCGTCGATGCTCAAGCAGGCGCAGGGCCTTGCCAGTCAATTGTCGAGCCGGCTGGCGCAAGACTGCATCAATGCGTCGAGCACTGATACCGTCAGCGGCAACGTTTGGCACATCAGTCAGTACAGTCAAACAGCCTATGAGCGGGCCAACCCCGATGAAGGTCGCAATCTGCAGGACGCGCTGGCGCGCGGCAACCAGCCCGACGCAATCAAACCGGCCGATATGCCAGCCTTTATGAAGGACGTTTCGGCACTCGACAAGACGATCACAGCCGATGTCAACGCCTATGAGCATGGCGCGACTCCGGCCATACGCGAAGCGGCCAAGACCCGGCTGTCAGGCATCGATGCCGCCCAACTGACGGATTTTTTTGACCGGGTCGATGAGCAAACGGGCTCCGGCTCCACCACGAGCGGCATCAGCGGCCCCAAAATCGCATCGTTGCCCGATGGCGATCCGCAGAAGGCCGCTTATATTCACCAGTACAGCGATCTGATCAATCTGGTGCACGGCAATGGTTCGCTGGAACACGATCATCAAATGCTCACACAAGCGCTGAGCGGCGCCGCCGGCAAAGCGCCCGTCGCGAGGGCGCCCTCAATGCGTTTCTCGATAGAGCGTGAAAGGCTCGGCTTATCAAGGGAGAGGATACCGCGCGGCGCGTCGGACAACGCCGGTAATTCCCAACTGCCGAGCCAATAGCGCCGGTTGGTCAGGCCGTTGACGCAGGCGCGCGGCGTCAGCACCCGGCCTTCGCTCTCAAATCCTGGCAGCGCGCCTTGCCGTCCCGCACAAAAACGCTATGGGCGTTGTCGTATCGCCGGGCCGCGTTCGACCAGAAGCAACGCGGCCCGCATCGATGCCGCATGGCCGCCGCAGTGACCATGGCCGGTCTTGAGGCCGGCTGCACTGTGTCTCGCAATCATCTGATTGACTGCCTAACCGGCAGCGGCCCGCTCTACCACGATGGTCAATGGTTCAGCCACGCGCCGCATTTCCATCGCCTTCGATAGCGATGCGCATCGGCGCAAACAACTACGAAAGTGCCGCCTAGGCACAGGTCGGCACCTCCGCTAATTTGTCGACTCCTCTCTCGGCCAAGCCGGTCTTATAAGGAGTGCTGTTTTGTCCCTATCTCCGATTTCCGCGCAAGCGGGCTCCAGCGGCTTTTCGCCGTATGACGTGGGTGCGGCTGACCTGCAGAAGGCCCAAAACGATCTCAAACAGTTGAGCGCGCTCAAGGTAACCGCCAACGACTACAAGGACGCCAATGCGACGCATGGCTGGTGGGGGATCTTCAACGGGTTTTCCGATAAATCGGCCAAGCAGGCGCTGATCAATCGCCAGACGGCCCTGGAAGACGATGCGTCGAAGCATCTGTTCAGCGTTGCCGCCGCCAATGAGCGCGGTCAGCTTTCTCCTGCGATGCTCAAGCAGGCGCAGGGGCTTGCTGCGAAATTATCGGACCGGTTGTGGCAGGACGATACCAATGCGTCGGCAACAAATACCCCCGGCGGCGACGGTGTCGCACCGCACTTCAGTCAATACAGTCAAACGGCGGACGAGCGCGCGCGTCCTCAAGAAGATCACGACCTCAAGGAAGCGCTGGCGGGCGGCAATCAGCCGGACGTGATATCGCTGTCCCAGACACCGAAGGTGATCAAACAGGCGTTGGCCCTGGACGCGGCGATAAGGTCCGATATAAATACCTACGAGCATGGCTCCAGCGCGGCCGCGCGCAGTGCCGCGCATGCTCGCCTGGCAGGCGCCGATTACACGGAAATGTTTGACTTGTCAGACCGGGTGAGCGCGCAAACTGGTTTCCTGCGGGCAACGCCAGGTGTCAGCAAGCCAAAAATAGCATCGCTGCCCGACGGCGATCCGCAAAAGGCCGCCTACGTCCGGCAGTACAGCGATTTGATCAATCTGGTGCTCAACAATGGCCCGCTCGAGCGCGATCATCAAATGCTGCCCGATGCGCTCAGCGGCATACCCTACACGCCCGAATGACACGGACGCCGGCAATGCGTCGCCCGCTGGGGCGTCAAAAGGCGATCTGCGCGCTGGCCAGGAACGTGCGGGGAGCTCCCGGCAACATCAGGAATTCCCAACTGCCGAGCCAATAGCGGCGATTGGTCAGGTTGTTGACGCCGGCGCGCAGCGTCACCGCCCGGCCGGCCAGACGGGTGTGGTAGCGGGCGCTGGCGTCGAGCGTGTAGTACGACGGCAGCGTATGGGTGTTGTTCGATTCCAGCGCGATATCGCCCACATATTTGCCGCCCAGCGCAAGGGTCAGGCCGGGCAGTGCCGCGACGCTGTATTCGATGCGGCCCGAGGCCTGGAAGCGCGGCGCGCCATAAGCGCGCTTGCCGTCGACGCCGGCGGCCGCCTGTTGGTTCTTCGCGTCGAGCCACATGGCGCCGCCCCGCAACTGCCATGCACGTGCCGGCTTGATCCAGCCCTCGATTTCGAGACCCTGGTAGCGCACTTTGCCGTCCTGCACGAAGAGGTTATCCGCATTGGTGTAGGCCAGGCCGCGTTCGACGCGAAACAACGCGGCACTGCCTCCCCAGCGGCCATGCTCGGTCTTGAAGCCGGCTTCGTACTGCCGGCTTTTGAGCGGGGCGAAGCTCTGGTTGTAATTGGCCGTGCCGAGCGGGGCCGTGCCGCCCTGTTCGAGCGACTCGACGTAGCTCGCATACAAGGTTGACTGAGGACTGCTCTTGAACAGCACCGCCAGGGTCGGCGTGAGCGGACGGCGCTGGTAGTTGGCGCCGGGGGCGCCGCCGGCACCGTAGCTCACGTCGCGATAGTCGGTGTAGCGCAGGCCGGCCAGGACCGACCAGCGCTGGCTCAGGTGCAAGGTGTCGCTGGCGAATACCGAGGTTTGCGTCAGGCGGTCGTTAGGCCGCGGATCGAGATCGGGCGAAACGGCGGCATTCGGCAGCAGTGTGGGGGCATAAAGGTTGCTCACGCCGAGCAGCGTCGACATGAACGCCGACGATTTTCTCTGCTGCTGCCATGAGGCGCCGAATACCAGTTCATGCCTGATGCCGCCCAGCGTCGTGCTGCCCTGGAGCATGGCCTGCCATTGCTGGTAATTGAAGCGTGCCAGTCCGAAATATTGTGTGTCGCTGTAGTTGCCGGCGTTGTCCTGCACCGCGAGCCAGCTGTTCTGGTTGGTACGGATTTCCTGCGCGAGGCGATATGCGAGGCTGGCATGCCAGTTCGGTGCGACGCGGTAGCGCAAGCCGGTGCCGACCGTTTGCAGTTGCGTCAGGTAGAAGGTGTAGGGTTGCGCCAGTGCGGCGCTGCCATCGAGGGCACGGGGCACTGCCACCCCAGGGGCCAGCGAGATGCCATACAGCACCCCATGGGTCTTGCGCCGCTGGTACATGCCGTCGGCCCACCAGGTCAGGTCGGGCGTGATGCGCCAGTCGAGCGCCAGCGACATCGAGTCGCGCCGGATGCTGCCGTCGCGGACATAGGTCTCGCCGGCTTCGTGCACCGCATCGAGCCGGTAGCCGAATTGCCGGTGCGGGCCGAAGCGCCCGCCGAGATCGGCCTGTTCGGTCAGCACGCCATCCGATTTGAAGCCCAGCGTGGCGTTGCGGGTGGGCGTGTCGGTCGGCCGCTTGAGCACGTAGTTGACGATGCCGCCTGGCGTGCCGAAGCCGTACATGAAGCCGGCCAGGCCCTTGAGCAGTTCGACGCGCTCGAAGCTCTCGAGCGGCAGGTCCGAGCTCCAGTTGGGAAACGCCATGCCGTCGAGCTTGAAGCCGTTGAGCAGGTCAAGCTGCATGCCGCGCACCGAAAAATAGGAGCTCTCGCCGTTGTAGCCGTCCGAGAACGGTGTCACCGCCGGGTCGCCGCGGAATACATCGTTGAGGGTGGTGACCTGGCGGTCCGCCATTGCCGCACTGGTCACGGCCGTGACCGAGAAAGGCGTGTCGAGCGGCGCGCGCTCGCCCAGGGCGCCACCGCCTATCACGCCGACCCGATACGGGTCGAACCGCTTGGCGCTCACCACGGTTGCGGGCAGCGCCGATTCGGTCATGGTGTCGTCCGCGTAGGCCGGGGTCAGGCTGGCGATGGTCAGCGGCAGGCTCAGGCCCAATGTGCGCAGACGTGGCGGCATCTTGCCGGCCGGCAAGTTGGCGGTACCTGTGTGCGCAGGGCGAATACGGTTTTTTTTCGGTCGAGGCATGAATCAAGGCTCCAGGAAATACGCTGAGTCGTTGGGTTATCGCCGGTGTCTCTCACCGGCATCGATCGGGCACGCGCCGGGCGAGGCCGATTGCCGCGGCAAAGCCCAGATACTGCAAGGGTCGCCGTGACAGGCGCGGCGCCAAGTGACCCGGGCGGCCAGGGCAAACGCTGCCGCCGCCGCCAATGCCGCCGAGTCGATGCCGGCCAAGCGCCAGTTGCTCTGCATGAACGAATGAATCAGGTTGTCCGGGGTGAGCGCGGCGTCGAGCAGCGGGGTGGCCGCACAGGCGATGGCGATCAGGGTGAGCAAGGTGATTGCCGCGCGGGCGGGCGAGCAGCACAGCGCCAGCGCGAGCGCGAACAGCAGGCCGCTCAGAAACGGCGCAAGCGACGACACCTGCGGTGCAGCCAGGGCAGAAGCGAACGCGGCGGCGATACCCAGGCAACTGCCGAGATAGACACCGACCGTGATGCTTGCCATGACGCGCGAGGCACGCGTTTGCCGCGCGACGTGCCGCTTGCGGCGCGACTCGAGCCAAAGCAGATTACCGGTGTAGACCAGACCGGCGCCGGCCAGACCCAATGCAAAATAAAGCCACCGCACTGGCAGGCCGCCGTAGCTGCCGAAATGCAAGCCATACACGCCGCTGCGCAGCGCATGGTTGAGGTCGCGCCGCCCGACGCTTTGATCCGCCAGCACGGCGCCATCATTCAAGCGCAATCCGACGGCAGCCAGGGTACCGAGCGTGTGGCGCGATTCCCCGCGTATTTCCACCGCGCCAGTCGGCTCGCCATAGCGAACGAAACCCAGCGCCGTGGGCTTGAGTGCCGGCGCCACACCGGCAATGCGATGGGTCAATCGCGCGACACTCAAGGGCCGGCCTGCTGCGGCGGCGAACCGGTGCTCCGGCACGACACCGTCGATGGCAGGCAGCGCAGCATTCAATTGCTGTTGATACACCAGGCCGTTGAAGACCATGATCAAGGGGGTGGCCAGGCACAGGATGGCGCCGGTGATGGCGAACACCAGATGGAACGGCAGGCTGAGCAGGCCCAGCGCATTGTGGGCGTCCTGCCAGAAGCGTTTCAAATTGGCGCCCGGGCGCAACGCGAAGAGGTCGCGCGATATGCGCGGCAAATGAACGATCAGACCCGAGATCAGCGCCAGACCGTAGAGCAGGGCGACGACGCCCATCAAATAGAGCCCGACGCCGGGCAGTGCCAACGAGTAATGCAGCGTATCGATCAGGTCGGCCAGACCGGGGCGCGGCTCTGCCTCGAGCAAGCCGGGGGCTGCGCCGCTCGCCCCGGATGGCGCCAGACGGGCCTGCTTCCATTGCTGTGCCGCGCGCCAGAAGACCCGAGGGCTGGGCTCTTCATCGTTCGGCAGTATCAGCCAGAACGCCTGCCGGGCTGCCGGCTGCGCGCGCAGCAGTGCGTCGATCAACCGCTGGGCATCGTCGTTGCCGGCAGGCGCGGCATGGCGCTCGCCCAGGCGTTCCCAATAACCGATTTCTTTGTGAAAGATCGTCAGTGCGCCGCACAGGAATCCGATGAACAGGGCAAAGCCGCCGACGATGCCGACCCAGGTGTGGATGGCCCCGTAAGCTTTTAGCGTATCGGCACGCAATTCAAAACTCCTCGATCGAGTGATTCACCCGTGCCACAGGCGTGCGGCCCAGAGTGCCGAGAACGCCAGCAGATTGGCGACGCCGAGCGCCAGCCACGTCTGCCGCGCCGAGCGCTGTCCCACGGCGACTGATATGACGGCCAGCCATAACGGGAAAAAGGCGAGCAGCACCGCATTCACCGTGCTCTGCCAGCGCGTGCCGGGCCACGCATAGCTGAGCGCGCCGCATGCGGCCAGGCTCAGCGGCAGGCCGAGCAGCACGCCGGCGGCGGCTTTAGCCCACAGGGCGCGCACGCCTGTCTCGCAAGGGCGCGGGCCTCACCAGCAAGCGGGCGAACGGCCAGGCCACACTGCCGGCGGCAAGCGCCATAAGTGTCGCTGCGCTGCCGGCCGTCCAGCCTTCGGCGGCGATCCAGCCGGCCCACGACAGCAGTGCCAGGAGCAGGGCGGTGATCCACCCCAGGCGACTCAAGCAGCAAAAGGAGCCTGAGTAACGCTGCCGTTCGGCGGCCCCACAAGCGGCCAAGGCGCTGGCGAACGCCAGTCCGACGCCAAGCAGACTCATGGGGCCGGGGTCGCGCCAGTGCGGCACGCGATAGAGATGTCCGGATTCGGATTAGATGAGAGCATATTGCAAATCGAAATAAAAATGAGTCGCATTTATATCATGCGATTTTTCGATCGTCCAGCAAACATTGCCGGGATTGAATGCGTCTCGTGGAGCTGGTGACGACATGGCGCTTGCGTTGCAGGTCCAGCGGGCTAGAATGCGAAATCGACTCATTTCGGTATTCATTTACATGAAGAAGCAGGTGCGTTATTTTAAAAAATAGATTTAAAACAAGCTTTTAATCCGAAAAATTAAAGTAATTTATCTTTTATTTCATGTCCTATGAAGCATATGAAAAGACTGGCGATCTATCCGCAGCTGCGTCTGCGTCTGGCCGAGGGGGAGCAATCCCTGGAGCGGCTGGTGGCGCTGCTGGAAAGCGTGGAGAGTCATGGCAATCTACAGGCGGCCAGCCAGCAACTGGGGTTGTCCTACCGTGGTGCCTGGGGCCATTTGAAAGATGCGGAGCATGCGTTCGGCGTGCCGCTGCTGGAGACCGCACGCGGCCGCGGCGCGCAACTCACGGAATTTTCGCGCCGGCTGATTTGGGGCGAAAAGCGTCTGCTGGCCCGTCTGGGGCCGTTGCTCGAGACCATGGCCTCGGAGTTGCAGCATGAACTGGACGAAGCCGTTGCCGACCTGAGCCCGCAGTTGCGCGTATTTGCCAGCCATGGCATGGCGGTGGCCGCGCTCGCGGAGTTCGCTGCCCGCACCGAGGTGCCGCTCGATATCAGCTATCGGGGCAGTATGGAGGCGGTGGCGGCGTTGGCGCGCGGCGAATGCGAGATGGCCAGCTTTCACATGCCTCTGGGAGAGTTTGCGAAGCCCGTGCTGGCGCATTATGCATCGCTGATCAGGGGCAAATCCTACATGCTGGCCGATGTGGCTTCCCGCAGCCTGGGACTGATCGTGGCACGCGGCAACCCGCACGGCATCCGTTCGTTCAACGATCTACCGGGCAGTGCGCTGCGCTTTGCCAACCGCGAGCGCGGCTCCGGCACGCGCATTATTTTCGATTTGTTGCTGGCCAAGACCGGTCATGGTCCCGCGTCGATTCATGGCGTCGAAACGGTCGAGCTCACTCATGCCGCGGTCGCTGCCTACATTGCCAGTGGCAAGGCCGATGCCGGCTTGGGCATCGAAGCGTCGGCCGCGCAATTCGATCTGGATTTCCTGCCGATTCTGACCGAGCGCTACAGCCTGATCTTTCCCGCCGACGCAATGGACAACCCAAGTGTTGCGGCATTGCTGGCGATCATGCAGAGCGCCGCGTATCAGAAGGCCGTCGCCGCCATTCCGGGCTACAGTTGTAGCGATACCGGTAAGGTCACATTGCTGGCTGATCTATTCCCGGAACTGGCGGTTTGAGCGGCGAAGCGACGATCATAGTGCTTCATATGCAAAAAAATACGATTAAAATTCTTCGCCTTCACTGCTTTTGAGTTTTGATAAGCAGCCCGATCGAATCTCCGGCGGCAAGCTTTTTTCCAGAAAAATTATTATAATTTCATCGATATATCCGTTTAATTCAAGGCGTAGGTAGTTTCCCTAGGATTGAAAGAAAAGCGGATTTCCACTACTGTTCGGTACGTGATATATCAGAAAACGCCGAGATTAAATATGCATGTATTTGCATATTAAACGCGCCGGAGATAAACGCATGGCCCCACAATCGTCTGAAACATTGCTGCCGGTGATCGAGCGGTATGCCGGCAAGCCCGCCTCACTACTCGTGTTGCTGCATGAATTGCAGGATCTCGCCGGTTACGTGCCATCCGAACTGGTGCCGCAAATTGCCAGCAAGCTCAACCTTTCGCGTGCCGAAGTGCACGGCGTGCTGACCTACTACCATGATTTCCGCGATAGTCCGCCGCCGCGAGTGGTTGTCAAGCTGTGTCGCGCCGAGGCATGCCAAAGCATGGGTACCGAAGCGCTGGCCGCGCACATCGAAGAACACACCGGTTGCCGGTTCGACGGCAAGCGCGACGGGGCACTGGGGCTCGAGTCGATCTATTGCCTGGGGCAATGCGCGCAGTCGCCGGCACTGCTGATCAACGACCGGCTGTATGCGAAAGTGACGCCAGCCAAATTCGATGCCATTCTGGCCCGCGCACAGGAAGAAGGAGCTTCGGCATGACACGACTGTATATTCCGCGCGATTCCTCTGCGCTGGCGCTGGGCGCCGACGAAATCGCCGCCGCGGTGGCCGCCGAGGCGCAACGTCGTGGCGAGTCGGTTGAAATCGTGCGCAATGGCTCACGCGGGCTGCTGTGGCTCGAGCCGCTGGTCGAAGTCGAGACCGCGCAGGGCCGTGTCGGTTACGGCAACGTCGAACCCGAACGGGTGGCCGAACTGTTCGACGCCGGCTGGCTCGCGGGCGGCGAGCACGCCAGCCGCATCGGCGTGGTCGACGAGCACCCCTACCTGAAGCGCCAGCAGCGCCTGACGTTCGCGCGCATCGGCATTACCGATCCGCTGTCGACCGAAGATTACCTCGCGCACGGCGGGCTGGCCGGCTTGCGCAGAGCATTGGCGCTCGATGGTGCGGCGGCCTGTGAGCTGCTGATCGATTCCGGCTTGCGCGGGCGGGGCGGGGCGGCATTCCCGGCGGGCATCAAATGGCGCACCGTGCTGCAGGCGCAGGCCGCGCAAAAATATGTGGTGTGCAACGCCGACGAGGGCGACTCGGGAACCTTCGCCGATCGCCTGTCGATGGAAAGCGATCCATTCGGCTTGATCGAGGGTATGACCATCGCCGGGGTGGTGACCGGCGCGACCGAAGGCTACATTTACGTGCGCAGCGAATATCCGCATGCGATCGCCACGCTCAACGAGGCGATCGAGCGGGCTCGCGCCGCCGGCTGGCTTGGCAAGGATGTGCTCGGCTCCGGCCGTGCGTTCGAACTGACCGTGGCCAAGGGCGCCGGGGCTTACGTGTGCGGCGAGGAAACCGCATTGCTGGAGAGCCTGGAGGGCAAGCGCGGCATCGTCCGCGCCAAGCCGCCGATCCCTGCGCTGGCAGGCCTGTTCGGCCAGCCGACCGTCATCAATAACGTGGTGACGCTGGCCTCGGTGCCGATCATCTTCGCCCAGGGAGCGGCCTTTTACCGCGATTACGGCATGGGCCGCTCGCGCGGCACCCTGCCGATTCAACTGGCCGGCAACATCAAGCAGGGCGGTCTGATCGAACTGGCCTTTGGCGTGACCCTGCGCGAGCTGCTCCATGACTACGGCGGCGGCGCCGCCAGCGGCCGGCCGATCAAGGCGGTTCAGGTGGGCGGCCCGCTGGGCACTTATCTGCCCGAGTCGCAATGGGATATTCCGCTCGACTACGAGGCTTATGCGGCCGTGGGAGCGGTGGTCGGGCATGGCGGTCTGGTGGTGCATGACGATACCGCCAACCTGGCCGACCTGGCGCGCTACGCGATGCATTTCTGCGTGAAGGAATCGTGCGGCAAGTGCACGCCTTGCCGGATCGGTTCGGTACGCGGGGTCGAGGTCATCGAAAAAATTCAGCGCGGCGAACAGCGCGCCCAGCAAGTCAAGCTGTTGCGCGAGTTGTGCGACACCATGCTCAGCGGGTCGCTTTGCGCGATGGGCGGCATGACCCCTTATCCGGTCATGTCGGCATTGGAACATTTCCCCGAGGATTTCGGGCTTCCCGGTCAACACGCTGCCGCGGCCTGAGGCCGCTGACAACAGGCCTTTCTCAGGAGCAAGACAATGAGTTGTGGATCGGCATCCTGCGGATGCAAAACCCAGGCAGGCATGGTTTCGGAAATCGACTACGGCACGCCGCGTCGCTATGCCGATACCGATGTGACTTTGACGATCGACGGCCAGTCGGTGACGGTTCCGGCGGGCACGTCGGTGATGCGCGCGGCGGTCGAGGCCGGCGTGAACATTCCGAAGCTGTGCGCGACCGATTCGCTCGAGCCGTTCGGCTCATGCCGCCTGTGTCTGGTCGAGATCGAAGGCCGGCGCGGCACGCCGGCCTCGTGCACCACGCCGGTCGAGGCCGGCATGCAGGTGCGCACGCAAAGCGACCGGCTGCAGGTGTTGCGCCGCAACGTGATGGAGCTCTACATCTCCGACCATCCGCTCGATTGCCTGACGTGCGCCGCCAACGGCAATTGCGAGCTGCAGGATATGGCTGGCGTGACCGGCTTGCGCGAGGTGCGTTATGGCTTTGCCGGAGCGAACCACCTGCAGGACAAAAAGGATGAGTCGAACCCGTACTTCACTTACGATCCGTCCAAGTGCATCGTTTGCAACCGTTGCGTGCGCGCCTGCGAGGAAACGCAGGGCACGTTCGCGCTGACGATCTCCGGGCGCGGATTCGAGTCGCGTGTGTCGGCCGGCGAGAGCCAGCCGTTCATGGACTCCGAGTGCGTGTCCTGCGGCGCCTGCGTGCAGGCCTGCCCGACCGCCACGTTGCAGGAAAAGACGGTGATTCAGCTCGGCCAGGCCGAACACTCGGTGGTCACGACTTGCGCCTACTGCGGCGTGGGCTGTGCCTTCAAGGCCGAGATGAAGGGCAGCGAAGTGGTGCGCATGGTGCCTTACAAGGACGGCAAGGCCAACGAGGGACACTCGTGCGTCAAGGGTCGTTTCGCATGGGGTTATGCAACCCACCCCGACCGCATCACCAAGCCGATGATCCGCGCCAAGATCAGCGATCCGTGGCGCGAAGTCAGCTGGGAAGAGGCGATCAATTACGCCGCCTCGGAATTCCGGCGCATCCAGGCCAAGTACGGACGCGACTCGATCGGCGGCATTACGTCGTCGCGCTGCACCAACGAAGAGACCTATCTGGTACAGAAGCTGGTGCGCGCCGCCTTTGGCAACAACAACGTCGACACCTGCGCGCGCGTATGCCATTCGCCGACCGGTTACGGGTTGAAGCAGACCCTGGGCGAATCGGCCGGGACCCAGACGTTCGCGTCGATCGACAAAACCGACGTCGTGTTCGTGATCGGTGCCAATCCGACCGACGCCCACCCGGTGTTCGGCTCGCGCCTGAAAAAGCGCCTGCGCGCCGGCGCCAAGCTGATCGTTGCCGATCCGCGCAAGATCGAATTGGTGAGCGGCCCGCACTACAAGGCCGATTACCATTTGCCGCTGCGCCCCGGCACCAACGTGGCGCTGCTCAACAGCATGGCGCACGTGATCGTGACCGAGGGGCTGGCTGCCGAGCGCTTCATTGCCGAGCGTTGCGAGCAGAAGGCGTTCGGGCAATGGCGTGAGTTCATCAGCCGGCCCGAACACGCGCCCGAAGCGACAGAGGCGATGACGGGTGTGCCGGCCAATTGGGTGCGCGAAGCCGCGCGACTTTATGCCACGCCGGGCAATAGCGCGATCTACTATGGCCTGGGCGTGACCGAGCATGCACAGGGCTCGACCGCCGTGATCGCCATCGCCAATCTGGCGATGCTCACCGGCAATGTCGGCCGCGAGGGCGTGGGCGTCAATCCGCTGCGCGGACAAAACAATGTGCAGGGCTCGTGCGACATGGGCTCGTTCCCGCATGAATTCCCCGGGTACCGGCATGTCAGCGATCTGACAGTACGCAGCCAGTTCGAAGCGGCATGGCACGTCAAGCTGCAGTCCGAGCCTGGCTTGCGCATTCCGAATATGTTCGATGCGGCAGTCGATGGCAGCTTCCTTGGCCTGTATGTGCAAGGCGAGGACATCGTGCAGTCGGATCCGGACACGCAGCATGTGGCCAAAGCCCTGTCGGCGATGGAATGCATCGTGGTGCAGGACATTTTCCTGAACGAGACGGCGAAGTACGCGCACGTTTTCCTGCCCGGCTCGTCGTTCCTGGAGAAGGATGGCACTTTCACCAACGCCGAGCGCCGCATCTCGCGCGTGCGCAAGGTCATGAAGCCGCTGGCCGGCTATGCGGATTGGGAAGCCACGCAATTGCTGTCGAATGCGCTGGGTTATCCGATGAATTATTCGCATCCGTCCGAGATCATGGACGAGATCGCCAGTCTCACGCCAACTTTCGCCGGTGTGTCGTTCGACAAGATCGATGCGATGGGCAGCCTGCAGTGGCCATGCAATGACGAGGCGCCGGAAGGCACGCCGATCATGCACGTGGGTGAATTCGTTCGCGGGCAGGGGCGTTTCATCATCACGCAATTCGTCCCGTCGATGGAGAAAGTGACGCGCAAATATCCGCTGCTGCTGACGACCGGGCGCATTCTGTCCCAGTACAACGTGGGGGCGCAGACCCGTCGCACTGAAAATGTGCACTGGCATCATGAGGACCTGCTCGAAATTCACCCGCACGATGCCGAGGATCGCGGCATCAAGGAAGGCGATTGGGTTGGCATCGAATCGCGCGCCGGCACCACGGTCCTGCGCGCGCAGATTTCCAATCGCATGCAGCCGGGCGTGGTGTACACCACCTTCCACTTCCCGGAGTCCGGTGCCAACGTGATCACCACCGACAGTTCCGACTGGGCGACCAACTGCCCGGAATACAAGGTGACGGCGGTGCAGGTCAGCCATGTGACGCAGCCGTCGGATTGGCAGCGTTCTTACTCGCGCTTCAATGAACAGCAGCTGGCGTTGCTGCGCGAGCGGGAGTCGGCCGCCGCGCCGGCGGGGGCCAAATGACCAACGGGTACGTCGATCATGATGCCGGCTGATCCGCTCGATCTGGATGCGCTGCCGGCGCCGGACGCGCCGCGCGAGGTTCGGCGCTTCCGGCGGGGCGCCTGGCAAAGCGCGCTCGACGATCTGGCCGAAGAGGTGCCGGTAGCGCTCGAGTTCAACGGCATCTCGCACGCGGTGATGCTTGCCACGCCGGCCGACCTGGAGGATTTCGCGTTGGGTTTCGCGCTGTCCGAAGGAATCATCGCCGAGCCGGGCGAGTGCTACGGCGCCGAGCCGAGCGTCTCGCCGCAGGGCATCACGATGCATATCGACATTGCCGCACGCGCGTTCGCACAACTCAAGGTGCGCCGTCGCAATCTGGCCGGGCGTACCGGATGCGGCCTGTGCGGCACGGAGAATCTGGCCGAGGTATTGCGCGAGGTGGCTGCGCTTGGGCGGACTCGGCGCGTGAGCCGCCAGGCGATCGCCGCCGCGCAGGCGGCGCTGGTCGGCAACCAGGCACTGCAGCGGCGCACCGGCGCCATGCATGCGGCGGCGTGGTGTTCTTCGGCAGGCGAGATCGTGCTGTTTCGCGAGGACGTGGGGCGTCACAACGCGCTGGACAAGTTGATCGGCGCGCTGGCTCGCACGCCCGGCTGGCGTGGCAAGGACGGCTTCGTGCTGATGACCAGCCGCGCCAGCGTTGAAATCGTGCAGAAGGCCGCTCAGGCGGGCATCGAGATCGTCGCCGCAGTCTCGGCCGCCACCCACCTGGCCGTGAAAGTGGCCGAACAAACCGGCATGACATTGGTGGGCTTCGTGCGCGGCGACGAATGCGTGATCTATACAGGTTTTGACAGAATCGAAGGGAGCGTTTGAATGAATGGGCGACAGTTGGTCATCATGGCAAACCAAATCGGCGGATTCTTTGCGTCCATGCCGGACCACACACAGGCGTTAGCCGATATTGCCAGTCATATTCGTCGTTCATGGGAGCCGCGCATGCGACGTCAGATTCTGGCCATGCTCGATACACCGGAGGCCGAATCGATGTCGGCCATCGTGCGCGAGGCGCTGCAGGCGCACCGCACATCGCTGACTCCACCCCAGTGACATGACCCGAGGTGCCAAGGCGCGGTAACCGCGCTTTTTTTTGATCGACTTCTTTTACGGGAGGAAGGACAGCAGCAAAACGCAGGAAGCTTTCTAAAGCCGTTGCTACAGGCGGCGCTTTCTCTATTCTAAGAACGGAGACGTATCAATGAGTGCAAATGCGAACGGGGTAACCTTAGGTGCTCCTTCCTTTTTTTCCAAAGAGGCCACGATTGCGGGGCCCGGTTTCAATCGCTGGATGGTGCCGCCCGCTGCATTGGCGGTGCACCTATGTATCGGCCAGGCGTATGCCTTTTCTGTGTTCAACGGGCCGCTGACGAAGGTCATCGGCATCACCCAGTCGGCTCCTGACGACTGGAAGCTGACCACGCTCGGGTGGATCTTCTCGCTGGCCATTTTCTTTCTGGGCCTGTCGGCGGCATTTGCCGGCCGCTGGCTCGAAAAGGTCGGACCGCGCCGCACGATGATGACCGCAGCGTTTTGTTTCGGCGGCGGCTTCCTGGTGTCGGCAATCGGTGTATGGGCGCATCAGATCTGGCTGCTGTATTTCGGCTATGGGGTGCTTGGCGGCATCGGCTTGGGGTTGGGGTACGTTTCGCCGGTGTCGACGTTGATCCGCTGGTTTCCGGATCGGCGCGGGATGGCCGCCGGCCTGGCCATCATGGGGTTCGGCGGCGGTGCGATGATCGCCGCGCCGCTGTCGGTGGCGCTGATGAATCACTTCAAGAGCGCCACCAGTATCGGCGTGGCCGAGACGTTCGTCGTGCTGGGCGTCGTGTATTTCATCTCCATGATGATCGGTTCGCTGGCCATCCGCATTCCCCCCCACGGTTGGAAGCCCGCGGGCTGGACGCCGCCGGCTGAAGCCTCGCACAAGCTGATCACGCGCCATCACGTGCATATCGACCAGGCGCTCAAGACCCCCCAGTTCTACCTGATCTGGCTGGTGCTGTTTCTCAACGTGACGGCCGGCATCGGGGTGCTTGGGCAGGCGTCGGTGATGATCCAGGAGAGCTTCAAGGGCACCATCACCGCGGCTGCAGCCGCCGGATTCGTCGGCTTGCTGTCGCTGTTCAACATGGGTGGGCGTTTCGTGTGGGCCTCGGCGTCGGATCTGCTCGGTCGCAAAATGACGTATTACGTGTTCTTCGTGCTGGGCGGCATTCTCTATTACTTCGTGCCCGGTTTCGCGTCGAGCGGCAATACCGTCCTGTTCGTGCTGTCCTTCTGCGTGATTCTGTCGATGTACGGCGGCGGCTTTTCCACGGTGCCCGCCTATCTGGCTGACATCTTCGGAACCATGCACGTGGGCGGCATTCACGGCCGGTTGCTTACCGCATGGGCTGCTGCGGGGATCGCCGGCCCTGTGCTGGTGAACTACATCCGTGCCTATCAGGTCGCGCACGGCGTCGCCAAATCCGGCGCCTACACGATGACGCTGCATTTGATGGTGATACTGCTGGTGGTGGGCTTTATCTGCAATCTTCTGGTCAAGCCGGTGCACGAGAAGCACCATATGGCAGCGGACGCCGTTTGATATAACAGCAAGGAGCCATGATGCAAACGCAAGAACACCCGACAAACAAGGTCCTGATGGTGATATTCTGGGCCTATGTCCTGATTCCTTTGGCATGGGGCGTGATCAACACGCTGACGAAGGCCATGGGGCTTTTCAAGTAAGCTCAGTATCGGCGGCGTGACCGCTCGATTGGTCAAACGTCGATTTTGAAACGGAGGCTCGGGGTGACCCGGGCCTCTTTTTTTGTGCGCGTCGCACCGAGCGAGGACCATGGAATCAGGCAAGGGCGCGGCGCGCCAAGGAGATGCAAATGACACAGTCACGCAAACAGGAGCAGCAAGCGGCGGAGGATGCGCAGCAGGAAGACGAATTGGATGAAGCGCTGCGGGAAACATTTCCGGCGAGCGATCCGGTCGCGGTCGATACCGGCAAGGGCGATGCGAAGGAGGGCGAACGAAAAGGCGGGGACGAGCGCCGCTGAGAGCGGCACCCGGGGCCCTGACGTCAGCCTCGCGCGCTAATCGGGCAGACTGGCCGGCCGGGTCTCACGCATCCGCGTCGAATGCAGGCCGCGGCTGCGCAACATTTCGGCAAGCTGCCAGGTCCCCAGCGCCAGGGAGCCGAACAGCACTTCCCGCATGCGCTTGACCAGCGCCAGCGACAGGGCGACGTCGCGATCGACGCCGAACACCTGGGCCAGCGCGATCACGGTGATCTCCTGCACGCCCAGCCCGCCCGGAATCATGAACGCCGCATGGCGCACCGCCTGGGTCAGCGCTTCAATGGCCAACGCCCCGGCGATCGACACCGGGTGGCCGAGCATCGACAACGCCCAGTAGTTCTCGAAGGCGCCCAGCGCGTAACCGCCGAATTGCAACAGGAACGCACGGAGCAGCAGGCCGGTGCGGCGCATGATGCGGTCGATATCGGCATCCAGACGCTTGCCGTCGATTTTTTGCAGCAGCGGATGTTCGTCGCCAAGCAGGTGACGAGCCCAGCGCTCGATCGCATGGAAAATTCCGCCGCGTTGCAGCAGCACGACTGTCAGCACGGGCACGGGTACCGACAGCAGCAGGGTCAGTCCGACGGTTCTGAAGAGGTCGCTGTGGGGCGTGTGCGCGGCAATCAGCACCAGTCCGAGCGCGGCGAACGCATACTGCACGGCGATCGTCACCAGCACCTCGACGATCACCGAGGCGCTGACCAGGCTCGTATCGGGCACGCGCCATGACGCCAGGCGGATGCCGGTGATTTCGCCGCCGATGCCCACGCTCGGCAACAGGCGGCTGACCGCCTCGCGCACCGCCGCGATCCACCACAGAAAAAGCAGCGACGCCCGTCGATCGAGCAGCAGGCTCCACGCGAAGGCATCGAGCAGCAGCGGCAGCGCGTGAAACGGCACCAGCCACAATTGCCTGAAGCCGGCCTTTTCGATCACACCGAGGACGTCGCCCAATCCTTCGTGCAAGACGAGCGCCAGCAGGATTGCAATCCCAACCGGCCAGCCAGCCCAACGCAACCATTTTTTCATGACGGCCGTCCCGGGCTGGCGAAGATGTCGGCAAAGCCGCCGCGCCGGACGCCGGCCGACCGGATGGCATCGGCCACCCGCGGCGAGAGCAGGGCCGCCAGCTCGTCGTCGTGGCGGTAATCGCGCATGCCGGAGGAGATCGCCTCGTGACCGGATTCGGCCGGATGGCAGTAAATTTCACCGACGCCTGGCGGCAATTGGCCGAGCACTTGCAGCATCACTTGCTCGTCCATGCGCCCGGTATGTGCGATGCCGGCAACGTAGTCGTTGTGGGCGATGCCCGCCCGATCGAGCCGCTTGCACACCAATGCGATCCAGGGCCTGAGCCAGACCGGCGCTTGGGCCTCGAACGGCAGGCGCATGGCACGCATGCCGAATTCGCGGCCGATTTTGACGATCAGCGAGAGCACCGTGGGGTGCAAATGAAAATGCTTGTGGGTATTGACGTGATCGAGCGGCAAGCCGGTCGCGGCGAATGCCTCGAATTGCGCGCGAATCTCGAGCGCCAGTTGCCGGCGCACGGCAGGCAGAAAGAAAAAACGCACGCCGTCGCGCACCATGTCGTCGCCAAACCGGCCCTGCGAGTCGACCAGATCGGGAATTGCCGCCGGCCGCAGCGTCGGTGCGCCATCGGCCAGCACCAGGTGCAGGCCGACCCGCAAGCTGGGCATTTGCCGCGCGATTGCCACGGCCTCTGGCGCGGCGGGCGCGCCGACCATCAGGCTGGCAGCCGTCAGGACACCTTGCCGGTGGGCCCGTTCGACCGCCCGGTTCACGCGCTCATGCAAGCCGAAGTCGTCGGCCGTGATGATCAGCGCCCGCTGTGCCGGCAATGCCACCGCGTCAAGCCTGGTGCGAGCGCAGGAAACGGAAGAATTCAACCCCTTCGCGCAGACGCCGCTTCATCATGTCCCAGCTCATCAGCATTTCCTTGACGATTTCCCAGATCTTGGAGGGGCGGAAATAGAAACGCTTGTAGAAGCGCTCGAGCTGATGGTAGATCTCTTCGCGCGACAGGTGCGGATAGCCGATCGCGGCCAGTTGCACGCCTTCGGCGCTGACCAGGTTGATGACCTTGTTTTCTTCCAGCCAGCCGTTTTCGATCGCCTGCTTGTACAGCGAGGTGCCGGGGTAGGGTGCAGCCAGCGAAATCTGAATCGTATGCGGATTGATTTCCTTGGCGTACTGGATGGTTTTCTCGATCGTTTCGTGCGTCTCGCCCGGCAGGCCGAGAATGAACGTGCCGTGGATCTTGATGCCGAGCTTGCGGCAGTCTTCGCTGAAGCGGCGCGCGATGTCGGTGCGCAGGCCCTTCTTGATATTGAGCAGGATCTGGTCGTCGCCCGACTCGTAGCCCACCAGCAGCAGGCGCAAGCCGTTTTCCTTCATGATCTTGAGGGTCGAGTAGGGCACGTTGGCCTTCGCGTTGCACGACCAGGTCACGCCGAGCTTGCCGAGTCCGCGGGCGATTTCCTCGACGCGCGGCTTGAAATCGGTGAAGGTGTCGTCGTCGAACATGATTTCCTTGACTTCAGGCATGTTGTCGCGAATCCATTTCACCTCGGCCAGTACGTTTTCGACCGAGCGGGTGCGGTAGCGATGGCCGCCGACGGTTTGCGGCCACAGGCAGAAAGTGCAGCGCGAGCGGCAGCCGCGACCGGTGTAGATCGACACGTACGGGTGCTTCAGGTAGCCGATGAAGTAATTCTCGATTTTCAGGTCGCGCTTGTAGACTGGCGCCACGAACGGCAGTTCGTCCATGTTCTCCAGGATCGGGCGCGCTTCATTGTGCTCGAGCGAGCCGTCCGGCAAACGGTAGCTCAGGCCGAGGATTTCGGCGAACGGCTTGCCTTCGGCGATTTCCTTGCAGGTGAAGTCGAATTCCTCGCGGCACACGAAATCGATCGCCTCGCTGGCGGCCAGCGAATTATGCGGCTCGACGGCGACCTTGGCGCCGACCATGCCGATTTTCAGCGATGGCTTGCGCTTTTTCAGGTGCTCGGCAAACAGGGCGTCGGTCGGGAACGACGGCGTGCTGGTGTGGATGATGACCAGGTCGTATTGCGCGGCAATGTCGAGCGTGGCTTCGACCGACAGGCCGTCGGCCGGCGCATCGAGCACACGGCTGTCCGGCACCATGGCGGCCGGTTGCGCCAGCCAGGTCGGGTACCAGAACGAACGGATTTCACGTTTTGCTTGATAACGGGAGCCGGCACCGCCATCGAAACCGTCGAACGACGGGGCCTGCAGGAACAGCGTTTTCATCATCATTGAGCCTGAAGCGCGAAGGAAAAATTAGGGGATTATGATACTCGCGATTCGATAATCACGGGGGGAAGCCCTGGCGCGCAGCGGAAATCACGCGCCATCGGTTATCTCGAGAGTGTTTGTGTGGCTGTTCACACGCATTTGCGCGCTGCGCCACCGCACATGCGAGCCGAACAGTGCGATCAGCCAGTCCAGCGCCAGCAGCGCGTCGCGCGCAGGTACGAGGGCCAGGTCGTGCCAAAAGTGCCTGGCGCTGCGCGAGCCCAGCGCATGCACCGCGAGGCGGGCCGCCAGGCCCAGCCAAAGGCTGCCGGCGGCCAACCGGGCCGGCCAGCCCAGCGGCACGGCCGCGGCCCACCCATAGCCCAGCCAGGCTGCCATCAGCAGCCACGGCGAGGCGAAAGTGATGAACAAAAACGCGTAGCCGCCCGGGTTGATCGAGCGGATGGTGCGCAACCAGCGCGTCTCGCGTGCCCACAGCGTACCGAAATCGGGTTCGACGACATCGGTGCTCACCATGACGTCCGACAGGACGGTGCGCAGACCGAGCCGGCGCACGTGTTCGGCCAGCCAGTAGTCGTCGGCCAGTTCGTCGCGCAATGCCGCCAGGCCGCCGATGCGCTCGAGCGTCGCGCGCCGCAGCGCCAGCGTCGCGCCGAAACCGAAGTCGGTCGACCCCCCGGCGTGGGCCACGCGCACCGACGGCGCGAACCACTGATTGACGAACAGCGCACCCAGACGTGGCCAGAGGCCGCCGACAGCTTGCGCACGATACAGGCAGGTAACGATCCCGATAGCGGGATCGGCCAGGGGCGCCAGCACGCGTGTGAGGTAGTCCGGCTCGACAGCGATGTCGCTGTCGGCAATCACCAGGAGGTCGTGCCGCGCCTGCGCGGCCATATTGATCAGGTTGCTGACCTTCAGATTCTGGCCATGTACGGTCGAGTCGACAACCAGTGCGATGTCTTGCCGGGGATAGGCCGAACGCAGCCGTTCGACCACGGCGATGGCCGGATCATCCGAGGCGCTCACGCCGAACACCAGCTGCATTTCTGGATAGCTTTGCTCGCAGAATGTGGCGAGATTCTCGAACAGCCGGGGTTCCGCGCCGCACAACGGCTTGAGTACGCTCACCGCGCCGGGCACCGGTCCGACCGGAGTGACGCGCCGGGCCTTTGCCGCCTTGAATGTGCTCAGCGCGGCGAAGGCCTGATAGCCGGCCGCCGCGCAGCACACCAGGGCAAGCGCCCATGCGGTAGCGAATAACAGTGGAGAAGTCATTTTGGCTGTCTGGCCGGTATGTCTGAGGCGTCGGGCCGGCCCGATCGCTGGCGCTCGGGGCGGCGGCCGTTTCCCTTGCCGGGATCGCGGAAAAGGAACGGGGTGGTGCCGAATTATAGTGGATTACCGGCGCTCGGGCGCACTCCCGGCCCGGCGGGCAGATATGGGCGGGAGCGTTGATAAAACGGCCGACTTTTGCTATCTTTGGCGCCGTTCACCGCCGCGGTCCTCCGGCTTTTCCGGAATATGCCGCATCCCGGCAACGGGCTTGCCCGCCTGGGCGGCCCGGGTTCACGATAAACCAAATTTCGCACACGAACGTGTCCATCGGCTCGGAGCCGCTTTCAGGCGGGCACGCGTGGGTCTTGCCAAAACCAGAAATCGATAGCGCCATTTCCCATGTTGTCGCCGCTCGGTTCGCGTTTTAGCGCCGACTTGGCTGTTTTCGGCAGCGATGTGCGGCGCCTGGGCGGCAGCGTGAATAGGCCAGGCAAGACAACCATGACAGCAAGGAATGCACGATGAGTGTGACCCAACAAGCGGCCCAGCGCCGCACTTTCGCGATCATCTCGCACCCTGACGCCGGCAAGACGACCCTGACCGAGAAGCTGCTGCTGTTCGCCGGCGCGATTCACATCGCCGGCAGCGTCAAGGCGCGCAAGGCGAGCCGGCACGCGACCTCCGACTGGATGGAGATCGAGAAGCAGCGGGGTATCTCGGTCGCCAGCTCGGTGATGCAAATGGAGTATCGCGACTGCGTCATCAATCTGCTGGACACCCCCGGTCACCAGGACTTCTCGGAAGACACTTATCGCGTGCTGACCGCCGTCGACGCCGCGCTGATGGTGATCGATGCCGGTAACGGCGTCGAGGCGCAAACCCTGCGCCTGTTGGAAGTCTGCCGGGCCCGCAACACGCCGATCATCACCTTCGTCAACAAGATGGACCGCGAGGTGCGCGAGCCGCTGGATCTGATCGACGAAATCGAGCGGGTGCTGGGCATGCCGGCCGTGCCATTCACGTGGCCGGTGGGTATGGGCAAGCAGTTTGCCGGCGTATTCGACATTCGCCACGACTGCATGCGGGTGTTCGAGCCGGGCAGCGACCGCGTGAGCGAGCCGCCCGAAACGATTCAAGGAATCGACAACCCGGCCAACATGCAGCGGTTCGGCGATACCTTCGAGCAGGCGCACCAGGAGGTCGAGCTGGTGCGGGCCGCCTCGCCGTCGTTCGATCGCGAGGCGTTTCTGGCCGGTCGCCAGACTCCCGTGCTGTTCGGTTCGGCCATCAACAACTTCGGCGTGCGCGAAGTGCTCGATGCGCTGGTCGACCTGGCACCATCGCCCGGGCCGCGCAAGGCGCTGCAGCGCACCGTGCTGCCCGACGAGGCCAAATTCTCGGGCGTGGTGTTCAAGGTCCAGGCCAATATGGATCCGGCGCACCGTGACCGGATCGCTTTCGTGCGCATCTGCTCGGGGCGTTTCGAGCGCGGCATGCGGCTGAAGATCTGCCGCAACGGCAAGGAAGTGCGGACCAATAACGCCGTATCGTTCCTGTCGCAGCGCCGCGATCTGATGGAAGAAGCCTATTCCGGCGACATCATCGGTATTCCCAATCACGGGCTGCTGCAGTTGGGCGACACCCTGACCGAGGGCGAGAATCTGCAATTCACCGGCCTGCCGTTCTTTGCGCCGGAAATGTTCCATGGCGTCGAGGTGGCCGATCCGATGCGCGTCAAGCATTTGCGCACGGGCCTGATGCATCTGGGCGAAGAGGGGGCGATCCAGGTGTTTCGTCCGCAGACCAGCGGCATGCTGCTGCTCGGCGCGGTCGGCGCGCTGCAATTCGATGTCGTCGCGCACCGCTTGCGGCATGAATATGGGGTCGAGCCTCGCCTGATGCCGAGCTCCTACCGGATGGCCCGCTGGGTCACCGCGGAATCCCCCGAGGAACTCAAGCGCTTCATGAGCGCCAATGCGCACCGGGTCGCGCTCGACGCGGTCGACGCGCCGGTCGTGCTGGTCGGGCATGCCGCCGAACTCACCGTGCTCAAGGAGCGTTGGGAAAAGATCTCGTTCCACGCGCTGCGCGAACACGCCGGCCTGGTTTTCCAGTCAGGACTGCATTCATAGCGCGCCGAAGGCGCCGATTTTTGACACATATCAAGAAACCCCCGGCTACCATTTCCTGCCCCAAAACGCGCGTGCTACGGTTAGTCATGCCGTAGGAAAGACTTAAAAAGCGTAAAAAGGGGAATAAAAATGGCTACCGGGAAGAAGCGGTTCCTGCTCGCGTTGACGGCCATCCTGTTGGCCGCCTTGTTCAACCAGGAGGCCGATGCGGTACCGGCCTTCGCCCGCCAGACAGGGTTGGCGTGCGTGGCGTGCCACGTCAGTTTTCCGGAGTTGACGCCTTTCGGGCGCTTCTTCAAGCTGACCGGATATACACTCACGAACTACCGGACGATTCCGCTGGCAGCGATGGTGCAGTCGTCGATAACCAGCACGCGCACCATCGATCAGAACAACTACGACTTCGTGCGCGACAAGGATTTCGTGCCGCTGCAGCAAGTGAGCCTGTTTTACGGCGGACGCATCGCCGGCCCGGTCGGCGCATTCGCTCAGGTCACTTACGACGGCGTTGCGCACCACGGCGCGCTCGACAATACGGATATCCGCGCCGCCTGGCATTTCACGCAACAGGACGTTGATTTCATCTTCGGGGTGACAGTCAACAATAATCCGACCGTCTCCGACGTCTGGAACAGCACGCCGGCTTTCGGATTCCCGTATGCGTCGAGCAGCGTGTCGGTGCCGCCGCTCGCCGGTGCACTGATCGACGGCGGCCTGGCGCAACAGGTCATGGGGGTCGGTGCCTACGTGTTCTGGCAACGCCATATCTATGCCGAACTGGGTATGTATCGCACGGCTGACCAAATGTTCTCGGTGTTCCGCGCGGGCCAGGATACCGGCACGCCTGGCGGCGTGGCCCGCCTCAGAGGAGAGAACCCTTACTGGCGCCTTGCGTACAATCAGGAGTGGGGCCCGAACTCCCTGATGATCGGCACCTACGGTATGATCGCCGACCGCTACCCGGACAACACCATTCCGGGCACACCAACCGATCGGTTCAGCGATTACGCGCTTGACGCACAGTACCAGTTCATCACGTTGTCCAATGCGTTCTCGGTACAGGCGACCTGGATCCACGAGAAACAAAACTGGGGTGCGAGCTATGCGAGCGGCGGCATCGGCGCCGGGCCCACGCCCTCGAACCCGAGCGATAACCTGAACACGCTCAAGGTCAAGGCAAGTTATTACTACCTGCGCAAATACGGCGCGACGCTGGCCTATTTCTCCACCACCGGCACCGCCGACCCGGGGCTGTATGCGCCGGCGCCGGTCACCGGCAGCGCCAACGGCTTGCCCGACACGCGCGGCCTGATCTTCGAGGTCGATTACTTGCCGGTGCCGCAGGCCAAGCTCTCGCTGCAGTACACCTGGTACCTCGCTTTCAACGGCGCGAAGTCGAACTATGACGGCAACGGCAGAAATGCCAGCGACAATAATTTCCTCTACATGTCGGGATGGTTCGTGTTCTGACGGGATCGTCCACCATATCTGCTAACTGACCGGACACTACCATCATGAAAAATACCTTCGCTTTGCGTTTGCTGACGATGGCGATGCTGGCCGCTGCCGGGCTGGCGTCGACCGCGACCCTGAGTTACGCCCAGAACGGCGAGAAACTGGCCCAACAACTATGCGCGAGCTGCCATGGACCCGGCGGGCACAGCGAGTCGCCGATGTTTCCGCGCCTGGCCGGGCAAACTCAGGAGTACCTCGAGAACCAGCTGCATAGTTTTCACAATCATGCGCGCGGCGAGACTGATGCGCGCTCCTACATGTGGGCGATGGCCTCGCAACTGGATGACGCGACGATCAAGTCGCTGGCCGAGTACTACTCGCACCAAACCCCGACACCCGGCACGCCTGGCGGCAATCCGGCCCTGATCGCCAAGGGCGAGGACATTTTCCATCATGGCGTGCCCAGCGCCGGGGTGCCGGCCTGCGCGTCGTGCCACGGCGCCGAAGCCCAGGGTATGGGGCAATTTCCGCGTCTGGCGGGGCAGCATGAAGAGTACCTGCTGCGCCAGCTCGGTGTCTTCAAAAACGGCACGCGTGCCAACGCGCCGATGATGACGGCGGTGGCGCACGCCTTGAATGGCGAAGAAGCCCAGGCCGTGGCAGCCTACCTGAACTCCAAATGAACCCGACGCGGCGTCGTAATCGGCGCCGCGCGTCTGAAGGGGGGGCGTGTGCCGCATTTGATCATGCAGAGGCCGAGTGCCGGGATCATTGCGACACAGTCGCTGGCAAGGCGTGATTCGTGGCAAAATAGCGCGCCCGACGACCCACGCAAAGAATCCCCATGGCCGCAGGTATCACGAAAAAGGTTCGGCGGTTTGCCCTGGAAACCATCGATGTGATGGGGCAAACCGGCATTGGCGCGGTCGAGCGGCCCGACGGCCGGTTCGTGCTGTATCCGGACCACTGGATGCAGACCGAAACGCTGCGCCACAAGCTGACAAAAATGCGGCGGCGCGCATGCCAGCTCGAATATCAGCTGGCTTGCATGACGCGCGAACTCGCCCGCCTGCAAGCGATCGTCCAGCACCCGTACCAGACCCACAATGGCGACCAGCCGGAGTAAGATAGCGCCTTCGAAACACCCCACGCAGCAGCGCGCAATGGCCCTCTCAGCAACGCAAGTCGAAACATTCCGTACCGATGGCATCCTGGTGATCCGCGGCATGGTGCCGCAAAACAGCTGTGAAGAGATGCTGCAGGTGGCCAGGGAGCACCTGGCCCGTGCCGAGGCCCCGGTCGAATACGAGGCCCAGGTGGGCTATGAGGGCGCCCCATCTTCGCTCGAGGCGCCGGGCGGGCGCACCGTGCGCCGGCTGCTGCAAGCTTACGGGCGGCATGCCTGCTTCAAGTCGTGGGCCAGTGACGAGCGTCTGGTTGCCGCGCTGGCACAGCTGTTCGGCGAAGATGTTTATCTGACACTGGCCCATCACAACTGCGTGATGACCAAACACCCGGCTTACGGTACCGCGACGGGCTGGCACCGGGACATTCGCTATTGGTCGTTCGCGAAGCCCGATCTGATTTCCGTGTGGCTGGCGCTCGGACCGGAAACCGAAACGAACGGCGGCCTGCGCTTCATTCCCGGCTCGCACCGGATGGATATCGGCCGCGCGCAACTCGATGAGCTCGATTTCCTGCGCCCCGACGTACCCGAGAATCAAGCGCTCATGGCCCAGGGCAAAACCATCGAACTGCAGCAGGGCGACGTCGTGCTGTTTCATAGCGGCACCTTTCACGCCGCCAATCGCAATGCCACCACTGACACCAAGTTCTCGGTGGTGTTTGCCTATCGCGGGGCGAGCAATCCACCGCTGGCCGGCACCCGCTCGGCAGCCTCGGGAGAAGTCGCGTTGGGCCAGTGATGCCGCAGGCGGGGCGGCGACACGATGACCGCCCGCCAGCTGTTCATGCCACCGGCGTGCGCATTGTCACCAATTCCTCCGCAGCAGTCGGATGCACGGCCAGCGTGCGATCGAAGTCGGCCTTGGTGGCGCCCATCGTCATCGCTACGCCGAGCAGCTGAATCATCTCGCCGCTGGCCTCGCCCAGCAGGTGCGCGCCGACCACTTTGTCGCTCTGTCCGTCGACCAGCAATTTCATGAACACACGCTCGTCGCGTCCCGACAGCGTTGCCTTCATCGGGCGGAACTGCGACTTGTATACCTGCAGGCGCGGATGGCGTTCGCGCGCCTGGGCCTCGGTCAGGCCGATGGTGCCAAGTTCCGGCGTGGAGAACACCGCCGTGGGCACCAGCGTGTGATCGACCCGTGTCGGCCGGTTGCCGAATACCGTGTCGGCAAACGCGTGACCTTCGCGGATCGCCATCGGCGTGAGATTGACCCGGTTGGTCACATCGCCGATGGCATAGATTGACGCAATGTTCGTGCGTGACTCTTCATCCACCAGGATTGCGCCCGCCTGGTCGAGCGCCACGCCTGCCATGTCGAGCCCGAGCCCGTCGGTGTATGGCGCTCGCCCGGTCGCCAGCATGACCTCGTCGACCTCAAGCCGGCTGCCGTCGGAGAGCGTCGCGGCAAGCCCGCTGTCGGTCTTGTCGATACGTGCCAGCGTCAGGTTGAGCCGCACGTCGACACCCTGTTTGCGGTAGGCCTGTTCGACCCCTTCGCGCAAGTCGTCGTCGAAGCCGCGCAGAATATGCGGGCCGCGGTGCAGCAGCGTGACGCGGCTGCCCAGGCCGGCGAAGATACCGGCGAATTCAATGGCGATATACCCGCCGCCAACGATGAGGATCCGCTTGGGCATCCGCGCCAGGTGGAAAGCCTCGTTGGAGCTGATTGCATGTTCGGCGCCCGGGATATTCAGCCCGTGAGGGCGAGCGCCGGTGGCGACAAGAATCGTTCGAGCGCTGATTTGGCGGCCGCTGGCCGGCAAATGCACGGTCTGCGGCCCGGCAATCAACGCGCGCTCCTGCACCAGCGTGACACCGGCGCGATCGAGATTGGCACGGTAGACACCCTCCAGCCGTGCGATTTCCGCATCCTTGTTGCGGATCAACGTTGCCCAGTCGAATGCGGGGGCCGGGACCTGCCAGCCAAAGCCGGCGGCGTCCTCGAATTCATGCGCGAAACGGCTCGCGTAGACCAGCAGCTTCTTCGGCACGCAGCCGCGGATCACGCAGGTACCACCCACCCGATATTCCTCGGCGATCGTTACCTTGGCGCCGTGCCCGGCGGCGATACGCGCAGCGCGCACGCCGCCCGAGCCAGCTCCGATGACAAAAAGATCGACGTCGAAATGCGGCATGGCGGTACTCCCGAGAAATGTGGTGGATGGGACGAATCAAGGCCTGCCAAGTATAAAGCGCCGCGCGCGGTGCTGCTGCGCGCCCGATCGCCCCGCCAACTCCGGGTAAATCGGCGTGAGCCTCACTGTCCCGAGGCTTGCCGCGCGGACCGAACTTACCCCGCGTGCTACCATCAAATCCGTTTTTTCTTATTGCCCCGCCGGTCTTATGGTCAAACGCCGCTCCTTCCTCGCCTCCACTTCCGCCGCCGCCGCGCTGGCAGCCCTGGGTCTCACGCCGCCGGTGCTGGCCGCAGATCGTCTCAAACTCGGCAAGGCCTCGCCATTTTCGTTCGACGGACTGATCGACCAGGCTCGCGCACTGTCGGGCAAGCCTTATGTGGCGCCGCCGTCGCCGCCCAGGGACATTCTCGACAAAATCAATTACCAGGCGCTCGGGCACGTCAAATTCAATACGGACCATGCATTGTTCGCGAATGGGCCAGGCCAATTTCCCGTGACGTTTTTTCCGCTCGGCAAATTCTTCCCGGTTGCCGTGCACATGCATGTCGTCTCGCACGGCGCGGCCGGTGCCAAGGCGCGTGAAATCATTTATGACGCGTCCGACTTCCACATGCCGGCCGATAGTCCGGCACGCCAGTTGCCGCCCGGTAGCGGATTTGCGGGTTTTCGTTTTCAGGAAAGCCGGCTGGGCGACCAGCACAAACTCGATTGGCGCAAGAACGACTGGGTCGCATTTCTTGGTGCTTCCTATTTCCGTGCGATCGGGGCGCTCTACCAATATGGTCTGTCGGCTCGCGGCATCGCCATCAACGTCGCGCAGGCCGGGCAGCCGGAGGAATTTCCGAACTTCACCAATTTTTACTTCGAGACCCCCACGTCAGATAGCGACACGGTCACCGTCTACGCGCTGCTCGACGGGCCGAGCATCACCGGCGCGTATCGCTTCGTCATGCAGCGCGCCAAGGGGGTGCTGATGGACATCGATGCGGCGTTGTTTCTGCGGCGCGACGTCGCGCGCCTGGGTATCGCGCCGGCCACGTCGATGTACTGGTTCTCCGAGACGGCCAAGGGCGCAGGGGTCGATTGGCGCCCCGAAGTTCATGACTCGGATGGCCTGGCGATGTGGACCGGGGCGGGCGAGCACATCTGGCGCCCGCTGAACAATCCGCCGCACACCACCGCCTCGGCGTTCACCGACGATAACCCGCGCGGTTTCGGCCTGCTGCAGCGCGACCGCAATTTCGATCACTACCTCGACGGCGTGCATTACGAGCGGCGCCCGAGTCTGTGGGTCGAGCCGCTCGAAGGGTGGGGCGCGGGTACCGTGCAATTGGTGGAAATTCCCACTGATGACGAAATTCACGACAACATCGTCGCCATGTGGGTGCCCAAGGCGCCGGCCAAGGCGGGCGACAACTACCGCTTGCGCTACCGGCTTTATTGGCTGGCCGACGAGCCTTTCCCGAGTCCGCTCGCGCGCTGTGTGGCGACCCGCCTGGGGCGGGGCGGCCAACCGGGCCTGCCGCGACCCAAGGGAGTGCGCAAGTTCGTCGTCGAGTTTCTGGGCAAGCCGCTCGAAAAGTTGCCCTTCGGCACGCTGCCCGAGGCGGTGCCGTGGGCCTCGCGCGGCACGTTCTCGTACGTGTTCACCGAGGCGGTGCCCGACGGCGTGCCCGGACACTGGCGCGCGCAATTCGATCTGAAGGTCGACGGCAAGGCGCCGGTCGATATGCGGCTGTACCTGAAGCTGGGCGATCAAACGCTGACCGAGACCTGGCTGTATCAGTACTATCCGTTCGATTCCACTGACGTCTACGGGGCGTGAGGACGAGATGCCAGATCATTACCGGTACCTGATTCTGGGCCTATGGGCCGCCTGGCTCATTTACTGGAGCGTCTCGGCGCTCAACGTAAAGACCACCCGGCGCCGGGAAAGCCTGCTGTCTCGGGCCGGCCACGGCGTGCCGTTGCTGATTGCCGCGTGGCTATTGGTCACGCCGCGCCTGTCCGGCGGCATGCTCGGCGCCCGCTTCATGCCGGCGGGGCCTGCCGGGTCGCTCGCCGGCACCGGGCTCGTCCTGCTCGGACTGCTGTTCACGGTGTGGGCGAGGGTACACCTGGGGCGCAACTGGAGCGGTATCGTCACCCTCAAGCAGGACCACGAACTGATTCGCAGCGGCCCGTATCGCTGGGTACGCCATCCGATCTACACCGGCCTGCTGCTGGCGTTCATCGGCTCCGCAATCGCGCTGGGCCAATGGCGTGGCGGGCTTGCCGTGCTGCTTGTCTTCGCCGCGCTGTGGCGCAAGTTGCGCCTGGAAGAGCGCTGGATGATCGAAACCTTCGGGGCTGCCTACACCTCCTATCGCAACGAAGTCGCCGCGCTGATACCGTTCGTGCTGTGACGAGCCCTGGTCCAGGCGTTTGCCGGCAGGTCAAGCTGCGCTATGCTGTCGTGCACCTCCATGGCAGAGCGAGACGATGGCGATCCTTGGCAACAGGAACCTCCTGCGGGCACGTGACGGGCATGAGGCCCATGTCTCGTTTGCCGAGCTTTTCTTCGACCTGATTTACGTTTTTGCGGTGACGCAGTTGTCGCACCGCCTGTTGGGCAATCTGACGCTGCTCGGCGCGCTGCAAACCCTGGTGCTCTGGTTTGCCGTCTGGCTCGGCTGGCAATACACCTGCTGGGTGACAAACTGGTTCGATCCCGAGACTCTGCCGGTACGCCTGCTGCTGTTCGGCGTGATGTTGGTGGGGCTGTTCATGGCTGCGAGCATTCCGGGAGCCTTCGGTGCGCGCGGCCTGGTGTTTGCCGGTTGCTACGCGGCGATCCAGATCGGGCGTACCCTGGCCGTGGTGCTGCACCTCGGCCCGCGTCATGCGCTGGCCCCGAATTTTCGCCGCATCCTCGGGTGGACGTGCATCGCCGGCCTGTTCTGGATCGCCGGCGGCCTGTCTTCCGGTTCGCCACGGCTGCTGCTCTGGACGGTGGCTGTGGGCGGTGAATACATCGCGCCGATGATCGGCTTCTGGCTGCCGGGGCTGGGCCGCTCGCGCACGGCCGAGTGGACCATCGAAGGCGGGCATCTGGCCGAGCGTTGCCAGCTGTTCGTCATTATGGCGCTGGGTGAATCGATTCTCGTGACCGGTGCCACTATCAGTCATACGCTGCAATGGCAGGCACCGGTGATCGCCGCGGGCCTGGTGACATTTGTCGGCAGCCTGGCCATGTGGTGGGTGTATTTCGATACCGGCAGCAAGGCCGGCAGCGCAGCAATTGCGCAGGCGCGGGATCCGGGCCGGGTCGGCGCTTATTTCCATTACATTCATGTCCTTATCGTCGGCGGCGTGATCGTCAGCGCAGTCGGCAACGAACTGGTCATCGCGCATCCAGCCGCGCCGACGAGTCAGACGGCGATTGCCGTGTTGCTGGGCGGACCGGTGCTTTATCTGTTCGGCAATGGTCTCTACAAGACGGTCGTCTATGGCCGGTTTCCGCTTTCACATATCGCCGGACTGGCGTCGCTGTGTGCGCTCGCGCTGTTCGCGCGCCTGAGCGAACTCCTGCCGGCTGGTGTTGTGGTGATGCTTGTGCTGATCATCGTGGCCGCTTGGGAAAGCCTGTCACGGCGTACCGGCGAGCGGATTGGATCGGCACGCTGACGGCGAGGGCGCCCGCACGGCCCACGCACGCATCGCGTGGGCAAGCGTGCCCGCTTTCGGCCGATCTGCCATGAATCGGCCGGGCGGCCGACCAACACCGCATATGTTTCGCTTGCCGCGTTCGCTGCCCTGATCGGTGTCGGGGCGTTACCCGTTGCCTCACCCAGCCTGGCACTCACCTTGATCCCGGCGGAGCGCGCTGCGTCCGCCTCGCCGATGCCTGGCCGCCCTTTGCATGATGGACGTAAACCCGCTTGGTCATTTGATCTTATTGTGATATACAGTATTTTCAATGTGTAATATGTATTTCCAGTCAAACTTCTCCGCCCGTTGCGCCGAAGCCGACTGTCCGGCTGCCTGCGTGCTTGCTGCGACGTCAGCCGACGCTGGCGCGAGCGTCAGCGAGCAGCACCCTGAAAACGGTTTATCGGACATAGGGGACACAAACCGATGCCTACCGAAACGCCCGCCGAAATCCGTCTGGCGACCGTCACCCTGGCGCTGGCGCCGATCAATGCGGCCGCCTCTTTGCGCGACCAGGCCTATGCCAGGCTGAAGCAGGCGATTGCACAAACCGATATCTATGGCACGCGTGAGGAAATCCGGCTCGACGAGAAAGAATTGACCGAAGCGCTTGGCGTGAGCCGCACGCCAATCCGCGAAGCCATGACGCTGCTCGAGCAGGAGGGTTTTCTGCGCACGGTGCCGCGGCGCGGCGTGTACATTCTGCGCAAAACGAAAAAAGAGATCGTCGAAATGATTCACATGTGGGCTGCGCTGGAGGGCGCCGCCGCGCGGCTGGCGACCCTGCGCGCGCCGGACGAGGACATCGCCACGCTGCGCCGCATGTTCATTCATTTCGGCAGCAAGACGCCAGTCGATCAGATCGAGGAGTACTCGGAGGCGAACATCACGTTCCACCAGGCGATTGTCGAACTGTCCCAGTCGCCCATCATCGTCGACACCATCAAGAACATATTCATGCACGTGCGGGCCATTCGGCGCATGACCATCGCCCAAAGCGATCGCGCCTCGCGCTCGATCGTCGATCACATGAACATCATTGAAGCGCTCGAGCGGCGCAATACCGAACTGGTCGAGCGCCTTGTGCGGGAGCATTCGCTCGAACTCGCTGCATTCGTCGACGCGCACTGCGATTTCCTTGACTGACTAAATGCGCTTCCAATTGAATTTGGTATGTGGTGTACAAAAAATACCATAAATCCTTCACCGAAAAGCGCTGCTGCATGCTTTTGTGAAACCGCATTTTCTTTAGGGAATATTTTGTGCGGCGCAAAGGAAAATTTTATAAATATGTTTTTAATCATATAAATAAATAATTGCTTCAATGCAGCATAAAAAATTCTTGGCAAAAAACGCTTGACTAATATTGTGTATGGAATATTGTATATCACAAATTACGCAACGCTCCGCCAAGGAGGAGACTCATGTCAGAAGTAGTTCAGACCCCGATGCAGTCGACCACAGCCGAAGACACGCTGAAGCAAAAAAGCCGGGAAGCCGGGGTGGTATCCGGAGGCCATCTGGTGGCCAAGGCGCTCAAGGCGGAGGGGGTGGATACGATCTTCACGCTGTGCGGGGGTCACATCATCGACATCTACGATGGCTGCGTGGATGAAGGCATCCGGATCATCGACGTTCGCCACGAGCAGGTGGCCGCGCACGCGGCCGACGGCTACGCGCGGCAAACCGGCAAGCTGGGATGTGTGGTGACCACGGCGGGGCCGGGGTGCACCAATGCGGTCACGGGGGTGGCCACCGCATTTCGCTCGGAGAGCCCGGTGCTGCACATTGGCGGGCAGGGCGCGCTCACGCAGCACAAGATGGGCTCGCTGCAGGATCTGCCGCACGTCGACATGATGGCGCCGATCACAAAATTCTCGGCCAGCATCCCGAGCACCGAGCGGGTGGCGGACATGATCTCGATGGCCGCGCGGGAGTGCTTCAACGGCGCGCCGGGCCCGGCGTACCTGGAGATTCCGCGCGACGTGCTGGACCGGGAGGTGGATCTGGCCAAGGCGGTACTGCCCAAGCCGGGGCACTACCGTGCGTCGACCAAATCGGTGGGAGATCCGCGCGACATCGAAAAGCTCGCGGACCTGCTGGTCGATGCCGAGCGCCCGGCCATCCTGTTCGGCCAGCAAGTGTGGACCGCGCGCGGGCACCAAGAAGCGATCGCGCTGCTGCGCGGGCTCGACATCCCGGGGTACTTCAACGGCGCCAGCCGTGGGCTGCTGCCGCCGGGCGATGCGCACCACTTCGACCGTACGCGCTCGCAGGCATTTGCCAACGCGGACGTGCTGGTGATCGTAGGCACGCCGTTCGACTTCCGCATGGGCTACGGCAAGCGCATCAGCCGCGAGCTCAAGCTGGTGCAAATCGACATGGACTACCGCACGGTGGGCAAGAACCGGGACATCGACCTGGGGCTGGTGGGCGATCCTGGGGCGATTCTCGGGGCGGTGCTGCAGGCTGCGGGCGGGCGCATCAAGAACGACAAGCGGCAGGCGCGGCGGCAGTGGATGAAACAACTGAGCGAAGCCGAGGCGGTGGCGCTGGACAAGGTGATGCCGCTGTTCCGGTCGGAAAACACGCCGATCCATCCGTACCGGGTGGCATATGAGCTCAACGAATTCCTGGGCGAGGACACCATCTACATCGGCGATGGCGGGGACGTGGTGACGATCTCGGCGCAGGCGGTTCGCCCGCGCAATCCGGGACAGTGGATGGACCCGGGAGCGCTGGGCTCGCTGGGGGTGGGCACGGGCTTTGCGATCGCCGCGGGGCTGGCCAATCCGGGCAAGGAAGTGCTGTGCTACTACGGCGACGGGGCGTTCAGCATGACCGCGTTCGACATGGAGACGGCCAACCGGTTCGGGGTGCCGTACCTGGCGGTGGTGGGCAACAACTCGGCGATGAACCAGATCCGCTACGGGCAGCTGGCCAAGTACGGAGCGGAGCGAGGCAACGTGGGCAACTTGCTGTCGGACGTGCCGTTCGGGCGCTTCGCGGAGATGCTGGGCGGCTACGGCGAGGAAGTGCGCGATCCGGCGCAGATCGCCGGGGCGCTGCGGCGCGGGCGCGAGGCGATCGCCAAGACGGGCCGCTCGGCGGTCATCAACATCTGGGTCGATCCGAGCGAGTACGCGCCCGGCACCAAGAATCAGACGATGTACAAGTAAGAGCACCGCCCGCATGCCCGACCGATCGGGTATGTCGGCATCCTGCATCACTTCAAACAACTAACGGTAGATATTGAGGAGTCACCGACGATGGACATGCCACTCAAAGGAATCAGGATTATCGACTTCACTCACGTGCAGGCCGGGCCTGCCTGCACGCAGATGCTGGCGTGGTTCGGCGCTGATGTGATCAAGGTCGAACGCCCCGGGGCGGGCGATGTGACACGCAGCCAGTTGCGCGACATCCCCGACGTCGATGCGCTGTACTTCACGATGCTCAACAGCAACAAGCGATCGCTGACGCTGGACACCAAGAAACCCGAAGGCAAGGAGGTGCTGGAAAAGCTGATCCGGGAATCCGACGTGCTGGTGGAAAACTTCGGCCCGGGCGCGCTCGATCGCATGGGTTTCTCTTGGGAGAACATCAAGAAACTCAACCCGAAGATGATCGTGGCCTCGGTCAAGGGCTTCAGCGACGGGCATCACTACGACGATCTGAAGGTGTATGAAAACGTCGCGCAATGCGCCGGCGGTGCGGCTTCCACCACCGGCTTCTGGGACGGCCCTCCCACCATCAGCGCGGCGGCGCTGGGCGACAGCAACACCGGCATGCATCTGGCGATCGGCATCCTGACCGCCCTGATCGGCCGCGACAAGACCGGCAAGGGGCAAAAGGTGGCGGTCTCGATGCAGGACAGCGTCTTGAACCTGTGCCGGGTGAAGCTGCGTGACCAGCAACGCCTGGACCGGCTCGGCTACCTCGAGGAATATCCGCAATATCCGATCCGCGAAGATGGAAAGTATGGCAAATTCACCGACGTCGTGCCGCGCGGCGGCAATGCGGGCGGTGGCGGCCAGCCGGGCTGGGTGCTCAAGTGCAAGGGCTGGGAAACCGATCCGAACGCCTACATTTACTTCACCATCCAGGGGCATGCCTGGGCACCGATCTGCAACGCGATCGGCAAGCCCGAGTGGATCGACGATCCGGCCTACAACACGGCCAAGGCGCGCCAGCCCCATATCTTCGACATCTTCGCGACCATCGAGGCATGGCTGGCCGACAAGACCAAATTCGAGGCGGTCGATATCCTGCGCAAGTACGACATTCCGTGCGCGCCGGTGCTGACCATGAAAGAACTGGCCAACGACCCGTCGCTGCGCGCCAGCGGCACGATCACGGAAGTGCCGCATAAGGAGCGCGGCACCTATCTTACCGTTGGCAGTCCGATCAAGTTCTCCGAAATGAAACCGGAGATCACCTCCTCGCCGTTGTTGGGCGAGCATACCGACGAGGTGCTGGCCGGCCTGGGCTACAGCCAGGAGCAAATCGCCAAAATGCGCGACGGCCAAGTGGTTTGATGCCCGCGCTCAGACGTGTTATAGGAAAGCAGTAGGGCGCCAGGCTCGGCGCCGGCGCGGGCGGCATCCTTGCGGGTGCCGCCCGCGTTTGACTGAAAATGCCAAAACATTGGGGTACAGCCATGCAAGGAAGCATCGATTTCGAACAACTGGTCGCGGCCGTCGGTGACGCCGTCGTCGTCTCGGACGCCAGCGGCGCGATCACGGTATGGAACGCCGCGGCCGAGCGCATGTTCGGCTTCACGGCCGCCGAAGCGCTCGGGCAGTCGCTGGATCTGATGATTCCTCAACGCTTGCGCGAGCGCCACTGGGAGGGTTATCACAAGACCATGGCGACTGGCCAGACCCGGTATGGCAGCGACGTGCTGCGCGTGCCCGCCGTGCACAAGGATGGGCGAGCGCTATCGATCGCATTCACGGTCGCGTTGCTGTACTCCGCGCAGCAGCAGGTGAGCGGCATCGTCGCGGTGATTCGTGACGAGACGGCCCGCTTCCAGGAAGACCGCAATTTACGCAAGCGCCTGGCCGAACTGGAGGCCCAGGTGGTCAGTCAGTAAGCGAGGCAAGGCGAGACGAGACGCGCCGTCCCATCCGGGACGGTCGCGACGCGTCATGTCAATGCGTCTCGAGCGATTGCGTCGAGGCGATCTTGATCGGGCCTGCCGGAGCACGCCGTTTTTCGGCCAGCGCCACCAGTTCACCGACGATACCGCGGCGGAAGGCGAGCACGCAGAGGATAAAGATCAGGCCGATGACGATGGTCACGGACTCGCCCAGGGACTGGAACCAGGCGATGCCGGTGAGGTTGGCCAGCCACATGCCGATGTCGCCGAGCTTGTTTTGCAGCAGCACGATGATCAGCGCCCCCAGCACCGGGCCGAACAGGGTGCCCAGGCCGCCGACGAGCGTCATCAGGATCACCATGCCCGAGAGCGTCCAGTGCACGTCCGAGAGCGTCTCGAAGCCCAGCACCAGCGTGTTGGTGGCCCCGGCCAGCGCCGCGAGCGTGGCCGAGAGCACGAACGCCAGCAGCTTGAAGCGGTCGGTGTCGTAGCCCAGCGAGATCGCGCGCGGCTCGTTTTCCTTGATCGCCTTGAGGATCTGCCCGAAGGGCGAGTGGACCACCCGCATGATGAACAGGAACGCCGCCGCGCAGATCAGCAGCACCACGTAGTACAGCACCAGGTCATTGCCCAGCGGCAGCAGGTCGAACAGCTTGCCGCGCGGCACCCCCTGCAGCCCGTCCTCGCCCCCGGTGAAGGGCGCCTGCAGGCAGAAGAAGTAGATCATCTGCGCCAGCGCCAGCGTGATCATGGCGAAGTAGATGCCCTGGCGCCGGATCGCCAGCAGCCCGAACACCAGCCCCAGCACCGCCCCGGCCAGCACCCCCGCGAGCAGCCCCAGCTCGGGCGTGAGGCCCAGGTTGCGCAGCGCATAGCCGGCGATGTAGCCGGCCGTGCCGAAGAACGCCGCATGGCCGAACGAGAGCAGCCCCGTGTAGCCCAGCAGCAGGTTGAAGGCGCACGCGAACAGCGCAAAGCACAGCACCTTCATCACGAACACCGGATAGGCCCCCAGCCAGGGCGCGGCCACCAGGCCCAGCAGCAGAATCGAGTACAGCACACGTCGTTGCATCTTCGCCCCTTATTTTTCCTTGCCAAACAACCCGGCCGGGCGCACCAGCAGCACCAGCACCATGATGACGAACACCACCGTGGCCGAACCCTGCGGATACAACACGTTGGTAAAGCCCTCGACCACCCCCAGCAGCAGCCCCGTGATGATCGAGCCGGCGATCGAGCCCATCCCGCCGATGACCACCACCGCGAACACCGTGATGATCATGTGCTGGCCCATGAGCGGCTGCACCTGGATCACCGGCGCGGCCAGCACCCCGGCCAGCGCCGCCAGCGCCACCCCGAACCCGTAGGTCAGCGTGACCATGCGCGGCACGTTGACCCCGAACGCCTCGACCAGCTTCGGGTTTTCCGTGCCCGCGCGCAGATACGCCCCGATCTTGGTCTTCTCGATCAGGAACCAGGTCAGCGCGCACACCCCGAGCGAGGCCACCACCACCCACGCCCGGTAGTTGGGCAGGTACATGAAGCCCAGGTTGGTGGCCCCCGAGAGCAGGTCCGGTGCATCGAACGACTGGCCCGAGACCCCGTAGATCGAGCGGAAGATCCCCTCGATGACCAGCGTGATGCCAAAGGTCAGCAGCAGCCCGTAGAGGTGATCGAGCTTGTAGATCCAGCGCAGCAGGCTGCGCTCGAGCAGCACGCCGAACAGCCCCACCACCAGCGGCGCGAGCAGCAGCATCCACCAGTAATTGAGCCCCAGGTAGTTCACCCCCATCCAGGCCACCATCGCCCCCAGCATGAAGAGTGCCCCGTGGGCGAAGTTGATCACGTTGAGCAGCCCGAAGATGACCGCCAGGCCCAGGCTCAACATCGCATAGAAGGAACCGTTGACCAGCCCCAGCAGCAATTGGCTGAGGAGCTCCGGTGCGGATATGCCGAACAGTGCCATCGAAGATCGCCGATTCTTGATTACTCGTTGATTCTCATGCCGCACCGACCCCGGCGCGGCTCGTCCCACCCCGGCGGCAGCCCCCGCGATTGGGGGAGCCGCCGCCGTCTCTCACACACCCGCCCGGCTTACTTCTTGAGCAACGGGCACTTCGACTCGGCCACCGTGGTGAAGGCCTGCTCACCCGGGATGGTGGCGACCACCTTGTAGTAGTCCCACGGCTTCTTCGACTCGTCCGGCGCCTTGACCTGCATCAGGTACATGTCGTGGATCATCAGCCCGTCGCCGCGGATGTAGCCCTTGGCGAACATGTCGTCGATCTTCATCTTCTTGAGCTCGGCCATCACCTTGCCCGAGTCGGTCGTGCCCACCGCCTTGACCGCCTTCAGGTAGGTCATGGTCGCCGAGTAGTCACCGGCCTGCAGCATGCTCGGCATCTTGTGCATCTTCGCGTAGTAGCGCTCGGCGAATTTGCGCGAGGCGTCGCTCTGGTTCCAGTACCAGGCCGTGGTCAGGTACATGCCCTGCGTGGTCGGCAGCCCCAGGCTGTGAATGTCGTTGATGAACACCAGCAGCCCCGCCAGCTTCATCTTCTTGTTCACGCCGAATTCCTTGGCCGCCTTGATCGCGTTGTCGGTGTCCCCGCCCGCGTTGGCCAGGCCCAGCACCTGCGCGCCCGAGGCCTGCGCCTGCAGCAGGTACGACGAGAAGTCCGAGGCCGACAGCGGGTGCTTGACCTCACCCAGCACCTTGCCCCCCTCGGCCTTGACCACCGCCGCGGTCGAGCTCTCCAGCGCATGCCCGAACGCGTAGTCCGCCGTCAGGAAGTACCACGTCTTGCCGCCGGCCTTGACGATCGCCGAGCCCGTGCCGCGCGCCAGCGCCACCGTGTCGTACGCATAGTGCACCCCGTACGGCTGGCACTGCGCGCCGGTCAGCGCATCGGTGCCCGCGCCCACGTCGATGAACACCGTCTTCTTCTCCTGCGAGACTTTGTTCACCGCCAGCCCGATCCCCGAGTTGGTGCCGCCCAGCAGCATCGTCACCCCGTCCCGGTCGATCCATTGGCGCGCCTTCGAGGCCGCCACGTCCGCCTTGTTCTGGTGATCGGCATACAGCACCTCGATGGGCTTGCCCAGCACCTTGCCGCCGAAGTCCGCCACCGCCATCTTCACCGCATCGAGCCCGCCCGGGCCGTCGATGTCCGCGTACAGCCCCGACATGTCGGTGATAAAACCGATCTTCACCTGGTTCCCGGCCGCCTGCGCCTGCAGCGCGCCCGCGCCCAGCCCCAGCATCACCGCTGCCGCCAATACCTTCTTGTGCATCTTCATTCCACAGTCTCCTTCTCGGATTTTGTTGTCACGCCAGGCGCTGCGGGCCTCATACCCCCAGCAACTCATGCAGCACCGGCATTTTCGTGCTCAGCTCGGCCGCGCCGAACCGCTCCACGATCCTGCCGTGTTCCATGACATAGAACCGGTCCGCCAACGGCGCGGCAAACCGGAAATTCTGCTCCACCATCACGATCGTGTACCCCTTGGCCTTGAGCGTGACGATCATGCGCGCGAGCGCCTGCACGATCACCGGCGCCAGTCCCTCCGAGATCTCGTCGAGCAGCAGCAGCCGCGCCCCCGTGCGCAGGATCCGCGCCACCGCCAGCATCTGCTGCTCGCCGCCCGACAGCCGCGTGCCCTGGCTGTGGCGCCGCTCGTACAGGTTCGGAAACATCGCGTAGATCTCCTCGAGCGACATCGCCTGCGCGCGCGGGCCCACCAGCGGCGGCAGCAGCAGGTTCTCCTCGCACGAGAGCGCCGCAAAAATCCCGCGCTCCTCCGGGCAGTACCCGATGCCGCGGTGCGCGACCTGGTGCGTCGACAGCTGAATCGTCTCCGCCCCGTCGACCCGGATCGAGCCCTGGCGCCGCCCCGTCAGGCCCATGATCGCGCGCAGCGTCGTGGTGCGCCCCGCGCCGTTGCGCCCGAGCAGCGTGACCACCTCGCCGTGATTGACCGACAGGTCCACCCCGTGCAGGATGTGCGACTCCCCGTACCAGGCCTGCAGCCCCTCCAGTTCCAGCGCCGGCGCGCTCGCGCCGCCCGCCTTGCCCTCGCTTGCCGTGCTCACCCGTGCGCCCCCTCCAGCTCGGCCTCGGCCGTGCCCATGTATGCCTGCATCACCTGCGGGTTCTTCGACACCTCCGCATAGGCCCCCTCGGCCAGGATCTCTCCGCGCTGCAATACTGTGATGGTGTCCGAAATACCCGCGATCACGCTCATGTTGTGCTCGACCATCAGAATCGTGCGCCCGGCCGAGACCTTCTTGATCAGCGCCGTGACCCGGTCCACGTCCTCGTGACCCATGCCCTGGGTGGGCTCGTCGAGCAGCATCAGCTCCGGCTCCATCGCCAGTGTCGTGGCAATCTCCAGCGCACGCTTGCGCCCGTACGGCAGCTCCACGGCCAGCGTGTGCGCGTATTCGGCCAGCCCCACCTCGCCCAGCAGCGCCATCGCCTGCTCGTCGAGCACCGCCAGCGAGGCCCCGCCGCGCCAGAAATGAAACGCCGTGCCCAGGCGCCGCTGCAGCCCCACCCGCACGTTCTCCAGCACGCTCAGGTGCGAGAACACCGCCGAGATCTGAAACGAACGGATGATGCCGCGCCGCGCAATCTGCGCCGGACGCTCATGCGTGATGTCCTCGCCGTTGAACAGGATCTGCCCCGCGCTGGGCTCCAGAAATTTGGTGAGCAGGTTGAAGCACGTCGTCTTGCCCGCCCCATTGGGCCCGATCAACGCATGGATCGTGCCCCGCGCCACCCGCAGGTCCACCCCGTTGACAGCCGTAAAACCGCGGAAGCCCTTGCTCAGGCCTCGGGTCTCTAAAATGTATTTTGACGAATTCATGTCTCCAACCACGCTTTCACGCTTTATTTGTCGTGCCGCCGGGATTCGGCGCTGACTCCACCTCAGCGGGCGAGATCGCCCGTTGCTTTTGTCCCGTTACGGCCGGATGGAGTAGAGCAAAACGCGTGCCAGCAATGCGCGATGCACCAATAGCCCGTGCGCCGGGCGTTTGAAGCCGGCCCGGCGATGCCGGTGTGCCGCGGATGTCTCGATTGCGAGACAAAGGTTCTCGATGGCTGGACAAATTCGTCGCGGCCGGCGCATGTGCGTTTCTACGGATGGAGACGAACCGGGGCTTGCGCTATGCTTGCCGCGGTTTGCTGCGCGCCAGTGCCGGGTTTGGCTCAAGGTCGCGCGCGATGACTCGATATCGAGGCGCTTGATGACGTTACAGAACGACGACATAACATTGATGATTGCCACTGCGGCCGGCAGCCGGGCGGTCGACGCCCAATCCGGCGCCGCGTCGCGACAAGGCAGGCCCGACGATGCCCGGCCACGGGGGCTCGGAGCGCCGCAACACGCTTCGTCAGACTATGCGCGCCTGCGACTGCTGGCGATGCGCTCGCTTTTCGAGACGTTCGAATGCGCCAGCGAGGGCACCCTGATTGTCGATCGCGATGCGCGCATCGTCTGGATGAACGAGCGATATGCGCGTCGTTTCGGCCTGGAGTGCGCCGAGGACGCGATCGGCCGCTCCTGCGAGTCGGTGATCCCGCACAGCCGCATGCGTGAGGTGGTGCAAAGCGGCGAACCCATTTTGCTCGATATTCTCGAGGGCGAGGCCGACCCCCTGGTGGTATTGCGCCTGCCGATCAAGGACGAGCACGGGCAAACCATCGGCGCGATCGGGGTTGCCCTGTTCGACAAGCTGCGCTCCCTGTCGCCGCTGCTCTCGCGCTACTCGCTGATGCAGGCCCAGCTTGCCCGCGCGCACGAGACACTCAAGCGCGAGCGGCGTTCGAAATACTCGTTTGCCAGTTTCGTCGGCACCAGCACGCCGACGCTGGAGCTCAAGCGCCACGCGCGCCGCGCGGCGGCCACCGAATCGCCCATTTTGCTGCTCGGCGAGACCGGCACCGGCAAGGAGCTGCTGGCCCATGCGATTCACGCCACGTCCCAGCGGGCGCACAAGACCTTCGTCAGCGTAAATCTGGCGGCAATCCCCGAAGCGCTGCTCGAGGCCGAGTTTTTCGGCGCGGTCGCCGGCGCATACACCGGCGCCGATCGCAAGGGCCGGCCCGGCAAGTTTCAGGCGGCGCAGGGCGGCACGCTATTTCTCGACGAAGTGGGCGATATGCCGCAGCAAGTGCAGGCCAAGCTGCTGCGCGTGCTGCAGGAAAAGGAGTTCGAGCCGCTCGGCTCCAATGAGGTTATCCATGCCGACGTGCGCATTATCGCGGCGACCTCGCGCGATCTGCACGAGGAAGTGCGGCAAGGCCGCTTTCGTGCCGACCTGTTCTATCGGCTCAATGTGCTCACTGTAGCGGTGCCGCCGCTGCGCGACCGGTTGGAGGACATCGAGGTGCTGTGCGAGGCGATCTTTGCCGACCTGTTGTCGCAAGGCGGGTACGAAAGCGCGGTGCTGTCGCAAGGGGCGTTGACCGTGCTGCAGCAATATGACTGGCCGGGCAATGTGCGCGAATTGCGCAATGTGCTCGAACGCGCGCTGCTGGCCGCCGACGGCGCGCCGCTCGCTGCCGGTGACATCGAAGCGGCCATCGCCGCCGGCATGCGTGTCGAGTCGCCAGCCCCGGCGCACACCTTGCCCAGCGTATCGTCCGGTGCCGGCACCCGTTACGACGACGCGATGGTGCGCTTCGAGCGCGGCCTGATCGAAGACGCCCTGCGCGAGTGCGGCGGCAAGGTGACGGAAGCCGCCAGGCGGCTGGGTATCGGACGCGCCACGCTCTATAAAAAGATGTCGCAGCTTGGTGTGGCCGCGCCTCGCAGCGCCTGAGCCTTGCGCGGTCGCGGCAAGATTCCGATCAGTCTCCGTCTGGAGACAATTTCCCGATTTCGAGACGCAGCGGCGGGCCCGGCGGCCGACAGGCCATTGGCACGCAATTCGCTTTATGCGATCGTGCGTGTTTGCGAAATGCAGCGGCTGTGACCGGGGCCGAGAGATGCCGCGCGCACATTAAACCAGCAAAGGAGATTCGATATGTCACTGCAAGGAAAGACGGCGCTCGTCACGGGATCGACCAGCGGCATCGGCCTGGCGATTGCCGACGCATTGGCCCGGCAAGGCGCGGACGTGATGCTCAACGGTTTTGGCGACCACCGGAGCGCGCAGGCGCAGCTAGCTGCCCACGGGCGTCGCGTGAGCTACCACGGCGCCGACATGAGCAAGCCCGGCGAAATTGCCGACCTGATCGAACAGACCGTAAGCACCTTCGGAGGTATCGATATTCTGGTCAACAACGCCGGGATTCAGCACGTCGCGCCGATCGAGGAGTTCCCGGTCGAGAAATGGGACGCGATCATCGCGATCAATCTCAGTTCGGCATTCCACACCACGCGACTCGCCTTGCCGCACATGCGTGCGGGCCGCTGGGGACGAATCGTCAACGTCGCTTCGGTGCATGGTCTGGTCGGCTCGGTGCAAAAGTCGGCCTATGTCGCGGCCAAGCACGGCATCGTCGGCTTGACCAAAGTGGTGGCGCTCGAGACGGCTGACCAACCGATCACCTGCAACGCTATTTGCCCCGGCTTCGTGCTCACGCCGCTGGTGCAGGAGCAGGTAGCGATGCGCGCGGCTGCACTGTCGGTCGACGACGAGCAGGCCAAGCGGGCGCTGCTGCAGGAGAAGCAGCCGTCCGGCGAATTCGTCGCCCCCGAGCAACTCGCCGGACTGGTCGTTTTTCTGTGCAGCGAGGCGGCCGCGCAAGTGCGGGGCGCGGCCTGGAACATGGACGGCGGCTGGACGGCCCAATAACGCCGGGCCAAGCCGCCGCGCTCACGCGGCGGCGTCGAGCCCGGCGAGCAACTGCTGCACGCCGCGTTGCGCGTCGGCGCGCAATCTGGCGATATCCAGCCCGGGAATGACACCGTCGTCGACGACCACGCGGCCGTTGACGATGCTGGTGCGCACGGCGATCGGCTCGCCGGCGGCCACTGGTGCCACAGCCGGGTCGTGGAAGCCGAAAAAGCGCGGGTGATCGACGTCGTACAGCACCAGGTCGGCGGCCTGGCCAACCTCGAGCGTACCCACCGCGTCAAGACCAAGCACCCGCGCGCCGCCGGCGCTGCCCCAATGAATCACATCCTCGGCGGTGGTCGCCCCCGCACCCTGCGCGGCGCGGTGGATCAGCCACGTCATGTGCGCCTCGCCGATCATGCTGCCGGATTCGTTGGACGCCACGCCGTCGACACCCAGCGAGATCGGAACCCCCGCGGCGGCGAGCTGCGGGATCGGCGCGATACCGCTGCCGAGCCGGCTGTTACTGACCGGGCAGTGCGCGATGCCGGTGCCGGTTTGCGCGAGCAGGGCGATTTCAGACGGCTCCAGGCATACCAGGTGGGCGAACCAGACGTCGCTGCCCAGCCACTCATGGTCGGCGACGAATTCCACCGGCAGGCGGTTATAGCGCTCGCGGCAAAAGCGCACGTAGTTGTCGGTCTCGGACAGGTGCGTGTGCAGGCGCAAGTCCATCGCTCGAGCGGCCCGCGCCAGTTCGCGCAGCAACTCGGGCGGCAGCGAGAAGGTCGGCGTGGTGGGCGCAACCACCACACGCCGCATGGCATCGGGGTGGGCATCGTGATAGCGCGCCTTGAGGCGTTCGAGGTCGGCGAGCATGGTGTCGAGGCTTTCCGGGCGCAGGGCGGTTCTGGAAAATCCCGGATGGTCGCCGGCCGACTGCAGCGCGCCACCGCGGCACAGTACGAAGCGCATGCCGAATTCCTCGGCGATCTCGAACAGCGCGTCGCCCGTCTCGCCGCCGCCACCGGCGTGATACAGATAGTGATGGTCGGCGCAGGTGGTGGCGCCCGAGAGCAGCAGTTCAGCCATGCCCAGGCGCGCCGCGATGCGCGTGAGCTCGGGCGTGAAGCGGGCCAGCCGCGGGTAGGGCACGCTGGCCAGCCACCCCTGCAAGTCCTGGTTCATGCCGTCGGGCACGGCCTTGAGCAGGTTCTGGAAGAGGTGGTGGTGCGTGTTGATCCACCCCGGGTAGACCACGCAGCGGCTGGCGTCGATCACACGGTCGCCGGGCTGCGCCTGCAGGCTGGGGCCGATTGCCGCGATACGGCCGTTTTCGATCCGCAGATCGACGCTGCCGGCGCGTGCGCCCTCTGCGGGCAGGCCGGTCATGACCGCGACCGGGTTGCGAACCAGAAGGTTTTGCCCGCCGACGCGTGGCAGCGGCGCTCTGTTGAAGCTTGCTTGTTGGACTGTCATGCGTATTTCCTTTACCGGGCCCGAGTGGTCAAACGCCGTCGATCGCGCGTTGCGATGCATCGTCCAGCACGTGTTCGGCATGGACCACCGAGCTTTTTAGCCCGTTGAGCAGGCCATTGAGGATGACCGAAACGATGCAGGCGATCACCACACTGCTGTGCAGGAACGGCTGCGTCCATTCAGGCATTTGCTTGAAGACGGCCGGCGCCATGACCGGGATCAGCGCGGTTGCCAGGGTGAAGCCGACGATCAGCACGTTATACCGGTTGTGTTCGTAGTCGACCTTGGACAGCGTCTGCACGCCGGCGGCTACCACCACCCCGAACATCGCCAGACCGGCGCCGCCGAGCGCGGCCGCGGGGGTCGAGGCGAACACCGCGCCGACCTTCGGCACCAGCGCTACCACGCACATCAGGATGCCGCTCACGGCAACCACCCAGCGGCTGCGCACCCCGGTGAGAATCACCACGCCCACGTTTTCCATGAAGGCGATGAACGGAAACGCGGCGAACATCCCGGCGATCGCGCTGGCCAGGCCATTGGCGCGCAGACCCTTGATGACGTCGGCTTCGCTGATGTGCTTGTCGACGATGTCGCCAATGGCGAGAAACAGGCCCATCGACTCGACCATCTGCACGATCATCACGACGATCATGGTGGCAATCGGCACGATGCTGAAAATCGGCGCGCCGAAATGGAATGGATACGGCACCGTCACCCACGGCGCGTGCGCCACGCCGCTGTAGTCGCCCATGCCCAGCGCGCAGGCCAGGCCCGCGCCGACGATCAGGCCGATCAACACCGCCAGATTCCGCATCAACGCGCTGCCGTAGCGGTTGATGCAAAGGATGGTGATCAGCACGATCAGCGACACGGCCAGAAACAGCGGCGCGCCGAAGTGCGGGGTCGTGCGCCCGCCGCCGACCCATTCGTAGGCGACCGGAAACAGCTGGAGGCCGATGACGGTGACGATGCAGCCGGTGACCACGGGCGGGAAGAAGCGCCGCAATCGCCCGACGAAGGGCGCGGCGATCATCGTAAAGACGCCCGCGCCGATGACCGCGCCGCACACACCGGCGAAGCCGACCTGCGGATTGGTGCCGATCGCGATCACCGGGCCTACGCTGCTGAACGCTACCCCCTGGAGAATCGGCAGGCGCACGCCGAATTTCCAGAAGCCCACGGTTTGCATCAAGGTCGCGATGCCCGAACAGAAAAGCGCGGTGCTGATCAGCACGATGGTGTCGGCCTGCGACATCTTCAGCGCCGACGCTACGATCAACGGCACCGCGATAGCGCCGATGTAAGCCACCAGCATATGCTGCAGCCCGAGCGTGATCATTTGCCGCGCGGGCAGAACCTTGTCGACCGGGTGTACGGGTTTGTCCATCGTTGTCTCCTGAATATCGTTATGGATTGGGCGTTGCCGTTCGGCGTTATGCGCCCGTATGGAATAACTCTAGTTCATGCAGCTAAACACGCCTCGAAACGTTGGTTCAAGGCCGCCCGATCGAGGTCGCGTCCAATGAAAACGACACGGCTCGAGCGCGGCTCGCACCCCCACGGCTGGGCGGGGCGAAACTCGATCAAACTATGCACGCCTTGCAGCACGTAGCGATGCTCCTCGCCCTTGACGGCCAGGATGCCTTTCATGCGGAACAGGTCCTCCGAGTCGGCCGCCCGCAGTTCGTCGATCCAGCGCTGCATGGCGGCAATATCGACGTCGGACGACACCTCGATGCCGACCGACGATACGCTCGGGTCGTGCTGGTGGTCATGCGCCTCGTGGGAGAACTCCGCGTGCTCGTGATCCGGTGCGTGTGGCGCGTGATCGCCATGGTCACCGTGGCCGTGCGTGTCGGGATGCTCGGCCTGTTCGGTCTGTCCGGCCGCATGGTCGTCGCCGATCTGCATCAGGCGCTGGGAAACTTCGAAAGCGCCGATGCCAAGGATCTTGCCGAGATCGATCTGCGCGTAGTTCGAGGTGACGATGTCGGCCGTGGCATTCAGGCCGCGGATCCGCTCGGTAAGCGCTTCGATTTCGCGCGCATCGACCAAATCGACCTTGTTGATCACGATGCGGTCGGCGCAGACGATCTGATCGACCGCCTGGTTGTCGATGCCGTCGAGCTTCACGTCATCCAGATGCGCGGTGATGTGCTTGGCGTCGACCATCGTGACGATCGCATCGAGCGTGACCTGGCGGGCGACCGGATCGTCGATGAAAAAGGTTTGCGCCACCGGGTAAGGATCGGCCAGCCCGCTGGTCTCGACGATGATGTGGTCGAGCCGCTCGGGCCGCTCGAGCAGCATCTTGATGATGCGCACGAGATCTTCGCGCACGGCACCCACGCAGCAGATGCAACCGTTGGTCATCTCGTAGATTTCCTCGGTCGATTCGAGCACCAGGCCGCCGTCGATGCCGATTTCGCCAAACTCGTTTTCGATCACGGCGATCTTGCGTCCGTGCTTCTCGCGCAGGATGTAGTTCAACAGCGTGGTCTTGCCCGCGCCGAGGAATCCGGTGAGCACCGTGACGGGGATTTTGTGAGGGTCGTCGTGTGTCATTGGCAAGGTGTTCATGCGTGCTCCTTGGTGATGGATGGGTGTTGCTTACAAATGGGTGAATCGGTGTCTGTCTCGCCCCAGCGCAATGCGGTGCCGGCGTCCAGGCCGAACAGGTCGAGCGCGCGGCCCAGCGTGTGATCCACCATCTGCGCCAGGCTTGCCGGGCGCGCGTAGAAGGCCGGCACCGGCGGCGCGACGATGCCGCCCATTTCGGTGATGCTCAGCATGTTGCGCAGATGCGCCAGGGTCAGCGGCGTCTCGCGCGCGAGCAGCACGAGCGGGCGCCGTTCCTTGAGCGTGACGTCGGCCGCTCGGGTCAGCAGGCTGGACGATGCGCCGCAGGCGATCTCTGCCAGCGTTTTCATCGAACACGGCGCGACGATCATGCCCAACGTGCGAAACGATCCGCTGGCGATGCTGGCGGCGACATTGTCGGCACGGTGGTAGACGTCGGCGCGGGCGACGATGTCGGCGAGCTTGTAATCGGTCTCGTGAGCCATCGTGAGCTGCGCCGCGCGCGTGATTACCAGATGCGTCTCGACATCGAGCGTGCGCAGCAGCTCGAGCAGCCGCGCGCCATAGACGAAGCCGGACGCGCCGCTGATGCCGACCACCAGACGCGTGCGTGGCACCGCCGCCGTCATTCGGGCATTCATGGACGCGCTCCCGCCAGGCGCTGCAGCAAGGTTCGCGCCCGCTCGAGCGCGGCCGTCTCGACCACTGCGCGCTTGCCTTCGAAACGTGAGCCACGCGTGGCATCGATGCCCAGGCGCGAGGTGGTGCCATCGACCGACGACGAAGGATCGAGCGGGCTGCCGGGCAGCCCGTCGACCACGAACAGATCCTGGTGCGGCTGAAAGTGAGTGGCCATCGCCCACAGGACTTGCGCGTCATCGGTGATGTCGATGTCCTGGTCGACTGCGATCACCGTTTTCAGGTACGGGTCCCAGCCGAGCAGGGCGAGCATGATCTGTCGCGCTTCGCCGTCACGCGTCTGATCAAGCGCCACATAGCAGTGGAAATGCGTGCCCGAATTGGGGTAGTGCAGCGCGGTGACCGACGGGAAGCGTGCCTTGAGCTTCTCGCTCATTTCGGCCTCGCGCGGCAGGCGCGCCAGCGTCAGGTGTTCGGCATAGGGGCCGCCGACCACGTCGACCAGCCAGGCATCGCGCCGCCGCATCAGGGTATCGACGCGCAGCACGTTGTTGGTCGAGCGGTCCGACGAGTAGCCGGTGAATTCCCCGAAAGGACCTTCCTCCGCGTAGGCGGACGGATCGATCGCTCCCTCCAGCACGAATTCGGCATAGGCCGGCACGCCAATGCCGTAACGCGGCGTGCGCACCAGCTCGAGCGGCGCGCCCAGCAAGCCACCGGCAATCGTGCGCTCGTCGGTGCCGAACGGCACGCGTGCCGACGCCGCCAGCATGAATAACGGATGCGCGCCGATGACCATCGCCACGCGCAGTTCGTCGCCCCGCGCGCGCGCGGCCTGCAGCATGCGCCACAAATGCCCACGCGAGTGGAGGCTGGTGGCCAGCGCGTTGCGCGCGTGCCGCATCGAGCGGTGATAACTGAGATTGGCAACACCCGTGACCGGATCCTCGGCGATGATCACGGCGTTGGTCACATAAGGGGCGCGATCGCTCTGGAAATGCCTGATCATCGGCAGTTGCGCCAGATCGACGGCGTCGCCCTCGATCACTTCGTCGAGAATCGGTCCGCTGGCCACGTAGCACGGCGCGACGGGCGCGTTAGCGCGCTGCTGATACGCCGCGTGCAACTGGCCGGGTTCAACGCCGAACAGGCGGGCGATGCGCTCGCGCGAGGCGAACACGTTGGTCGCCAGCGGCACGTCCAGACCGTCGACGCGCTCGCACACGACCATGGGATGCCGGTTTTGAGCGGCCAGCTCGACCACCAGGGCAGTCACGTCCTGATCGGCGGACAGCGTCTGGCCAACGGTCAGAACGTCGTCGGGAAAGCAATCGCGGTATGCGTTCACGAATGCGTGAAAGTCCTGCACATTCCGCATCTCGGCAAAAGACCCCAAGGTCATCGTATACCTCTGCAAGAAGCGGGCGCGGATTCCGGGAAAACGCGCCCGCGGTGAACGTCACTTCACATACGTACTGGTCAGGCGCTTTTGCGCTTCTTCCAGGTCTTTCGGCGGCTTGGTCGGCTCGATGCCCACCAGGCGGGCAATGTTGTTGCCCATGTAGTCCTCCAGTCCGTCCTCGTCCAGGCCCATGCCTTGCGGTTCGGGAGAGCACAGGACTTCCAGCTCGCGCAGCCACATGCCGGGTTCGTTGGGCGGCGAATCGGTGCCGAACACGATCTTGTTGCGCGGCAATTGCTTGGCGAACTCGACGATGCGCGACTGGAAGCACCAGCCCGACTCGCAGTACACGTTGGGCGTGTCCATCGCCATCCAGAACGCTTCGAACGAATAGTTGCCGCCGGTTTGGATGCCGAAGTGTCCGATGATGAAATTGACCATCGGAAACTCGCGGATGATCGGGTAGAACTGCGTCGGAATCGTGTAGGGGCCGTCACCCGTGTGAATCAGGACCACCACGCCGAGCTCGGCGCATTTCTTCATGGCCGGACGCAGCCAGTCGAGCGCGCGGTCGGGCCGGTAACCGTGCATGTTGGCGTGCAGCTTGAGCATCTTGAAGCCGTATTCCTTGACGTGGAATTCGAGCTCCGCGGCGCCATTTTCCGGACCCCAGCGCGGGTTGTAGGTGAAGTTGCCGATGAAGCGGTCAGGGTACTTCTGCGTCAATTCAGCGATGTACTTCATATAGTCGCGAATGCCTTCGCGACCGCGCCGGTTGCCGTCGCGGTAGCCGGTGTTGCCGGGCGGCGGCTGGATGAAGCCCATGTCGATGCGGCGCGGCTTGCCGTTGATGATGTAGGGCCCGTCCATCAACTTGAGCAGGCGCTCGCCGGTAAACGGCTCGCCGGTGTGGCGCCATGCCTCGTCGACGAGGTTGGTCGGGTGCAGATGGGTATCGATGATCATTGAAAGGACTCCCGCTCAGGCAACCAGCGTCGCCAGGTAATGTTTGTTTTCGATGCCGTAGGCAGCCAGCTGGGCTTCGGCCTGCTCGACGCTGCGCGGCGGCTCGGTCGGCGCCAGGCCGATCATGCGGGCGAGGTTGTTGCCGAGATAGTCCTCGAGCGTGTCTTCGTCGAGGTTGAGCCCTTGCGGCGGCTCGGTGCACAGCACTTCGAGCAGGCGCAGCCACATGCCGGGCTCGTTGGGAGGGGTATCCGAGCCGTAGAGAATCTTGTGCTTGGGCAGTACCTTCGAGAACTCGACGATGCGCGATTGCAGGCACCAGCTCGACTCGCAGTACACGTTGGGCAGCTCCATCGCCCACTGGAAGGGCTCGAAGCAATACACGCCGCCGGTCTGCACGCCGAAGTGCGCCATGATGAAATTCACATTGGGGAATTCCTTGATCATCGGCACCCACTCGGTGGGAATGCTGTATGGGCCGTCGCCGGTATGCAGTTTTACCGGCACGCCGAGCTCGGCGCATTTTTCGAACGCGGGCCGCACCCAGTCGATCGCCCGGTCGGGCCGGTACGCATGCATGTTGGCCTGCATCTGCACCATCTTGAAGCCGTGTTCGGTGACATAGCGCTCGATGGCCTCGACGCCGTTTTGCACGCCGCAGCGGGGGTTATAGACGAAGCAGCCGAGGAAGCGGTCGGGATACTGCTGGACCAGTTTCAGGGTGTACGCCATGTAGGCGTCGATCGCCTCGCGCCCGCTTTGCACGCCGTCGGTCCAGGTGTAGATGGTGTTGCCCTGCGGGGGCTGGATGAACGCGCGGTCGATGCGGCGCGGCTTGCCGTTGATCCGGTAAGGGCCGTCCATCATTTGCAGCAGGCGCTCGCCGGAAAACGGCTCGCCATCGTGCCGCCAGGCCAGATCGACCACGTCGGTCGGGTAGCAGCTGGTATCGATAATCATGTACTCGATCTCCTAAGACAGGGAAGTTGGCCAGACCCTGCTGCCATTGCAGCGGGCTCCACTCCAACCTTCTAATCGCGGGCAGCCACGTCTTGCCACGGCCTTTTACTAAGCGCGTTGCCGCGCTTTCCCCCGCCCTGCATCAGGTGACACATGACGTGCACTGCTGCTTGAGTCGCAGTATCACGATCGCGATGCGCTCTGTACAATATTATTTAAAGCGATGTTTGATACTTATTCGATATGGCGATATGGACATCCGTCTCTTGCGTTACTTCGCGGTGCTTGCCGACGAGCTGCACTTCGGGCGCGCCGCGGCCCGGCTCAACATGTCCCAGCCGCCACTCAGCCAGCAAATCCGGTTGCTCGAGGAGGAGATCGGCACGCCGCTGTTCGTGCGGACGCACCATCGCGTCGAACTGACCGCGGCCGGGCAAACCCTCAAGGATCAGGTGCCGCTGATCTTCGCGCAGATCGAGCGCGCGCTCGACCTGACGCGGCAAACCGGGCGTGGCCAGCTCGGCAAGCTGGAAATCGGCATGATCAGTTCGGTGATGGTCGGGGTGATTCCGCGCGCCATGCACGTATTTCGCGAGCGCTATCCGGATGTATCGTGGAACCTGCGCGAGATGACGCCCGCGGCGCAACTCGCGGCCTTGAGTGAGCGGCGCATCGACGTGTGCTTCTTTCGCATGAGCCACGACGACCCGAACCTGTGCAACGAAGTGCTGCTGTACGAGCCGATCATGGCGGTGCTGCCCGAGACGCATCGCCTGGCCGGCCAGGACGAACTCGCGCTGGCCGACCTGGCTGGCGATCCGTTCGTCTCGTTTGGTCTGGGGCAGTCCCGGTTTGCCGACTTTCTTTACCAGTGCTGCGTGCAGGCGGGTTTCACGCCGCGGATCCGCCAGCAGGTGATCGAAGTGCAAACGCTGTTGAGTCTGGTGCGGGCCGATTTCGGGGTAGCCCTGCTGCCGGCCTCGATCGCGCACATCGCGCCAGCCGGGGTGGTGTTCCGGCGCCTGAGCCCGGCCGTGCCGGAGGTGCCGTTATATGCGATTTATCGCGCCGACGACGTGTCGCCGGCGCTCAAACTGTTTCTCGATACGATTCGCGAACTGGTCGCGCAGGACAGTCGCGGGTCGGCCAGCGAGCCGGCCAACGCGCAACGGATCGAAGCGGTATTCACCGCGCGCGTACCGGAATCGGCCGGGCCTGCGGCGGCTACGGCAACTGCGCCGGCTGCGCGGGCCGCGCCGCGGGCGAGCTCACGAAAGCCTTGATGTGTTGATTCAGCGCGTCCGGCGCGTCGCGATGCGGTGAGTGGCCGCAGCCGGGCAGCTTGACGACCTGCGCGTGCCGCACGTGGTGGCCGATGCTGTCCATCTGCGCCATCGTGCCGTACTCGTCGTCGAACCCCTGTACCGCCAGCAACGGGCAGCGTATGGCGCCCAGCGCGCCCTCGATGTTCCAGTCCCGAAAGGCCGGATCGAGCCAGATATCGTTCCAGCCCCAGAAGGCCGAGTCGACGTCATCGTGATAGCGCGCCAGGCGCGCACGCAAGCCCATGTCGATATCGGTGTAGGCCTGCCTGGCTTGCGCGATGTTCTGCACCGACACGTCTTCGACGAACACGTGCGGCGCGATCACCACCGCGCCGGCCAGCGCATCGGGAAACGCCGCGGCATAGAGCAGGGCGATCGAACCGCCGTCGCTATGCCCGACCAGCCACATGCGCGAGCGCTGATCCGCATCGACGCCCAGCGCATCGAGCAATGCGGGCAGCACCTCGCGGGCCTGGCGATGCATGAACGTCACCGGCCATTTTTCATCGGCCGCGCGAGGGCTCGAACGACCGTAGCCGGGGCGCGAGTACACCAGCCCGCGCATGCCGAGGGTTGCGCAAAGCGTTCGCGGCCAGTCTTTCCACATCGCCACCGATCCGAGTCCCTCGTGCAGAAACACGGCCAGCGGCGCGTCGGGCGCGGCTGTGTCGAGCCACTGATATTCGAGTTCCAGCGGACCTGTCGATATGGAGGCAGGCAGTGAAATCAATGCCGTTCCGGACGAAGCGGCGGCAACGGAACGCGAAGCGTCGGCGCTCATAACAATTCCCTCAACTTGAAGCGCTGTATTTTACCGGTGGCGGTCTTCGGCAGATCGTCGACGAAGACGATCTCGCGCGGATACTTGTGCGGCGCCAGGCGGGTCTTGACGAACGCCTTCAGATCGGCTGCCAACGTGTCCGAGCCGGTGAAGCCCCGCCGCAGCACCACGAAGGCGCGCGTCTTGACCAGCCCATCGTGCGTGACGCCGGCCACGGCCGCTTCGAACACGCATTCGTGCTGGGTAAGCACCATTTCCACTTCGATGGGAGATACGTATTGGCCGCTGACCTTGAGCATGTCGTCGCTGCGCCCGGCATAGACGTAGCAGCCGTTGGCGTCGCGCCGATATTTGTCGCCGCTTCTGAGCCACTCGCCGAGAAACGTCGCGCGCGACTTCTCGCGGTTGGTCCAGTACATCAGCGCGGCGCTCGGACCCTTGATGTAGAGGTCGCCGATCTCGCCGTCGGGCACCGGGTGGCCGGCCTCGTCGCGCAGTTCGATCTCGTAGCCCGGCACCGGCTTGCCGGTGGTGCCGTAATGAATGTCGCCCGGCCGGTTCGACAAAAAGATGTGCAGCATCTCGGTCGAGCCGATGCCATCCAGAATGTCGCAGCCAAAGTGCGCGCGGAAGTGCTCGCCGATCTCGCGCGGCAGTGCCTCGCCCGCCGAGGTGCAAACACGCAGGGCCACCTGCTCGCGCGCCGGCAGGTGCGGCGAGGCGAGCATATTGGCGTACAGCGTGGGCACGCCATAGAAAATCGTCGGGCGATGCTGTACCAGCCGCTCGAATACCGCTTCGGCGGTCGGGCGCCCGGCCATCAGCACGACGCTCGCGCCGACCGACAGCGGAAACGTCAGGCCGTTGCCCAGTCCGTACGCAAAAAAGAGCTTGGCCGCCGAGAAGACGATGTCGCTTTCAGTGATACCCAGCAATGGCTTGGCATACAGCTCCGCTGTCCAGTAAAGGTTGGCGTGCGTGTGCACGGTGCCCTTGGGCTTGCCGGTCGAGCCCGACGAATACAGCCAGAATGCAATGTCGTCGGCGCTGGTGTCGACGGCCTGGGCTGCCGGCGTGGCCGCGGCGACCAACTCGCTGAACACGGGCACGGTGGCGGGTGTCGCGATCGAGGGCTCGGCCACGATCAGCTGGCAGTCGGCTTGCCCGCTTTGCGCCAGCGCCTGCCGCACGGTGTCCAGTAGCGGGCCTGAGGCAATCACCGCGCGCGCGTGGCAATGGCCGAGCATGTAAGCGTAATCGTCTGCGGTGAGCAGCGTATTGACGACCACAGGCACGATACCCGCATACAGTGCGCCGAGAAACGCGACCGGCAGATCGGCGGTGTCCTGCATCACCAGCAGCACACGCTCTTCGGGGTGAATGCCCAGCGCGCGCAAGGCGCCGGCGCAGCGTCGCATGCGATCGGCCAGTTCGCCGTAGCTGAGCATGCCGGCATCGTCGATATAGGCCGGCTTGGCGGCGCGCGCGGCATTGAGCGCTGCGACGTGCGCGGCGAAATTGAATTGCGCCGGCGGCGGCTGCAGCTCGCCCGAGGCAATCGGGGATGGCGTCTGGACTTCCATGTTTCCTCCTGTGGAAATGCGAGGCGGCGCTATTGAATAGCGTTTTGTTGCGCCGTCCGAATCGTGCTGAATGGGGTTTTCCGGGTTAAGTGGCGTTACGGGACATTAGGGGGCGTAAGGCGCTGCATGCTCGGCGGTGGCCGCGACGGTGGCGCTCGGGCCCTGGATTGCCGTACGCCGGTGATAGAACGCCAGCGCGCGCAGTCCGCCCAGTTCCTCGCCGCCGCCGGCGCGGCCGGGCCCGCCGTGCAGCGACATCGGCATCACATTGCCGTGCCCCGTCTGGCTTTGCGCCACCGACGGCGCGACGGTGTGAACGCGCCCATGCGTGCCTGCCAGCTCGAGCGCGATGCGGGCCAGGCGGGTTTCGTCATTCGAGAACACCGAGGCGACCAGCGATCCTTGCCCGCGCCGGGCCAGCGCAACCGCGTCGCGCTCGTCGCCGGCGCTCGTGTCGTACGGCGCGAGCGTGGCGACCGGGCCGAACACTTCGACGTCGTGCAAATGCGCGGCCTGTTCGGGCCGGCGCTGCACGAACAGATGAGGTGCGAGGCACGCGGCAAGCGCCGGGTCGGCATCGATGAGCGGCACTTGCCCACCATCGAATGCCAGTTCCGCCTCCTGGGCCAGCGTGGCGATGCCTTCACGCACGGTGTCGTACTGGGCGCGACTGACCAGCGCGCCCATACGCACGGTGTCGTTGCGCGGATTGCCCACGGTGATTTTGGCCAGCCGGGCGCGCAACGCCTCGGCTACCGCATCCAAGTGCGGCGCGGGCACGAAAGCGCGGCGGATCGCGGTGCACTTCTGTCCCGACTTGACGGTCATCTCGCGCACCACTTCCTTGACGAACAAATCGAATGCCTCGGTGCCGGGCGTCGCATCGACGGCCAGGATCGCGCTGTTCAGGCTGTCCGCCTCGACGTTCAGGCGCGCGCCGCGCTGTACGAAGGCCGGGTGGGCGCGCAACTGCGCCGCGGTCTGCGCCGAGCCGGTGAACGACACGACGTCGAAGGCTTCGATCCGGTCGAGCAGTCCGGCGGCGCTGCCGCAAATCACCGAGAGCGCGCCCGGCGGCAGAATGCCGGCGTCGACCACGTCGGCCACCATGCGCTGCGTGAGCCAGGCGGTGGCGGTGGCTGGCTTGACGATGACCGGCACGCCCGACAATAGCGCCGGGGCGGCTTTTTCCCACAATCCCCAGGAAGGGAAGTTGAACGCATTGATGAACAGCGCGAGGCCATGCGTGGGCGTGAGGACGTGCCGCGTGTTAAACGATTGGTCTTTGCTCAGGCTGACCGGCGCGCCGTCGCTCAGCACCTGCGCGTCGCCCAGTGTTGCACCAAGCTTGGCGTAGTGCGACAGCGTGAAAATGCCGCCGTCGATGTCGACTGCGGAGTCGTTGCGGGTGGTGCCCGAGTTGGCCAGCGCAATCGCGTAGTAGTCGTCGCGCTTGCTTTGCAGCAGTTTGACCACCTCGCCCAGCAGCGCGGCACGCGCGCCATAGCTCAGTGCGCGCAGCGCCGCTGCGCCCTCGTCGCGGGCAAAACGAAACGCCGCGTCGAGATCGAGCCCGTCGCTGGACACGCGCACCAATGCCTCGCCGGTGACCGGATCGGTCAGCAGGCTGCCGTCGCCGCGTCCGGCGACCCAATGGCCGGCGACGTAGTTTTTCAATAACTCTGTCATGGGGATGAAATCTCTCTGAAAGGGCAGTCGACGAGTCCGCCTCGCCGATCGGCATGAAGGCAGCCGGTGTCGCGCTATGCGCCGGTCTTGGAAAACTCGATGGCGCCGCCGGGCAACAAGTACAGCACCAGCGCCTGGCCGTTGGCGACCGTGGGGCGATGGGCGCTGCCCGGCTGGTAGACGCACCAGCCTGCGGGATGGCCGTCGAACGTCGCGCCCTCGGTCAGCGGCATGATGAGGTCGATTTCGCCGTTCGGATGTACATGATGCGGGCCTGCAATGTTTTGCATGTCGACAACATCGACTGAAAAGCCATGCGTTTCCGGCAGCGCCTTGAAGATGCGGCCATATTTGATGCCGCCAGCCTCCCGGTTGCACAACCAGCCATCTTCCACGCCGGCCCGGCAGGCGCTGGCCAACGCCTGGTAGGCGGCGCTGCCGGCGCCGTATTCGCGATTGAGCCAGGCGGCCAGGGCGCCGTCGAGCGGGCGTCCGGCCAGACGCGCGGTCACGCCGGCAATCAATTGCTGGAATTCGTTGGGGGACATGGCACGTCTCCTTGTATCATCGTGCGAACAGGCGCGGCGCGGGCGGCGGGTGCCCGAGCGGGCGTGGCGACCACGCCGTTGTATTTTTGCCGAGGTGCGATGAAAATTAGCACGCGACAAAATCGGCGTCAAGCACTATATTACATAAAATCAAGTGATGGAATTGAAATGATGAAGCAAAGTGCTGCAATGCAACCTCTGGAAGTCGTGCCGGAGTCCGACCACGAGAAGGATGCGCCGCGCGACCCATTCCTGAGCGCCATGGGTGAGCGGGTCAGGCTGCTGCGCGCGCGGCGGGGTCTGACGCGCAAGGCGCTGGCACAGGAGGCCGCGGTCTCCGAGCGGCATTTGGCCAATCTCGAGTCCGGCACCGGCAATGCATCGGTCCTGTTTCTGCGGCAATTGACGCACGCACTGAACTGCACGCTGGCGGAATTGATCGGCGACGAAACCACCACCTCGGCCGAATGGCTGCTGATTCGCGAGTTGCTGCACGGGCGCGATGCCGACTCGCTCAAGCGGGCCCGGCAAGCGCTGGCGGAACTGTTCGCGCAGGCGCCGCCCGACCCGAACCGGCGGCATCGCATCGCACTGATCGGCCTGCGCGGCGCGGGCAAGTCGACGCTGGGGCGCATGCTGGCCGACGACCTCAAGGTGCCGTTCGTCGAACTCAATCGCGTGATCGAGCAATTGGCCGGGTGTCCGCCGTCGGAGATTCATGCCTTATATGGCGCGAATGCCTATCGGCGCTACGAGCAGCGCGCGCTCGAGGCCGTGATCAGCGAGCATGAGCGGGCCGTGATCGCCTCGCCCGGCGGGTTGGTGTCCGAAACCACCACCTTCAATCAGCTGCTTGCGCACTGTTATACGGTCTGGCTGCAGGCGTCGCCCGAGGAGCATATGCGCCGCGTGATCGCCCAGGGCGATCTGCGTCCGATGTCGGGCAACAAGGAGGCGATGGACGACCTCAAGCGCATCCTGGCCGGGCGCGCCGAATTCTATGCCAAAGCCGACATGACGTTCGACACCAGCGGCAAGACGCTGGCCGACAGTTATCTGCAACTGCGGGACCGTCTGGCGGTGCGTCTGGCCGCCGAATAGACGACCGAGGGCGGAGGCGGGAGTCGCCTCTGCGATAAAATGCATTAAAATGCTTGACTCGTGCAATTTGCTGCACTATGCTTCCTGTAACCCGCCAGTCGCGTATTTCAGGAGACAAGCATGTCAGCCATCCCCCCGGTCGATTACCGCACCGATCCCACTCAATACAAGCATTGGAAATTGTCATTCGACGGCGCCGTTGCCACGCTGGGCATCGATATCGCCGAAGATGGCGGCATTCGCGAAGGCTATAAGCTCAAGCTCAATTCCTACGACCTGGGCGTCGACATCGAACTGCACGACGCAATCCAGCGCATCCGTTTCGAGCACCCCGAAGTCAAGACGGTGGTCATCACCAGCTTGAAAGATCGCGTGTTCTGCTCGGGCGCGAATATTTTCATGCTTGGGCTGTCGGCACATGCGTGGAAAGTCAATTTCTGCAAGTTCACCAACGAGACCCGCAACGGCCTGGAAGACTCGTCGCGCCACTCCGGGCTCAAGTTTCTGGCGGCCGTCAATGGTGCCTGCGCCGGCGGCGGCTATGAGCTGGCAATGGCCTGCGACGAAATTTATCTGGTCGACGACCGCTCGTCGTCGGTGGCGCTGCCCGAAGTGCCGCTGCTGGGCGTGCTGCCGGGCACCGGCGGCCTCACCCGCCTGACCGACAAGCGTCGCGTGCGCCATGATCGCGCCGATATTTTCTGCACGATCGTCGAAGGCGTGCGCGGCGAGCGCGCCAAGACCTGGCGCCTGGTCGACGAAGTGGTCAAGCCCAATCAATTCCAGCAAAGCGTTCAGGCCCGCGCGCTCGAACTGGCCGCGCAAAGCGACCGGCCCGACGCTGCGCAGGGCGTGACTCTGCCGCGCCTGGAGCGCTCGGTGCGCGATGACGGCCTGTTCTACGAGTACGTTTCAGTCGCGATCGATCGCGCCAAGCGCACCGCGACCTTCACCGTCAAGGCGCCGGCCGGCGTGCCGGCGACGCAGATCGACGCGATCATGGCGGCCGGCGCGCGCTGGTGGCCGCTGCAGTTCGCCCGCGAGCTGGACGATGCGATTCTCTCGATGCGCACCAACGAGCTCGATATCGGCACCTGGATCTTCAAGGCCGAAGGCGAGGCGAAAACCATGCTCGCCATCGATGCGGCGCTGCTCGAACACCGCGATCACTGGTTCGTGCGCGAGACCATCGGCATGCTGCGCCGTACGCTGGCGCGCATCGACGTGTCGTCCCGCTCGCTGTTCACGCTGATCGAGCCCGGCTCCTGCTTTGCCGGGATCTTCGCCGAGTTCGCCTTCGCCGCCGACCGCACCTACATGGCCGCGCTGCCGAGCAACGAGGAAGAAGAACCGGCCATCACGCTCTCGGAAGCCAACTTCGGGCTATTCCCGATGGTCACGCACCAGTCACGTCTGGCGCGCCGTTTCTACGAGGAAGCGGCGCCGCTGGAGGCCGCGCGCGCCAGGATCGGCGTGCCGGTCAGGCCGGTCGAAGCCGAGCAATTGGGGCTGGTGACCGCCGCCCCCGACGATATCGACTGGGCCGATGAAATTCGCATCGCCCTCGAGGAACGCGCGGCGATGTCGCCCGACGCGCTGACCGGACTGGAGGCGAACCTGCGCTTCAATGGCCCGGAAACGATGGAAACGCGCATCTTCGGGCGGCTCTCGGCATGGCAGAACTGGATCTTCAACCGGCCCAACGCGGTCGGCGAGCGCGGTGCCCTCAAGGTGTACGGCAAGGGCAGCAAGGCCCAGTTCGACATCTCGCGCGTTTAACCCAATTCATATCAAGCGGCGGCCGGTGCGCGTCTGCACCGACCGCTGGAGACAATGCAGCGCCTTTGCACAGGAACCGAATCATGTCTTCGATCAATTACAGCGAAAAGATCCCGAACAATGTCAATCTGGCAGACGATCGCACACTGCAGCGTGCGCTCGAGCAGTGGCAGCCGAATTTTCTGTCGTGGTGGGGCGATATGGGCCCGGAGGGCTCGCACGGCTACGACGTGTATCTGCGCACGGCGGTCAGCGTCGACGCCGGCGGCTGGGCGCACTTCGATCACGTGAAGATGCCCGACTACCGCTGGGGCATTTTCCTGACTCCGGGTCAGGAAGACCGCAAGATTCACTTCGGCGAACACAAGGGTGAAGCGGCATGGCAGGAGGTGCCGGGCGAGCATCGCGCCAACCTGCGCCGCATCATCGTCACGCAGGGCGACACGGAACCGGCGTCGGTCGAGCAGCAGCGCCACCTCGGGCTGACCGCGCCGTCGATGTACGATTTGCGTAACCTGTTCCAGGTGAACGTGGAAGAGGGCCGCCACCTGTGGGCGATGGTGTATCTGCTGCATCGCTATTTCGGCCGCGACGGCCGTGAGGAAGCCGAGGCGCTGCTCGAGCGGCGCTCGGGCGACGCCGACAATCCCCGCATCCTCGGTGCCTTCAACGAGAAGACGCCTGACTGGTTGTCGTTCTATATGTTCACTTACTTCACCGACCGCGATGGCAAGTTCCAGCTCTCCGCGCTGGCCGAATCCGGCTTCGATCCGCTGGCCCGCACCACCAAGTTCATGCTGACCGAAGAAGCGCATCATATGTTCGTCGGCGAATCGGGCGTCTCGCGCGTGATCCAGCGCACCGCGCAAGTGATGAACGAACTCAAGACCGACGATGTGAGCAAGATCCGCGCGGCCGGCGTGATCGATTTGGCGACCATCCAGCGTTACATCAATTTCCATTATTCGGTAACCATCGATCTGTTCGGCGCCGATCAGTCGTCGAACGCAGCCACTTTCTATAATTCCGGTTTGAAGGGGCGCTACGAAGAAGGCAAGCGCGACGACGATCATCAGTTGAACGGCCAGATGTACCGCTTGCTCGACGTGCAGGACGGCAAGCTGGTCGAGCGCGAAGTGCCGATGCTCAACGCCATGAACGAAGTGCTGCGCGACGACTACATCAAGGACTCCGTGGCTGGCGTCGGGCGTTGGAACAAAGTGCTGGAGAAAGCGGGCATCGACGTGCGCCTGACGGTGCCGCACAAGGCTTTCAACCGTCAGATCGGCACCTTCGCCGGGGTGCGCGTGGCGCCCGACGGGCGCGTGATCAGCGAGGCCGAATGGCAGGCTAACCAGGCCAAGTGGCTGCCCACGCCGGAGGACCGCGCTTACGTCGCGTCATTGATGGGACGGGTGATGGAACCCGGCAAGTTCGCCAACTGGATTGCGCCGCCGGCGATGGGCATCAATCGCCAGCCGGTGGATTTTGAATACGTCCGCTTCAACTAAGCGCTGACGGTGGTTATCGGACGGTGGTGGAGACAACTATGAACGGCCCAGTTTCGATCGAGGTACTCAAGCAACATTTGATCGATCCCGAAATCTGCATTCGCTGCAATACCTGCGAAGAGACGTGTCCGATCGATGCGATCACCCACGACGACAATAATTATGTCGTGCGGGCCGACGTCTGCAACGGCTGCATGGCGTGCGTCTCGCCATGTCCGACCGGCGCGATCGACAATTGGCGCACGGTGCTGCGGGCCGAAGCCTACAGCATCGACGAGCAATTCACGTGGGACGTGCTGCCCGCGCAGGGCACCACCGCCGACGATGCGCTGCGCGCCGGGCAGGCCGAAGGCGGCGTTGGCGCGCAGGCTGCTGCCGAGCCGGCCGGCATCGAGGTCGATACGGTGCGTGGATCGACCGTGCCGCCGTGGTCGGCCGCCAAGCCGTACGTCAACCTCTATACGCACAAGGCGCCGCTGCGGGCGACGGTGGTGGGCAATTACCGCCTCACCGAAGCCGCGACCGAGAGCGATATCCACCACATCGTGCTCGATTTCGGCACCACGCCGTTCCCCGTGCTCGAGGGGCAGTCGCTCGGCATTCTGCCGCCGGGCACGGCGCCCGACGGGCGGGCGCACCATGCTCGCCAGTACTCGATTGCCAGTCCGCGCGACGGCGAGCGCAAGGGTTACAACAACATCTCGCTGACGGTCAAACGCGTGACGCAAGACTATCAGGGCAAGCGCGTCGACGGGGTGTGCTCGAACTATCTGTGCGATCTGAAGAAAGGCGACACGGTGGAGGTGATCGGCCCCTTCGGCAATACATTCCTGATGCCGAACCACGCCGACTCGCATTTGCTGATGATCTGCACCGGCACCGGCTCGGCGCCGATGCGGGCCATGACGGAGTATCGGCGGCGGCGCCGGCTCAAGGGCGCGACCGGCAAACTCATGCTTTTCTTCGGTGCACGCACGCAGGAGGAGCTGCCCTATTTCGGGCCGCTGCTGAACCTGCCCAAGGATTTCATCGACACCAATTTCGCCTTCTCGCGCACGCCGGGGCAGCCCAAGCGATACGTCCAGGACGTGATGCGCGAGCGTGCGGCCGACGTCGCGCAACTGCTGCGCGACGACAGCACCTACATTTACGTGTGCGGCCTCAAGGGCATGGAGGACGGCGTGCTGCAGGCGCTGCAGGCCATCGCCGATCAGCACGGCCTGGCGTGGGAGACCTTGTGGCCCAAGCTAAAACGCGACGGCCGGCTGCATCTGGAAACCTACTGAAAATCTCGCGAATCAGCGCGGCGGATTGAAGTCATCGGCGATCCAGGCGGCCGCCGTGGTGGCGTTGAGCTTGAAACCGGGCCTCACGCGCACCTCGGCGAGCAGTTCATCGCCCGCGTCGCGTGCGCTCAGGCAGGCATAAGGATCGTCTTCGTCCGGCACGATGTCGAGCAGCACGGTGATAGTACCGCCGGCGGTCGCGATGTCGATGCGCTTGTGCAGCATCGCCTGCAGATGCTGCTCGTGCCGGCGCAATACCTCCGAGGCGGTTTTCACCAAGGTGCGGAACGCCGCGCCGTCCAGCGGCTTGGGGTTCTTCTTGTCGCGCCCCATGGTCCACGGGCCGACCAGCGCGGGTTCGGCCTCGCCGTCCTTATACATCGCCACGGCCCAGCCCTCGTCGTCTTCATTCTTGATGACCTGTGCGGTCCAGCCGTCCTGGCGCCAGAGTCGCGGGGCCTGTATCGGCGCGGTGTCGTCGGCGGCGGATGGGTCGGGTAGATGCGATAGCGAAACGGATTCGGTCATGGCCAGGCGGGTTCCGGGAGGTATTGCGCAGGACGGCAATTCTAACCCGTCGCGCGCGACGGCCCGCTAGGAGCCCGTGGCATCGGATGACAAAATCGCGCCGTCGCCGTTGGGCTCCCGCACCCTGAGCAGCAAAGCGCCGATCAGGGCGGCCGCGACCGCGGAGATCGCGCCTGACATGAAGGCGGCGTGATAGCCGGCATTGAGCGCCGCGAGGGAACTCGCGCCGGCGGCTTGCGTGCCGCTCGAAACGGCCGCAGCCAGGCTGGCGAGAATTGCCAGACCAAGCGCGCCGCCCATCATGAACGAAGTGTTGACCACGCCCGAGGCCAGTCCGGAGTCGCTCGGCGCGACGTCGCTCATCGCCGCCAGCAGCACCGGGTTGAAGGCGATCCCCGCGCCCAGCCCCAGCAGCAGCATGCCGGGCAGCACGTCGGCCAGGAAATTGCCGTGCACGGGAGCGCGGGCAAACAGCATCAGGCCGACCGATGCCATCAACAGCCCGGCGACCAGCGGCCGTTTGATGCCAAGGCGCATCACCAGCCTGGCCGACAGGCCCAGCGAAAAGGCTGCCATGATCAGGTTGGCCGGCAGAAATGCCAGGCCGACCTGCATCGGACTGTAGTCAAGCACCAACTGCAGATACAGCGCGGAGATGAAAAACCACGCGAACATCGCGGCGGCCCACAGGACGCCGACGACGTTGGCGATGGTGACGTTGCGTGCGCGAAACAGGCCCAGTGGCACCAGCGGGTGGCGCATGCGCGCCTCGATGCCGATGAACAACGCGAAGCACAGCGCGGCGATCGCCAGCAGGCCGAGCGTGCGCAGCGACCCCCAGCCCGCCGCGTTGCCGTTGACGATGGCATAGACCGCCAGGATCAGCGACGCCGTCACGGTGAGCGCGCCGGCGACATCGAGGCGACCAGCCTCGGCCGTGACCCGGTGGGCGGGCAGCAGTGTGCGGCACAGGAAAAAGACCACGACGCCGATCGGCAGATTGACCAGGAAAATCCAATGCCAGCTCAACGATGCGGTAAGCACGCCGCCGAGCAGTACGCCGATACTGCCGCCGCCGGCGCACACGAAGCCATAGACCCCCATCGCCCGGGCGCGCTCGGCCGGCTCGACGAACAGATTCATGATCAGCGACAGCGCGAGGGCCGACACCACCGCACCGCCGAAGCCCTGCACGGTGCGCGCGGCAATCAGCAGCCACTGCGAGTTCGACAGACCGCATGCCAGCGAGGCGGCGGTGAAGCACACGATGCCGCACAGGAACAGGCGGCGGTGTCCGAACAGGTCGCCCAGCCGGCCGCCGAGCAGCAGGAAGCCGCCGAAGGTCAGCATATAGGCGTTGACGACCCACACCAGCGACGTCTCGGAAAAGCCAAGATCGGCTCGGATCGAGGGCAGGGCGACATTGACGATGGTCGTATCGAGCACGATCATCAGCACGCCCAGGCACAGTACCAGCAGGGCCAGCCAGCGTGTGCGTTCGTCGTCAGCGTGGGTCATGCAGGTTGTTCCTCCAGGTTTGCAGACGGGTTATTGGCCTACGGGTGTTCGGGAATGATCACCATCCACGATACACCGAAGCGGTCGGTCACCATGCCAAAGCAGGGCGAGAAGAAGGTCTTGTCCAACGGCATCAGCACTTGACCGCCTGCAGCCAGCGCGTCGAAGCGCCGCCGGGCGTCATCGGGGTCGCTCAGCGTCAGCGACAGCGATACGCCGCGAAATTCCGGCTTGCCACTGAAGGTCATGCCGCCCGTGGCGCCGTCGGACGCGTGCAGCAGCGTGTCGCCCACGCGCATCGTGACGTGCATGACTTTCTCTTCGGCTCCGGCCGGCGCGCATTGCCCTTGCACGTCGGGCGGGGCGTCCTTCATGCGCATGAGCATGGTCACCTCGGCGCCCAGCGCGCCGCGGTAGAACTCGATCGCTTCGTCGCAACGTCCATCAAAGAACAGGTACGGGAAAATTTGCATCGTGACTCCTTTCAGGTGGATGGCGCGAACGCCGTGGGTCAAGCGGTTTGGCCGCGCTTGATGGAAAATTTGTGTACACTGTCCACAAAAGATAGCAGATAAAATGGACGCCGTCCACAAGGAGTCAGAATGTCGAATCTGGAAGCAAAGCAGCCCGCCCGAACCACCTACCGGCACGGCAATTTGCGCCAGGCGCTGCTCGAGGCCGGGTTGCAGTTGGCGCGCGACGGCGGGCCGGGGGCGGTCGTGTTGCGCGAGGCGACGCGGCGCGCCGGCGTGGTGCCCAATGCGGCCTACCGTCATTTCGCCAGCAAGCAGGATCTGCTGCAGGCGGTCAGGGCGGCGTCGCTCTCGGCGCTGGCGATCGCCATGGAGGAGGAACTGGACAAGCTGGAGGCGCCACCGCGCTCGCCGGAATACGCCCGCGCGAGCCTGGCGGCCATTGGCGCTGGGTACCTGCGCTTTGCCCGGACGGAAACCGGGCTGTTCCGCACGGCCTTTTCGGTGCCTGACGAGGTGGAGAACGATGTCGATCCGGCCAAGGCCGGCAACAGCGGGCTGAATCCGTTTCAGCTATTGAGTGCCGCGCTGGACCGGCTGGTGGTGGCCGGCGTGTTGCCACACGAGCGGCGGCCCGACGCCGAATACCTGGCGTGGTCGGCCGTGCACGGGCTGGCGCTGCTGGTGATCGACGGCCCCTTGCGGGCCCAGCCAAGCGAGCAGATCGACGCGATCGGACTGCGGCTGTTGGCGATGGTCGAGAAGGGGCTGTAACGAAGGGCTGCCGTTTCGGCGAACGCCGGCGGTGCCGGCGCTCGCGCGGCTCAGAGTGCGATGTTCAGGCCGTGCGCGTCGGCGAGCGCCTTGATGCCGGCCCGTGCGACCTGGGCGTCCTGGTCGGAGCGCACACCCGACACGCCGACCGCGCCGATGCATTGTCCATCGACCAGAATCGGCACACCGCCCTCGAGCACCACCATGTCGGGCACCGACAGGAACGCGGTGCGCCCGCCTTTGACGACTTCCTCGTAAAACTTGCTTTCCTTGCGCGAGATGGCGGCGGTATTGGCCTTGCCCACGGCGATTTTCGCCGACAGCGGCGCCGCGCCGTCCAGGCGCACAAAGCCGAGCAGTTGGGCACCGTTGTCGACCACCGCGATCGAGACGTTCCATTGTTGCGCGAGCGCTTCGGCTTGCGCGGCGTCGAGGATCTTGCGCACGTCGGCGGCTTCTAGCGTGGGAATCTGTTTCATGCTTGTCTTTCCTGGGTAGTGGCTGACGCGAGCAGAGTCGCGTCGGCTGGTGATCCGGTTGATTCAATCGACCCTAAGGTCCCCGCGAGAATACCTAAAATTTCGAAGGCGCGTCAGCCGCGGTGAACGATTTTGGCTGCGTCCAGCCGTGCGGCGACGATGGACTCGACGTCGCTATCGAAGCAGCCGATGAACACCAGCACCGAATCCGCCGGGGCCGCGCCGGTGAAAGGCGCGACGCGCATTCGCCCGCCGACCACGTGCAAGGTCTGGGGCGCGGATTTGCCGGCAAGCCGGACAATCCCCTTGGCGCGCAGCAACGGTGCTGGAAAGTCGTGGAACAATTGCTTGAGGCAGGCCTTGTCGAACGGCGTGTCGGAGCGGCAGGAGAAACTGCTGATGCCCGGGTGCGGCGGCGCCGGGCGCGCTGCACGCAGAAGCTCCGAAGCGCCGCGCGGCGCGCGCGGCATGGCCTCGGTATCGAAAAACAGCGCCAGCGGCACCGCGCCGTGCACCGCCTCGAATTGCAAGGCGGCGGGTGCGATCGATTGGAGGGTGCGCCGTGCGGCGGCTTTTTGGGGCGCCTCGACGCGGTCGGCTTTGGTCAGCACCAACGCCGTTGCGCCGGCGATCTGGCGCCGCGCGATATCGCCCACCAGTGCGTCGCCCAGGGTCGCGTCGAGCCGCTCGGCGTCGACTGCCACGATAGTGCCGTGCAAACGGAAAGCCGGATCGAGCATGCCGATCTGGGCTACCTTGGTCGGGTCGGAAACCCCGCTGGCTTCGATGAGCAACAGCTCGGGCCGCTCGGCGCGCTCGGCGATGGCCATCAGCGCGTCGGCCAGGCGGCCGCCGATCGAGCAGCAGATGCAGCCGTTTTCAAGCGCAATGACGTCGCTGCTGCGCTCGCGGATCAGCGTCGCGTCGATATTGATGTCGCCGAAATCGTTGACGAGTACCGCGATGCGCCGCCCGCCCGCATGGGCGAGCACGTGGTTGAGCAGGGTGGTTTTGCCCGCCCCGAGATAACCGCCGATGACCGCCAGAATGATCGGCGGCGCGTCGGCGCACGGCATCTCAGTCATGTTCGGGGGATTGGAAAACGCGGCCGGCCAGCACGGTGCCCCACACGCTCACGTCTTTCAGGCGTTCGGCGGGGACTTCGGTCGGATCGTCGTCGAGCACCGCGAAATCGGCAAATTTTCCGACCTCGATGCTGCCGACGAGGTGATCCATTTTGAGCGTGTAGGCAGCGCCCAGCGTAATCGCGCGCAACGCGTCGTCGACGCTGATGCGCTCGCCCGGGCCGAGCACGCGGCCCGAGGCGGTGGTGCGCTGGACCGCGCACCATGCGGTAAACAGCGGGTTGAGCGGGGTGATCGGCGCGTCCGAATGAAATGCGAACGGAATCCCCAGGCGCCGGGCCGTGCCCGCGGCATTCATCCGGTTGGCGCGGTCCGGCCCCATGGTCTGGCTGTAGTGGGCGTCGCCCCAGTAGTAGATGTGATTTGAGAAAAAATTGATGCACAGGCCCAATTGCGCGGCGCGTGCGAGCTGGCTCGGGCTGGCCATCTGGCAGTGCTGCAAGGTATGACGATGATCGCGGCGCGGGTGCTGATCGAGAATCGTCTCGAGCGCATCGAGCACCACCTCGGTGGCTTCGTCGCCGTTGGTGTGGATATGCAACTGCAAGCCCGCGCAATGATAGGGCGTGAACAGCTCGACCAGCTGGTCGGGCGGGACCAGCCATAATCCGTTGGCCTGGCCGCCGAAATAGCCGGGCCACAGCAGGCGGGCGGTGAAGCCCTGGATCGAGCCGTCGACGATAAACTTGATCGGGCCGAATTTCAATTTGTCGGTGCTCCCGGCCATCGCCGCCAGCACTTTTTCGGCGCCTTCGCCGGGGCTGCGCTGCGGCGCGAAGGCCGGCACGATTCGCACCGGATAGTCGGCACTGGCGGTGACCTCGTGTAGATTGCGATTGCCCAGTGCGGAGAGGTCATTGACCAGGTCGGTGGCCGTGGTCACGCCGGCGAGCTGCGCGACCCTGCCGAAATTCCAGATCGCGCTCGGCTTCTCGCTGGCGGCAATCGACAACTGCTTGCCGATCACCCGGTACACCGGGAACATTGCCGCGAACTCATGCAGCTCGCCGGTCGGCTGTCCCAGGCCATCCTTGTCGATACCATCGATATCGGTATCCTCGTCGATGCCGGCCAGCCCGAGCATGGCCGAGTTGACGTTCATCAGGTGCACGCTGGCATGCAATATCACGATAGGGCGCTGTGCCGAGACGGTGTCGAGCTCCTTGACCGACAGGCGCTGCGTGCCGAAGAAGATCGGATCGAAGCCCCAGGCCAGCAGCGGCGCGGCCGGGTCGGTCAGCGCCGCCTGCGCCGCACGCAGCCGTTCGATCACCTGATCGAGGCTTTTCAAGCCGTGCCAGAGCTTGCCGTCCGGCCCGCGCCGGTCGTAGTAGCCGACGTATACGGCGTCCCACATCGCGCCTTCCATCAGATGGCAATGGCCTTCGACCAGGCCGGGCATGAGCACCTTGTCGCGCAATGTGTCGATCACTTCGGCCTCGCCCCATTGACGTACGTCGTCGAGACCGCCAAGCGCCAGCACTTTGCCATCGCGCACGGCCACGTGGGTCGCAAAGGGTTGAGCCGGGTTCATCGTCAGGATTTTCCTGGCGACAAAAATGCTGATCTGACTGGATTGCATGCGACTTTTATTCCTGGTTTTCCGAATTCAAAAACGAGCCCGCCAGGGCTCACGAGGCGGACTGCACCCGCGCCTGGCCGCCGGCCAGCAGATTGGCCACCGAGGCAACCGCGATATTGGCGACCAGGCAGACCAGCCCGAGATTCAGGCCGCCCAGATCGATGTGATGCAGGTAGAGCGCGACCGCCATGATCTGACCGGTCAGGATGCCCAGCGCAATTGCGACGGGCTTCACCCGCAGGCCGAACAGAATCACCATCATGCCGGGGAAGAACTGCGTGATGCCATAGTACGCGGTGTTGATCAGCGTGAGCATCAGCTTCGGTGTGAGCAGCGTCATCACGATCGACACCAGCAGGTAGATGACGATCACCACCTTCGCGCCGGTCTTTTGCTTGCTCTCCGGCATGTGCGGCAACAGATTGCGCGTGACGATCGGGCCGATCGCCAGGCAGATCCCGGCCAGCACCAGCAGGCCCGAGAGCGACGCTCCGGCGGCCACCAGGCCGAGCAGCCAGCCCGGCAACAGGCGGATTGCCGCAGCGAAGAAAGCCTCATTGGGCGAGCCCAGATGCAGGTTCTGGCTCAGCGCGTAATAGGACGCCAGCACCAGGAACGGATACATCAGCATATACAGCGGCATGGCCACCTGGGTGCGCCGGATCGTATTGGCGCTCCTGGCCGTGAAAAAATTCTGCACGCCGAACGGCATCATGTAAAAGCCGAGCGACTGAAACAGCATGGTGCTCATCGAGAACGACAGCTGCCGCGAATCCATGTGATTGCTGAAGTGCTGGCTGGCGGTGTGGAACACGTGCGTCACGCCGGTCTCCCAGGCGACCGCCACGCCGGTGATCACAATCGCCAGCACCATCAACACGTCCTTGAGTACCGCAATGTAGGCCGAAGCACGCACGCCGGAGATGGCGATATAGGTGAACGCCAGCGCCGCGGCGATCAGAATCAGATATAGCGGCTGGAAATCCCAGCCCAACCCTTTGAGCGCGGCGACCAGGCCGGTGAACTGCAACTGTCCCCATGGCAACAGAAACAGAATGGCGGATGCCGCCACGACGATCTCCAGCGCGCGGCTGCGATAGTGTCCTTTGAACAGGTCGGGCAACGTGATCGCGTTGAAGCGCTTGCCGGCCTCCCAGATTTTGGGCCCGATGAAATAGCCGATCGGGTAGGCCAGCAGGATATAGCCCAGGAACCAGATGCCATACGTGGGGCCTTTGGCATAAATGCCGCCGGGGAACCCGACCATGGTGCCGATGCTGTAGATTTCACCCGCCGCGAGAAAGAACACCAGGTAGGCGCCGAACTGGCGCGATGCCACGAAAAAATCGTGCACGCTTTGCGCGCCATGCCCCTTTTTAGATCGAACTGCCAAGTAAATGGAGAAGATGATTAAGCCAAGAAAGACGACGGTCGACATGGGGATACGCTCCTGGCTTTAGGTGTTTTGCGGGTCGGCGTCGCTTGCGTGGCCGTCGAACAGGCGCCAGCACAGCAATAGACAGCCGGAAGTCAAAACGAACCAGGCGAAGATCCACGCGTAGAGGAACGGGATGCCGAGTACCGTCAGGTTGATCGACGAAACCCACGGCAATAAACCAATCACGCCGATATAAGGGATGCCGATACCAATCAAGAATTTGAGCATGTTGTCTCCGCTTGTCTTCAGGTTTTCTGTTTTATGTCTCGGGCGCGGCCGGCATCGAGGATGCCGGTCATGTCATGGCATGTTCCGCGCATGGCACGCGCGAAGCATCGCTTGTCGGCGATAGGATCGGTCGCCGCGGTGCCGCAATGGCGTGCCCGGCGGCACGTCGATGCGATCGTTTGAGTATGGGCAAGCAAAAAAGGGCGGGATAGTACCAGTTGATGCGAGTCGTTTGGTCCAATGGACTAGGCGCGCGAGCACACGCGTGCTATAGTCATTCGCGTTCACGCGGGCGAGTGGTCTGTCTTCATCGCCCGGTCTGTTTTACCTCTGTGTGTTTGCGAAGTCCCCCGGCGCGTCATATCCACGATTGCAAATCGGCGTATCGGGAAAACTTTTGCTGCCCGCTTGCCACTGTCCGGATTTGCCGATGCCACCGCCGTCAAGCACCGCCCTGTCTCGCCTTTCAACCAAACAGCTACTCTGCGTCATGCTCGGATTGGCGGTTATTGCCGTGACTCCGCGCAGCATCGAATATTTGTCGGGCCATGCTGCGGCGCCCACTGACGATGCGCTCGACCCCGGCAACGGCGCATCGTCGACAGCGAGCGACGCGGCGGCAGCCCGGCCGGCCACGCCGCCGGCCGCGGCCCCGTACGTCACGCGCTCGGTCACGATCGAGCACTCGTTCGACAGTGCCGCGCTCAAGGCTGGCGTCAGCCCTCAGGTGGCGGCGTCGCTGGTCAAGGCGTTTTCGGCGAAGGTGGATTTTCGTCGCGACCTGCAAAAGGGCGACAGTTTTACGCTGGTGTTCAAGCGCGACCCGGGCGATGCCGGCGACGTTGCAGCCGACGGCAAGCCGGTCGCGGCAAAAATCGATCTCGGCTCGACCACGCACACCATCTACTGGTATCGCAAGCCGGGCGGCACTGGAAGCTATTACACGCTGAACGGCAACAGCACGCTGCCGGCCTTCTCCCGCTATCCGATTGCCTTTACCCGTGTGTCGTCGCCATTCTCCCTGGCCCGTTTCGATCCGGTTCTCAAGCGCGTGCGTCCTCACGACGGTGTCGATCTGGCCGCTCCGGTGGGCACGCCCGTGCACGCAACGGCTACTGGCCGGGTCAAGTTCGTCGGCTGGCAACGGGGGTACGGCAAGGTCGTCATACTGAGCAATCCGAATGATTTCTCGACGCTGTTCGCGCATTTGTCGCGTTTCGCGCATGGATTGCGTCGCGGCCAGGCGGTGCACCGCGGGCAGGTCATCGGTTACGTGGGCGAAACCGGCTGGGCGACCGGGCCGCATTTGCACTTCGAACTGCGTCGCGACAATGTACCGGTCAATCCGCTGACCGCGCGCTTGCCGGTCGAGCATCGCCTCAAGGGCGCCGACCGGGAGCACTTCGCAAGCCAGGCACAGGCGCTGGCATCGTTCCTGTCTTCCTGAATCGGCGCAGCCCAGCGGACCGCTGGGCTCGACGCCCGAGTTGCCCGGCGGGGCGACTTTACGCTCACCCGGCGCGCTCGCGCTCGGGGCGACTCTCCTCTCGACAATGTCTTCGCGACCTCGCCGAGCATCTGCATTGGCGACCGTCACGAGCCAAAATTGTTAATTACCGTTAAATCGTCGACTTGCTGCGGTCGGGTGTTTGCAATTCGATTCAGGACGGCGATGATGTTTTTGGAAAATCACGCTGGAAAATTGTCCGGAGGATCGCGTTCTCCTTATCAAAAGGATAAATTTTTCTTCATTATTCCTTAAGTTCGACAGATAAATTTCTCTGCGATTTTTAAACTCATTTAAATTTGGCTTCGATGCCAACTCGTTAAGGCGTGGCGGCCATCGACTCGCGAGGGAGAAAAAGATTGCTCCAAAATCCGTCTTTTTACCACGATCGCAATATTGCCGGCTTATTGATAAATATCATCAAATAAGCATCTTTTGCTTTGTAAAACCCCTATATACAGAAAACAACTAATCGATTATTCTTGGCCCCGGGGAAATTACGGATTGCTACGAGTAACTCGATTATCGGGAATCCCGAAGATCAGGCTGGCTGGCCGGCCTGTTTGATGTGTCGCCCGACCAGACAGACGCTGGCGGGGGCGGAGGGTTGGTTAGTCGGTGGTATCCAGATAAGAACGATGCTGGAAGCAGGCTTTGATCATTCGGGGAAAAAAGTGATCGTACGTAGGCTTCATTTTGGCGGGGGACCGTCGGCCGCAGGCTTGAACGGACTGCTGACCGGTCTGCTGCTCGCGGTCATGGGGTTTTTACCTATCGGGGGCACCAGCCTTGCGATGGCGGCCGGCACCCCGGCTCTGGCCATTGCCAATCCCAATATTGCGTTTTACTACGGCGCTCATCCGCCGGTCGACGAGTTGCAGGCGTTCGACGATGTGGTGATCGATCCCGCCACCGCGACGCCTCCCGACGCCCAAAGCACGCCTCATACCGCTTGGCTGGCGCGGATCGACCTGCGTACGCAAACCGATAATTCCGCGCAAACGCCCGCCGCGTATGTCTCGCAGACAGTAACCCCGCTCTGGAATAGGGGGTACCGCGGCTTCCTGCTCGACGATGGCGCCCCGCTGGATCAGAACGATAGGCCCGACGATGGCTGGCTGGCCGGGCTGGTGCAGGCGATTCACGCTCAATACCCTCAGGCGCGGGTGATGCTGCGCAATCACTTGGGACTGGCCGCGCACATCGCCGATCAACTGAGCGCGGTGATGGTCGACTCTCTGTACCGGCGCTACGACCTGCTGGGCGGATTCTTTGCCGACGTGCCCGCCGCCGAGCGTGCCGAAGCGCTGCAGCGGATCGGGGCGCTGCGGCGCAGCGGCGCGTCGCTGGCCGTGGTGGCCGTCGACTACTGTGCTCGCGATGACCGGGCGTGCCGGCGCGACGCCGCGAACCGGCTCGAACACGATGGGCTCACGCCGTTCGTCACCGACCCGAGCTTCGCGACGGTCGGCATTGGCCGCATCGAGGTCATGCCGCGCAAGATTCTGGTGGTGCAGACCCCGGAGCAGGGCGAGCCGCTCGATCTGACGGCCGGTGTGCGAGACATCGCGATGCCGCTCAATTATCTTGGCTACGATATTCAGTATGCCGACGCCAATCAGGCGTTGCCGCACGACATCGATAGCGACCGCTATGCCGGTATCGTGGTGGCGATCGATCGGACAGTCGACAACCCCGATGCCTGGCGCCGCTGGCTGCTCGGGCGCATCCGCGCCGGCGTGCGGGTGGCGGTGCTCGGTCAGTTCGGGTTCCCGATCGACCAGGAAGCCGCCCGCGCGCTCGGACTCGAGGTTGTGCCGGGGGCTGCGCCCCCCGACGTTGCACCGCACATCGTGGACAAGGCGCCGATGATGGGCTTCGAGATTCTGCCGCCGCCGGATATTCGCGACGCACTGGGCGTGCGCGTCGGTGCGCAGGGCAAGCCGCTGCTGCGTTTGAAGGCCGGCAGCTATGTCTATGACATGGCTGGCATGCTGCCGTGGGGTGGCTATACGCTCGACCCTTACGGTATTGCCACCCTGGGCGGTATCCAGCAGGAGCGCTGGGCGATCCAGCCGATCGATTTCTTCGAGCAGGCCTTGGCGCTGCCCGAGATGCCCGTGCCTGACGTGACGACCGAGAATGGCCGCAGGCTGCTGTTCGTGCATGTCGACGGAGACGGCTTCGCCTCGCGCACGGAGTTCCCCGGGCCGGCCTATGGCGGGCAGGCGCTGTACGATCAGATTTTCACCAAATTCCCGATTCCGATGACCCTTTCGGTGATCGAAGGGGAAGTGGGGCCGACCGGCCTGTACCCGAAGATATCGCCTACGCTCGAGTCCATCGCGCGTGAGATCTTTGCCTTGCCAAACGTCGAAATCGGCAGCCATACGTACTCGCATCCGTTCAATCTGGAGATGATCGACCCGAAGACCGGCGCGCGCATCACCGGCAAGGTCAAGAAGGAGTGGGGCGGGGACAGCGCGTTCTCGCTCGATATCCCGCACTACAAATTCAATTTGAATCGCGAAATCCAGGGCTCGATCGACTACATCGATCGACGCCTGGCGCCGCCCGGCAAACATGTGGTCGTGCTGCAATGGCCTGGGGATGCCGCGCCGCCGGCCATCGCGGTGCGTCGTGCTTATGCTGCCGGCGTGCTCAATATCAACGGCGGCGATACGGTCATTACCAAAACCAACAACAGCTGGACCGACATTGCGCCGTACGGCGTATCCAAGGGACCGCAGCCCGACGATTTTCAGGTCTATGCCGCCGACATGGACGAAAACGTCTATACGGGCGACTGGACCGGCCCGTTTTACGGCTTCACGCGTGTGCTGGAGACTTATGCGCTGACCGACCGGCCGATCCGTTTCAAGGCAATCGACATCTACTACCACTTCTACTCGGGCACCAAGCTCGCCTCGCTGCGCGCGTTGCGCCAGGTATACGAGAGCACCCTCAAGCAGGCGGTTCTGCCCATCTATACCACCGAGTACATCAAGCGCGTACTCGACTGGCGCCGGGTCGCCGTGGCCCGCGAGGGCAACCGCTGGCTGGTGCGCTCGGGTGCCAATCTGCGCGAATTGCGCTGGCCGCTCGGACACGGCGTGCCCGACCTGAAGACCGCCACCGGGGTGAGCGGCTACCTGCCTGGACCCGGCGGGCTCTATATCCATATGGGCGGGGATCAGGCCAGTTTCTCGATCGCCCCCCGCGGCGCCGGCGATATTCCCTATATCGCCGAGGCGGCGGGATTCGTGCGCCACTATCGGCGAGACGCACGCGCCATGAGCTTCGATTTTGGCGGCTACTACAAGCCGTTCGTGAGCTTCGCCGATGCGAACGGCTGCCGCGTGACAGTCGACGGCAAGGCGGTCGCGGCGCCGGTCAGGAACGGCGTGCTGCGCGTCGACGTTGCCGGGCGCGCGGCGCAGCAAGTGACCTACCATTCGCTCAAGGTGAACTGTGAATAGCGATCGTCCTCGCCTTTGTCCGCCATGGCTCTCGGGTCTGATCGCCGTGGGCATCGTGCTGGCCCTGGCGGCGGCCTATCCGCGCGGGGGCATGCAGGCCCGCATGCTGGCGGCGTCGCCGCCGAGCGAAGTGACAGTCGCCTACCTCGAGGCGTGGCTTCGCATCGAGCCGAACTCGTCGACCTACATGAGTCTGCTGGTCGATCAGTACATGGGGCTGGGGCAATGGGAGAAAGCGGAGCTGGCCTCGCAAAAGCTGGCCCTGATGGGGGGCGAGGATGCGCGCGCCAGAGCGCTGCTGATCCAGCTCACGGCGGCCGAACGGCGAGCCTACGCGGTCGGTCCCGACGATCCCCGGCGGCCGCCGTTGATGGTCGAGTACATTGCGCTGCTCGAGCGCACCACGCAGCGGACCTGGGACGTGCCGGTGATGCGGGAGCTGGCGGCCAAGGCCCATGCCGCGGGCGCCACCGGCGTGATGCTGCATTTTTATCGCGAGCTGGCGGCCGCCGACAGCGCCAATCGCACCGAGTGGGACGAAAAACTCGCCACCGAGGCGCTGGCTCAGCAATCCTATGGCGACGCCGCCAATGCATATTTCGCGGCACAGGATGCCGCGCAGAGCTTGCAGGACAAGCGGCGCTATTTTCTCGCCGCGCTCAAGGTGCTGGTCTCGGGCGATCAGGTGGGCAAAGCCTGTGACGAAGCCGCGCAACGCATCGGCGAGCTGGCCGACGATCCGCAAACCCTGCGCTTCCTGATCGATCTGGCACGCCAGGCGCATCGCACCGATCTGATGACCCGTTACGCGCGCGCCTTGGGCAAACTCTCCAGTCTCGAGCCGGCCGGCCCTCACGTCGCGGCCTTCGCGGCAGCGAATTCGCGCCGCGCGGACCGCCACCAGCCGCGCTATTTGGACGGATACGAGGCCAGTCTGCGCAATGCCCGATTCGGCGGCGCCAGACTTCGATTGATCGCCGACACCCCTGGGGCGAACGCCAATGCCGTTACCCCCAGCGATTACGATCTCGCCTTCAAGGCCTTTGTCGAGAGCAGCGCGCTCGACGACGCCGAGAAGCTTGCCGAGCAGGCGCTCGCCCACCACATGGATCCGCTGGTCTGGACCCGTCGGCTGGCACAGGTCGCGCAATGGAACAACCACCCGGCGCTGGCGCTGAAATCCTGGCTGGCGTTTGCACGCGATTCCGGCAACGAAGAGGCGTGGCAAAACGTCCTGAAGCTGGCGCCGCAACTCGATGACGACACCGCCTATGTCGCGGCCTTGATTCACGAAGCGGATCGTCAACCTGCCAACCTGGTCTTGAAAGACCAGTTGATCAACGCCTATGAGCGCCTCGGGCAGCCGCAGCAGGCGCTCGATTATCTGAAGCGACGCGCGGTGGGTGCGCAGCGAGAGCCGCTGCTCGAGCGCTATGCGCTGGTCGCCGAACGGGCGGGGCACGACGGCGAGGCGCTGCGCACGTACCGCACCCTGCAAACCGAATTTGGCCCGAACGCCAAATACGCGCTGCATATTGCCAACCTCGAATACCAGCAGGGCCACTATGACGTGGCGCTCGAAGCCCTGCGGCAGGTTCGCGGCAAAACGGCGAGCCGTCCGCAGGACGCACTGTATTGGCGCACCTACAGCGAGCTGGCGCGGCTCACGCGGCACGACGAGGATGCCAACTTCGCCTACCAGCGTCTGCTGGCCACCGGGCAGGCCGAGGCGACCGACCTGAGCGGCATGGCCTATTTCTATCAGGGCTATCCGATCGACGCCGGGCGCACCGCCGAAATGGCGTTCCGCAAGGACGGTTCGGCCAGATCGCTGCAATCGGCGCTGTACTTCTACACCGTGGCTCAGGCGTGGCCGCGCATCCGGCATTTGCTGGCCAGCCTCACCCCCGCGCAGCGCGATATGTTCGATCACTCGAGTGCGCTGCTGGCCGCGCGCGCCGACTACGAGCGCCAGATCGGGCGCTGGGATGCATCGCTCGCCGATCTGCGGCGCGCCGCGTCACTGCCCGACGCCAGCGACGATACCAAGGTCTCGTATTTATGGGCGCTGGTCGACTTTGGCGCCGATGGCGAGCTGCGGCTGGCAACGCGCCGATGGCGCGCGCTGGCCGACGGCAATTCAGCTTACTGGGGTGCCTATGGCGCGGCCGAGGTACGTTTGGGTAACCCGGCGCAAGCGCTCAGTTATCTGCGCCGCCAGCTGTCGCAGGCGCCGGATGATCCGTTGTGGCTGATCGCGACTGCCGATGCGGAAGAGTCGGCCGGCCATGCCGACATCGCCTGGCGACTGCGCCGCGCGGCCTGGCGGGCTCTGCCGGGCAAGCTCGCTGCAGTTGCGCCGACCCATGGCGGCGGCACCGGCTCAGCCCGGCCTCACGTCGCCGCGCTACCCGGCACGCCCGAGGCGATTGCCCAGGCGCGCATGGCTCAGGCGACGCTAAGCCAGACATTTACCAATGGCGACCGCTCGCGCGATCTGCTGATCGCCATGCTCAAGGCCGACCGGCGCGAGAGCGGCAGTGCCGCGGTGGCCCGTTCCCTGCTCGGCATGCGTGCCGCAGGGCTGCCGTCCGATCTCGAGACGCCGGACCAGGCACCCGGCCAGGCCGCGCAAGCGGCCGAGGCCCGCCGGCAACTGATCAGCGCGGCCGCCAAGGACGTCGTGGAGGCCTGGGCGATCAGCGGCGAGCACAATGAACTTGCACGCGCCTGGCTGGCCAGGGAGTACACCGATCGCCTGCTGCGGCCCGCCGATGCGCAGATTGCGCTGGCACTAGCCGACAACGACCGCGAGGCGCTGACGCGAGCGTTGGCGCACGGTCGCGGCGGCGTGCCGATGGGCAATCGCATCGATGCGCTCAATCGCCTGGGACGCACCGACGAGGCCGAGACCGTCGCCTTCGACGCCATGCAGGGCGCGCCGGACAACGACGCGCTGCAGGAGTCGCTGCGCGAGACACTGCTGCGCGACCGCCCGGCGCTTGGCTTCGATGTGTACGGCACGCGCGCCAGCCCGCTCAACAGCATCACGAGCTCCCTGCTGGGCGGCGTTGCTCTGACCGGCCGGCTGGCTTTGATCATCCAGGCGATCCAGCGCAATCAGCACTCGTCCGATACGAGCCAGCTGGCCTGGGTGCCGGCGCAAGACCGCTCCATCGAAGCCACCTTGCGCGACCACACGGTCGAGCGCGACCTGTCGGCGACCCTCGGGCATCGCAACGCGGTCAATTCCTTTTATACCTTCAAGGTGCACGGCGAATTCAACCGGGGCGGCCCGCTCACCACGGACATTACCGCCGGGCTCAACCAGTTCACCGATATTTCGCCGCAGATGCAGGTGGCCTCGACCAAGGACATGCTGCGCGTGGGCGCGCAGTGGGACTCGCAGGCGCATTGGTTCATGCAGGGCAGCGCCGAGGTTGACGGCTTTCACGCGCAGGACCGCACCTACCTGGGGCGGGGCGTGATTCTTGCCGCCGAACTGGGTTACCGCCTGCGTCTCGGTTATCCCGACTGGAATGTACGGCTGACTGGCGAGCGGGGCATCTACACGGCCAGCGGCAACGTGATTCCGTCGCTCGCGCGCCTGCTGCCGGCGGGTGAGACCCCCACGGCGACCCAATTCATGCCGCAAAGCGTGACGCGCTACGGCGTGATGAGCGGATTCGGCCTGGATTACGAGAATGCCTATCGGCATGCCTGGGTGCCATATCTCGACGTCGGCGTAGTGCACGACAGCATCGAGGGATGGGGCCCGCAGGTCAATGTCGGGTTGGCGGGTTCGATTTTTGGCAACGATCATGCGCGCGTGTATTACTCGCATGAGGCAGTGACCGGCGGCGGAGCGTCGGTGACGCAACTCGGCGTGGCGTACCGTTTGTATTACTAGCGTGCCGAGACGGAAGAGGCGGGCATCGCGCGGCTAGTGGCCGCTGTTTCATCAAAACCGGAGAGGAAGAAAATGAAAGGCTTGAGAGCGGGAAATATTTATCGGCTGATCGGCGCCATGCTGCTGGCCGTGTTGGCGGGCTGCTCGACGATCGACGCGGGGCATGCGCCCGGCCTGAGCAAGACCGACAACTGGGCGGTCTTGCCGATGGCCAATTACACGGAAACGCCGGAAGCCGGCAAGCGCGCCGAGAGCATCGCGCAGAGCGTGCTGCAGCAGGATGGTTTTGCCAACCTGTGGCAATACCCGGGCGACAACGATACCGATGCGCTGCTCAATGGTCACCCCAATGCCGCGCGTGCCAAGGCGCTGGCCTGGGCACGCAAGGCAGGCGTGCGCTACGCGTTGACCGGTTCGGTGCAGGAATGGCGCTACAAGGTCGGCGTGGACGGCGAGCCGGTGGCCGGCTTGACCTTCGACGTGATCGACGTGAGCACGGGCAAGACCGTGTGGAGCGCCACCGGCAGCCGCAGCGGCTGGAGCCGCTCGAGTCTGGCCGGCGTCGGTCAGACCCTGATCCGCCAGTTGCTGGCCCCGCTCGCGCAACGCTGAGGTGTCCGCCGTGCAAACCGATAAGCAAACATCGCCGCCGCAAGCGCGCGCCTCAGATCCACTCGGGAACGTCGGCTACTACGGCCGTTTGCTTGCACCGGCGCTCACGCGTCCCGTGGCCGCCCTGGAAGTCATCGGCGTGATGGCGCTGGTGATCGGTTTTTGTTATTTGCTGCGCCCGGCGGATCCGCTGTTGCTGCATATCGGCTTTCCATGGCTTTGGTTGGTCGCGGCGATCATGGCGTTGCGCTACGGCGCGCTGCTCGGGGTGCTCGCGGGGATTTGTGTCACCGTCGCCTGGTACGCGCTGTACGGGCACGTCGTCGGCGCGGAGTTTCCCGTGATGTTCTTCGTGGGCGGCCTGGCGCTGGTGGTGATCTCGGGCCATTTCTGCGACATCTGGGGCAATCGCGCCAATCGGCTGGGCAGCATCAATAGCTATTTGAGCGACCGGCTGGTATCGATCACCAACAATCATTACCTGCTGCGCATCTCGCACGACCGGCTCGAGCACGACGTGCTGACCCGGCCCGTGACGATGCGCGATGCGATCATGCGCCTGCGGGATTTTTCGCCGACGCACAGCGGTGCCGCGCCCGATATGCCGCTGCCCAACATTCAAGGCATGCTGGAATTCGCCGCGCTGACCTGCCAGATTGGCGATGCGTCGATATTTCCGGTGACCAAGGGGCGGGTCGAGCACGTGGCTGCCGCATCGGTGGGCGAGCCCTTCGAACTCGATTCCGACGATCCGCTGCTGCGCGATTGCCTCGAAAAGAGCGCACTGTCGCATTTGCGCGAGCTCGACGAAACCGGGCGCAGCGCCTATCTGGTGTGTGCTCCGTTGATCTCCGCGTCCGGCAAGTTGGTCGCGGTGCTGGTGGTGCGGCACATGGCATTCCTGTCGCTGAATCAGGACAACCTGCAGTTGCTGCTGGTACTGCTGGGATACTATGCCGATAGCGTCGAACACCGGGCGATGGTCGATGCCATCACCCAGCGTGTGCCCGATTGCCCATATGAATTCGCCTTGGAGCTGGCACGCCTGACTCATATGAAGCGCGCCAGCAATATCGATTCGGCGCTGGTGGCGCTGGTGTTTGCGCGCGGCACCGACGGCGATTCGCTGTTCGATCAGGTGACCCGGACGCGGCGCGCGCTGGATGTGCTCTGGGCAGTGCGCGATGACCAACGGCAAGTGGCGATCACTCTGATGCCGCTGACCGACGAAAACGGTATCAACGGCTACCTGATGCGCACCGAAAACACCCTGAAAAGCCAGTTCTCGACCGATTTCGAAAGATCGCACGTCGCGGTGCACACGGTGGCGGTCAGCTCGAGCGATCCCGGCGACGTGTTGCAGCGCTTGCTCCAACGGTGCGGCCATCATGGCTAAGACGCTCCGCTCATTGCTGTTTGGCTTGCTGGCGCTGGCCGTGCAAGGCAAGGCGGTGTATTCGCTGTGGCAGCCGCCGGGCGGAGTCGACCCTCTGCTGGTGTTCTTTCTTTGGCAGACGCTGGCCGCGCTGGCCACCGCGCTGTTCGTGAGCGCCATTCTGCCACCGCATTACCGACGGGCCAGAGGCGGCGCGTTTCTGCACGTTTTTGTCATCTGCCTGTTTCTTCCGGTCGCCGGTTTGCTGTTGTTTCTCAGCCTGATCCTGGTGGCGCTGCTGTTCCCTACGCCGCCCGATGACATCCCGATCGAGGCCGTTGAAGTGCCGCAATTCGCCACTTATCTGGTGTCGCGCGTGACCCACGGCACCGGTGCCCGGCTGCGCGCCCGCCTGGAGAATCTTCGCGCTCCGGCCGGCGACCGCGTCGCCGCGCTGGTTGCCATGCAATCGCTGCCTTCGCGCATCAGCAGCGGGCTGCTGCACGACTTGCTGTCAGATCCCATTGAAGAGATCCGCTTGCTGGCCTATGGGATTGTCGACGGCACAGAAAAAGAGATCATGCAAAAGATCTTCGTGGCCAGGGCGCAGCTCGAGCGGTCAGCCGACGCGGTCGAACGGGGTCTGGCCAGTGCCCGCCTGGCCGAGCTCTATTGGGAATTGATTTACCAGCATCTAGTGCAGGGCGAAGTCTATCGCTATACCCTCGAGCAGGTCGAATCGTTTGCCAAGCAGGCCCTGGCGCAAGGGCAGGAGGCTGCCGTGATGTGTTACCTGCTCGGGCGCTGCGCATTGCTGCGCGGCGCGCCGGAGCCCGCGGAGGAATTCTTTCGGCGTGCCCAGGCGCTGCGCTTCCCGGCTGATCGGCTGGCGCCGTGGCTGGCCGAAGTGGCGTTTCTCAAGCGCGACTACGATCGGATTCCACCATTGCTCGACACACTCAACAAAGCGACGGCCGTGCCCTTCCTGCAACCTATCGTGCGCTATTGGTCTCAATGAACTCAGATCTCCATCGCCGCGCGGCTTCGGCCGATATCGCCTTGTTGCTCGAGGGCACATTTCCCTATGTGCGTGGGGGTGTCTCGGCGTGGGTCAATCAGATGATCCGCGCCTTTCCGGAATTCACGTTCGCGATCGCCTTCATCGGCAGCCGGAAAGATGATTACGGCGGCGCGCACTATGCGTTGCCGGACAACGTGGTGCATTTCGAAGAACACTATCTGTACGATTTCGAGACGGACAAGCCGGTGATCAGCGCCCAGGGCGATCGCCAGGCGTTCGAGCATGTCGCGCGCATGCACGACGAACTCAAACAGCACAGGCATGCCGGCGTGATCGGCAAGCTGATGCGCGAAATGATGCCCATGCTCGAAGAGGGTGGCCCGATCGGAGAACAGGAATTCCTGCACAGCCAACGCTCGTGGGACATCATCACCGATCGCTACAACCGGTTTTGCACCGATCCGTCGTTCACCGATTATTTCTGGACGGTGCGCATCATGCACAAACCGTTGTGGCAACTGGCCCGGATCGCCGAGAAGCTGCCGCAAGCCAGGATCTATCACACGGTGTCGACCGGTTATGCCGGATTTCTCGGCGCGCTGCTGCATTTCCGGCATGGTCGTCCATTGCTGGTGTCGGAGCACGGCATATATACGAAAGAGCGCAAGATCGACCTGTTGCAAAGCCAGTGGATTCACGACAACCGCGGCATTTTCGAGCGCGACGTCTCGCAAGTCGGTTACTTCCAGGAGCTCTGGGTGCGCTTTTTCGAGGCGATCGGCCGTATCGCCTACGAGGCGGCCACCGATATTGTCGCGCTCTACGAAGGCAATCGCCTGCGCCAGCTTGAGGACGGCGCCCCGCCGGACAAGACCCGCAGTATCCCGAACGGCATTGCCGTGGCGCAGTTCGCGCCGCTGCGCGCCCAGCGTCCGACGAACGTGCCGCCGGTGGTAGCGCTGATCGGCCGGGTCGTGCCGATCAAGGACATCAAGACATTCATTCGCGCGATGTTCATCGTCAAGCGCCAGTTGCCTGCGGCGCAGGGCTGGATAGTCGGCCCGGAATCCGAGGATCCCGACTACGCGCAGGAGTGCCGCGACCTGATAGACAGCCTCGGCATGCAGGCAAGCGTGCAAATGATGGGTTTCCGGCAGATTCGCGAACTGTTGCCGGATGTCGGCCTGGTGGCCTTGAGCTCGATCAGCGAGGCCTTGCCGCTGGTCGTGCTCGAAGCCTTTGCTGCCGGTGTGCCGGTCGTGACCACCGACGTCGGCTCCTGCCGGCAACTGGTCGAGGGGCTCGAGGGCGACGACCAGGCGCTGGGCGCGGCCGGCAAGGTGGTGCAGATCGCCGACCCCGAGAAATTTGCCCAGGCGGTGCTGGCGCTGCTCACCGACGACGACGCGTGGCGGGCTGCGCAACGGGCCGGCATCGCGCGCGTCGAGCGTTACTATACGCACACGCTGATGGAAGACAGCTACCGTTCGCTGTATCGCAAGCTGATCGCGGACAGTGCCGGGCAACAATCCACGGAGACGCAATAATGGCCGGTATCGGTTTCGAGCTGCGTAAGATACTCAAGCGCGATAGCCTGACCGGTACGCTGACGGCTTACGGCTACGCCGGAATCATCAGCGCCGGACCCCTGGTCCTGTCGATTCTTGGGATCCTGCTCATCGGCCTGCTCAGCCTGTCGACGGTAGAACCGCCAGTGCGAATCGTGCAGTTCCAGATTTCCGTGACCTATCTGATGGCCGTCAGCCTGATCGTCACCGGTGCATTGCAGCTGTCGTTCACGCGTTTCATTTCCGATCGCCTGTTCGAGCGGCGGCCCGATCGGGTGCTGCCGAACTACAACGCGGTGGCGCTCGTCACCACCGTGGTCACCGGCGTGCTGGGCCTGGGCCTCGCCCTGACGGCATTTCGACACGAATCGACGCTTTACCGCCTACTGATGCTGGCCGGCTTTGTGATCATCAGCAATATCTGGATCGGCGTGATCTTTCTCACCAGCGTCAAGCAATATCGGGCGATCCTGGCGATTTTCTTCGTCGGATATCTCACCACGGTGATTTTTGCCGTGGCGCTGAATCGCTACGGCCTGGAGGGGCTGATGGGCGGTTTCGTGATCGGTCATTTGATCCTGCTGATCGGCCTGGGCAGCCTGATTCATCGCAACTACCGCTCCGACGACTATCTCTCCTGGGAGGTCTTCGACCGGCGCTTCGCCTATCCGAGCCTGATGTTCGTCGGCTTGTTGTTCAATCTGGGCGTGTGGCTGGACAAATTCATGTTCTGGTTTTCGCCGGCCACCGGGCAGGTAGTGATCGGCCCGTTGCACGCCTCGCTGATTTACGACCTGCCGGTTTTCATTTCGTATCTGTGCGTGATCCCTGGCATGGCTGTGTTTTTGCTGCGCATCGAGACCGATTTCGTCGAGTACTACGACGCCTACTACGATGCCATCCGCAACGGCGGCACGCTGAAGTACATCCAGGATATGCGCGACATGATGGTGCGCAGCGTACGCACCGGCCTGTATGAAATTCTCAAAATCCAGGCGTTGGTCACCCTGCTGATTTTTGCGTTCGGCGACAAGCTGCTTCGCCTGCTTGGCATCTCGACGCTTTACCTGCCGCTGCTGCACATCGATGTCATCTCGGCGAGTCTGCAGGTGCTGTTCCTGGGGGCGCTCAACATCTTCTTCTACCTCGACCGGCGCCGCGTGGTGCTCGGTCTCACTGCCGTCTTCGTGCTGCTTAGCGGCCTGTTTACCTGGATCACCCTCGAGATGGGGCCGAATACCTACGGCTACGGTTATGCCGGCGCGCTCCTGGTGGTGATACTGCTGTCGGTGGACATGCTCGACCGGCGCTTCGCCTCGCTCGAGTACGACACCTATATGCTGCAAAAAGATGCCTGAGTCCCGGCCGTCGGTGGTGCCCCGTTCCAACGCCGCTCGCTCCGCGCGCCGAGTCCGCGCGGGCTGGCGGCCCTTGCTGGCGGGCCTGGTGGCGTCGCTTTTCCTGGGCAAGGCAATTGGAGCACCCGCGCCCTTGCCCTGGAGCATTGCGTTCTACTATGGCGACTCGCCCCCGCTGGGGCAATTGGCCAGATTCGACCTCGCCGTGGTCGAGCCCGACAGCGGGTTCGATCCCACCGCATTCGCGGCCATGCCGACGCAATGGTTTGCTTACGTCAGCGTGGGCGAAGTCGATCCGTCGCGCAGTTACTATGCGCAGATTCCCAAGCGCTGGCTGATCGGCCGCAACGGCGAGTGGCATGCAAGTGTCGTCGACCAGGCAGCGCCTGGCTGGCCCGCGTTTTTCGTCGCGCATGTGATCGATCCGCTGTGGAAGCAGGGCTATCGCGGCTTTTTTTTGGATACGCTCGATTCCTATCAACTGGTGGCCAAAACCGACGCGCAGCGCGAGCGTGAGCGCGCAGGCCTGGTGGCCGTCATCGAGGCAATTCATCGGCGCTACCCAAGCGCTAAACTGATCCTCAATCGCGGTTTCGAATTGCTGCCTGAGGTGCATGACGCGGTATTCGCAGTCGCGTTCGAATCGTTGTACCAGGGCTGGAGCGAAGCGGCCGGACGATATGTCGACGTCCCGCAGGAGGACCGTCAATGGCTGCTCGGCCAGGCCGACATGGTCAGGCAGCGCTATGGCCTGCCCGTGATCGCGATCGATTACTGCGCGCCCGCCGACACCGGCTGCGCGAGCCGCACGGTGACGCGCATCAGGGCACAGGGTATCGTGCCGTACGTCGGTGACGGCCACCTTCAGACGGTCAACCCCGCATCGGCGAATTAGCGCCCGCCGACCCGGTGCCATCATTAATTTTCAAATGAGTCCCGCATGAATACCGTCTCCCAACGCACCATTCTCGTGACCGGTGGCGCCGGCTATATCGGCTCGCACACCTGCGTCGAGCTGCTGTCGCGAGGCGATCGCGTCATCGTGCTGGACAATCTGGCCAACAGTAACCCCGAATCGATCGAGCGCGTGCGCCGGATCACCGGCTGCGAAATCGAGCTGATCGTGGGCGACGCCTGTTCGGCCGAGGTCATGCGGCAGGTCTTCGACGCGTACCCGATCGATGCGGCAATTCATTTTGCCGCGCTCAAATCGCTGGGCGAGTCGCTCAGTCAGCCGCTGGCCTACTACCGCAACAATCTCGACAGCCTGCTGACGCTGGTCGAGACGATGAGCCGCCGCAACGTCAAGACGCTGGTGTTCAGCTCGTCCGCGGCGGTGTATGGCATTCCGGCCTCGGTGCCGGTCGACGAGTCGTTTCCGCTGCAGGCAGGCACGCCTTACGGGCGCACCAAATTGATGGGCGAGCAGATACTGTCCGATCTGGCCGCCGCCGACCCGCAATGGCGCATCGGCATGCTGCGTTACTTCAATCCGGTCGGGGCTCACGAGAGCGGGTTGATCGGCGAGGACTCGGCCGACGCGCCGAGCAACCTGATGCCCTATGTGGCCCAGGTCGCTGCGGGCAGGCAACCGATACTGCGGGTATTCGGCGGCGACTACGACACCGTCGACGGCACCGGCGTGCGCGACTATATCCATGTCGTGGATCTGGCGCGCGGGCATCTGGCCGCACTCGACACCCTGTTCGGGCGGCCCGGCGGCTTCACCGTCAACCTGGGCACCGGGCGCGGCTACAGCGTGCTGCAGATGATTGCGGCATTCGAGCAGGCCAGCGGGCGCAGGATTCCCTATGAGATTGTCGCGCGCCGCGCGGGTGACGTCGGCGCCTGCTATGCCGATGCTTCGGCGGCAGCGCGCGAGTTGGGCTGGCGCGCCACGCTGGACATCGAGCGCATGTGCGCCGACCAGTGGCGCTGGCAATCGCAAAACCCAAGTGGCTTTGGCCAGCGCAAGCCGCCGAGCGCAGCCTGAGCGCTGGGCCGCGTGTTGAAAAGCGACTGTGTGCGCCCGACCGAAGGTCGGGCAGTGCCCGGTATCCTCAGCGATACCGGGTGCGATCCCACTGCGGCGCGCGGGTCTGCTGCGATGCAAACCCGCTCGCTACGTTTTTCGACACCCGGTCAGTTCGGCAACTCATTGCCTTTGGTCTCCGGCGCGAGCGGGATGATCAGCAGGCCCAGCACGAACACGATGGCCGTCAGCGCCACCGGCACGCCCAGCGTCTTCATGTGCAGCACCATCGCGCCGAGTGCGAAGTTCACGCCGGCGCCGATAAAGCGGCCCGCCGACGTGCAGAACGCGAAAGCGGTGGCGCGCACGCGCGTCTCGAACTGCTCCGGCAGCCACAGGCTGAACAGAGCGAAATTGCCGCCGAAAAATCCCAGCACAAACAGCAGCGCGATGAACGGCACCAGCCCGTTGGGCAAATAGAACGCCCAGCCGAAGCTCACGGCAATCGACACTGCCATGCCGAGGAAGTACACGGCGAGCGTCTTGCGTCGGCCGATTCTCTCGGCCATCGGCGGCAGGGCCAAACAGCCCAGAATCGTGCCGATCGACAGGATCGCGGTGGCAATCGAGGCGGTCTTCACCGCGTCGACCTTGGCCATGCCGGCTTTGAGCGCAAGATGGATCACGGCGGCCGGCTCGTACACAGCGCCGGCCCACAGGCCGATAATGGCCACCGTCAGCAAGGCCGCGGCCACCAGGGTGCGCCTGGCATAACGCGCACTGAAAATTTCACGCAATGGTTTCGCGTGCTGGACCACGGCGCTTTTCTCGGCACGCTGCCACTTGTCGGTTTCCTTGACGCGCAGCAGTACCAGGATCGACACTACGACCGGCACCGCGCCGGTAAGAAACATCGCGCGCCAGCCGAAGTGCGCGCCGATCGTGTAATTGAGCGCGGCGGCCAGGAAAAAGCCCGCGTAATAGCCGGTTTGCAGATAACCGGCGCCCATTTTGCGACGGTCTTCCGGCCATGCTTCGGCCACGTAGGTGCCGGCCAGCGCCCATTCGCCGCCGATGCCGATGCCGGCGATCAGGCGATAGATGGCCAGCGACCAGACCGACTGCGCGGTGGCGGCCAGTCCGGTGAAAATGGCAAAAATGAAAATCGTCGCGGCGAGCACGCGCGTGCGCCCGAATCGATCGGCGATGGGCCCCCAGATGAACGACAGCCCCCAGCCGACCAGAAACAATGCGAACAGAATCGAGCCGGCCAGGCCGATATTGCCGGGCGTGGCGGCATAGCCGGACTTGGGCAGCAATTCGGTCAGCGCCGGCGCGAGCACCAGCGCGTAGATGAACGAATCCATGCCGTCCAGTGTCCAGCCCGCCCAGGCGCCCCAAAAGCCGGCGATTTGCGAGCGATTGAGGGGAGTGCGCTGCTTGCGCGCCCCGGTACCGGCCATCGTGTTATCCAACATCTCCATAGACTCCTCCAGATTGAGCTTGTAACCGGCCGTCTCGCCGGGGTCGTACCTTCTACTCTGAGTTGTTTTTTTGCGCAAGAACCTCTTGCCGGGTTGAACTGCGTGGTCTCGAACGTGTTGCGATGATCTCCTAAGCATTGAAATAGTGTGCGGCCGGTGGGCGCCGCACAGGTCAGTTTGCGACGGACTCCCGGTCGCTCAGCCACACCAGATCGTCAAGCCGATGCTCGTCGGCGCTGACCGCATTCCATTGGCAACAGGCGCCCGCGGCCAGCCGCGTAAGGACGCTGCCGCCGGGCATTTCGATGGCCAGGCGGGCGCCGCGTTCGCGGGCCAGCTCGATGGTGTCGCGCCACCGCACGGGACGAGCCATGTTGTGGGCGAGATCGGCGGCGATCAGATCGCCGCGCCACAACGGGCGGGCAATAGTGCTGCTCAGATAGACGCAGTGCGGGGCGTGCGTGGGCACGCTGGCGAACGCCCGAGCGAGTTCAGCCGCTGGCTCGGCCAGCAGCGGGCAGTGCGAAGGCACCGCCACCTGCAGCATTTCGCAGCGGCGCGCGCCGTGCTCGCGCGCCAGCGCGTCGATGCGCTGCAGCGCGCTCTGTGCGCCGGCGACCACCAGTTGGGTCAGATCGTTGAGATTGGCCAGAAACAGCGGCGTGGCCGGCGTATTGACGAGATCGATCAGCGGCTGCAAAGCGGGTTGGGTCAGGCCGATGATCGCCAGCATGCCGTAGCCATGCGGATAGGCATCTTCCATCAGGCGCCCGCGCAATGCCACGAGCCGCACCGCGTCGCCGAAGTCGAGTGCGCCGGCCGTCACAGCCGCGGGATAGGCGCCGATCGACAGGCCCGCGACCATCTCGGGCGGACGGGCCCGGTGGCCTAGCAAGCGGGCAAAGGCCACGCCGGCGATCAGCAGGCAGAGCTGCACGGCCACGGTCGAGCGCAGCGCCGCGGCGTCGTCGAGCCTGAGCACATCGTGGCCCAGCGCCGCGCTGGCCTCATCGAGGGTCGCGGCAATCATGGGATGCGCGGGCAGGTCGTGCAGCATGCCCGCACGCTGCGCGCCCTGACCGGGAAAAGTCCAGACGATACTCATATGGCTGACGGGCACGACCGTGCCGTCACTGGCATTCGAGGCCGTGCAGGCGTCGCCCACGGGTCGTCGCGCAGCACCGGGCCGCAGTCGGTTTTGAGCAGCACGGCCCCACGCGCGGCGGCCCATTCGGCCAGCGAGAAAGCGCCGTGCCCGGTGTCGGCCTGCACGTCGATGCGGCTCGCCTCGCCCGCTTGCTCATTCAATGCCGCGAGCGCGCGCAACAGGTTGGCTGCCGCGCCGGCGGACATCGCGCGGGGCAGGCGCAACAGCAGATCGAGGTCGCTGTCCTGGCGCAGCACGAACAGGCCGCTGGCCAGCGTGAAGCCGACGCTGCCGGTAATTCCCCAGGTCAGGCCGCACGCGTCGAGCATCGGCGCGATGCGTTCGAGCATACGCAGGCACGGCAACGCGTCACGTTGCGGATGTGTCTGCCAGGCGCGCGAGCGGGCCAGCGCCTCGGGCGCGACGCGGCGGATGACGTCGCGCGCGTCGACCCAGGCGGCGTGACGCTGATGGCGCATGCGGCCGCGCAAACCGACCGGGATCCGCGCGGGCAACTCGCGCGAAGCGCGCCGCACCACGGCGGGCGCGCTGCCGAGCCATTCTCGAGACGCCCATGCGGGCAGCGGGTCGGGCGATTCGTACGCCCGCGGCGACGCGAACCAAAGAAGATCGTGCGGCAAGAGAGCACCCTCGCGATCCGCGCTCACGAGAACGGGTTCGGGCGCCGCAGCCAGGCTCGTGCTGGCCGCACGCGATGCGCCGGGTGCGGCTGGTGCATGCATCGTTTTCACCACTGTTCGCGCAGCAGCGCTTTCACCCGGCAGGTGGCGCCGCGCTGCGGCCCCGCCAGTTGCACGCCGGGGCGGCGCTCCGGCTCGGCGCGGATGTCGCGCAGGGCCGCTTCCAGCGTTTCGCGCACCAGCGCCACGTCGGCCGGCTCGGGGGCATCGGCCTGACGTACTTTCAGCAAACGCCACAGCAGGCCCAGCGACGCATAGTTGCCGATGTCGTAGGCCATCGGCGGCACCTGCGCGCTCAGCGCCTCGAGCCCCTCGACCGTGCGCTGCGTGATGCGCGCGGCCGACGCCTTGCCCATCGCATGCACCATCACCTGCGGGTCGTCCAGCGCAATCAGCCGGTTGGCCTGGTAGCCGTGCGCGAGGAAGGCCCCCGACATGGCACGCCCGACCAGCAGCGCGATGACCGGATGCCCCGACTCACGCGCGCTCGCGTAGGCATCCACGGCACCGGCGAGTGCCTGGTGAATGCCCAATGCTTCCTCGTTACGCCCATAAGCCTGGCTGGCGACGTCGACCACCGCCACCACCGGTCGTTTGTGAGTGCTGTGCTCGTCCGCGTCGATGACCTCGCGCACGGCACGGGCGATGTCCCACGCCTCGCGCAGGCCGACTTCGCCGTGGCGGGCGCGGGGAAACGGATTGTCGGGGTCGGGTACCACTGCGATAAAGCGTGCCGCGGCATCGGCCAGCGAGCCGTCGACCACCTGGACCGAGGCGGCGTAGCCGGCTTGAGGTGCGGCCGGCCCGCCAAGCGCCGCCAGCCATGTACGGCCACGCTGCATCGGTTCGGAAGGGTTGGAGGATGTCATGCGGCGAATCTCCTGCCATAAATCGTGACCGCCTGTTCCGGTGTGACGGCCGTGTCGGGGTCGATCTGCGCGAGGCTGTCCCGGAACTGCTCGACGCGCTCGCTGCGGCACAGCGGCGGGGTGCCGCGCGCGAAGCAGGCGATGGCGGCGTCGCGCACCTGCGTCGCGTCGTCCTCGACCAGCCGGTCGGCGAGTCCGCTGCGGTAGCGTTGCTCGCCGCCGGTCAGGCGCCAGATCATCGGCTTGTCGCGCGAGTCGAATTCGGCGATGCCGGCTTCCTGCTCGATCACCGCGGGGCCATTGAGCCCGAGGCGGGCCTCGCGCGTGACGATCAGCTCGCTGCACAGCGCCGCGGCGATCGACATGCCGCCATAGCAGCCGACCGTGCCGGCGATAATGCCCAGCACCGGACGGTGGCGCCGCAGGGCAACGATCCCGGCCTGGATCTCGGCGATCGCGGCCAGGCCGAGGTTGGCTTCCTGCAGGCGGACGCCGCCGGTCTCGAACAGAATGATTGCGCCGGTCGGTGTGCCGTTGTGATTGTCTTCGAGCGCCAGGGCCAGACAGCCGGCGATTTTCGCGCCGGCGATCTCGCCCATGCTGCCGCCCTGGAATGCGCCCTCGATCGCGAGCACGACAGTCGGCTGTTGCGCCAGCAATCCCTTGGCCGCCACCACGCCATCGTCGGCCTGCGCGGTGATGCCTTGCTGCATGAGCCATGGCGAATACAGGCGCTCGAACGGGCCGGCCAGTTCGCGAAACGATCCCGGATCGAGCAGCGCATGGGCCCGCTCGCGCGCGCCCAGTTCGATAAAGCTCTGTCTGGTCAAAATATCGTGCGCGTTCATCGGCGGGCTCCGGAATCGTGAGCGGCAATCATGTCGAGGACCTGGCCCACGCGCATGCGCACCACACCGGGGGTGGCGCCGAAATCATTGATTTCGAGCTGCGCGGCCGGCAACGTGCCGGCGCCGAAAATGCGCTCGAGCACGGCGCCCCAGACGCCGGCCATGCCGTCGACGGAGGTCGTCACGCGAACGATGGTGCGCGCGTCGTCGGCCGGCTCGAGCAGCACTTCGAGATCGCCCGAGGCCACCACGCCGGCGAGCGCGCGGCCGCGGGCGCGTGTGCCGGCGGGGTAATCGAAGGTCAAGGTTTCCATGATGAGCTATGCCTTTGAGGCAGCCTGCGCCGGGCGCAGCCGCCGATCCAGAAAGAGCGCGGCGGCCAGCAGATCGGCCGCGCCGCCCGGCGACACGCGCAAGGCCAGCAGCCGGCGGACCAGCGCCGCGAGCGCGCGCCGGCCGGGCAGCGTGGCCGCTCCGCCCGCATCGAGCACCGCCTGCGCGCCAGCCTGGGTAGCGCCCAGCGCGGCAGGACCGCCTCGCGCGAGCACGCAGGTGTCGTCCAGGCTCGCCATTACCGCCAGCAGGGCGTTCAGGCGCGCCGCGTTTTCATGATCGCCGCGCGCCCGCGCCTGCCAAAGGGCCGGCAAGGCCGCGTTCACGACGTGCGGAAAGCCGGCTTGCGCCTGTGCGCGAGCGCCGCCCACGCCATAGGTCAGGCAGGCCTGCTCGCCCTTGTGGCCGGTCGACGCCGGCGCGTGCCGGTCGGTGAGGCGGGCGAGCGCGCCGGCGTGCCCGGCAATCACGTGCGCGGCCCGCTCGGCCGGATGTTGCGCAGCGGCAGACACCAGCAGGCCAAGCGCCCAGATCGCGCCGCGATGGGTGTTGACGCCGGCGGTGGCGTGCAGCATCGCCGCTTCGGCATGCCGGCCGAGCGCGCCGACGCGCTCGCGCAGGACGCCGTCCAGCGGGGCATGCCAGCTGGCCAGTGCCATGGCGTGAAACGAAGGCAGCAGCGCGCAGGCCGAGCGGCACATCAGTGGCCAGCTCAGATCGTCGTGCGCGCCACGGCCTCCCAGGTCCACCAGGCCGGGTTTCGGAGTAAGCATGACTTCGTCGAGCAGCGCCGCCACCGCATCGCGCGCCAGCCGGGCCGCGGCCCGATGGGCTGCCGGGGTGGCAGGGTGGGCAGGGTGGGCGCCGAGGGGCGCGAGCGCACGCCGACACGCTTGACGGGTCTGCATCACCAGCTCCTGAAACGGGCCGGCGGTTCATATAACCCGTCGGACCATTCGACCAGATCGGCCATGCTTTTGGCGGCCAGCAGCGAGCGTGTGGCGGCGCGCCGGTCGACCCCGAGATCCTCGGGCAGGGCCACCAGCCCGTCGCGGCGCAGTGCGGCACGCTCGGCCGCGGTGGAACGCAGGCCGATCGGCGTGACGCCCGAGACCGCGGCGATCATCCGCTTGCGCTCCTCCAGCGAACGCGCCTTGTAGAGATAAGCGATGCCTTCCTCGGTGAGCACGTGGGTGACATCGTCCCCGTAGATCATCACCGGTGCCAGCGGCATGCCGGCCGCGCGGCCGACCTCGACCGCATCGAGCGACTCCACCACCGACGGCCGGCCCGAGCCCTGGAAGGTCTCGACCATCTGCACCACCAGCTTGCGGCCGCGCTCGAGCGGATCGTCGGTCTGCAGCAGATCCAGCCAGGCCGGGCTGGCATGACGCCGGCCATGTGGATCGTGCCCCATGTTCGGCGCGCCGCCGAAACCGGTCAGGCGGCCATGGGTGACGGTCGATGAATTGCCAAGACCATCCATCTGCAGCGTCGAGCCGATGAATAGATCGACCGCGTACTGGCCGGCCAATTGGCAGAACGCACGGTTCGAGCGCAGCGAGCCGTCGCGGCCGGTGAAGAATATATCGGGGCGCGCGGCGATATACGGCTCCATGCCGAGTTCGCCGCCGAAGCAATGCACGCTGTCGACCCAGCCCGATTCGATCGCCGGGATCAGCGTCGGGTGCGGGTTGAGCGTCCAGTGCCGGCAGATTTTTCCCTTGAGCCCGAGTTGCTCGCCGTAGGTCGGCAAAATCAGTTCGATGGCCGCGGTGTTGAAGCCGATGCCATGATTGAGCGATTGCACCTGGTGGCGCTCGTAGACGCCGCGAATCGCCATCATTGCCATCAATACGTGCATCGGCTTGATCAGGCGCGGATCGCGGGTAAACAGCGGCTCGATGAAAAACGGCCGATCGGCCTGCACCACGAAGTCGACCCACGAGCCGGGAATGTCGACACGGCGCAACTCGCCCGGGTCGTCGACGATCTCGTTGACCTGGGCAATCACGATGCCGTCCCGAAAAGCTGCGGCCTCGACCAGCGCAGGCGTGTCCTCGGTGCTTGGGCCGGTGTAGAGATTGCCGTGGCGGTCGGCCTGATAGGCAGCGACCAGCACGACGTTGGGAGTCAGATCGACGTATAGCCGCGCGTACAGCTCGATATAAGTATGGATGGCGCCGACTTCGAGGATGCCGTCCTGCAGGAATTGCGAGATTCGCAGGCTTTGTGTGCCGGCATAGGCGAAGTCGAGCTTGCGGGCAATACCGCGCTCGAACAGGTCCAGATGCTCGGGCCGGCTGACGCTGGGGATGATCAGATGCAGGTCGTGCAGTACGCCGGGGTCTGCCTGCGCCAGCGAGCGGGACAGGAAATCCGCCTGCTTCTGGTTATTGCCTTCGAGCACCACGCGGTCGCCCGGCATGATCAGCCGCTCGAGCGCCGCGACGATTCGCTCCCGGGGCAGCAGCACGCCATCGGCGAGGGAACGCACCTGGGCCAGGCGCCGCGCTTTTTCCGCCCGGCGCGTGGCCCAGCGATTAGCGGCAGGTGAATGAACGGTCATGCGCTTTCTCTCACGGTATATGCTCTAACTTTAGGGCGCGGAGCGAAGCGTATCAATCAAGCCAAGCGTAAATACATTACTATCAGGGTAATCATTGGACTCATCGGAAAGGCTACTCAATGGCGATCGACGAAGCCGTTACGCTCAAGAAGCTGGAGGTATTTTTGGCATTCATGCGCATGGGCAACATGGCCCGCGTCTCGGAGCGCCTGTCGCAGAGTGTGGTGAGCGTGCATCGTGCGCTGCATTCGCTGGAAGAGGGTGTGGGCTGTCCGTTGTTCAAGCTCGACGGGCGCAAGCTGATTCCGCTGCAAACCGCGTACACGCTGGCCGAATACGCCGAGCGGGCGGTGCGCGAATGCGAGGAGGGCTTGCGCCGCACGCGTGAGGCCGCCGGCTTCGCCTCGCCGCGGCTGAAAATCGGCTCGCTGTATTCGCTTACCGTCGGCACCATTCCAGAGTTGCTCATCAAGCTCAAGGTGCGGAAATCGGCGCTGGATGTCGATCTGACGCTTGGCTCGAATCGCTTGCTGCTCGAGTTGCTCGCGCAGGGGCGGCTCGACGCGATCGTGATTGCATCGCGCGAAGAGTATCCGGACGACTCGCTGCTGTCGGTGCCGCTGTTCGACGACGACATTTTTTTCGCCGCACCGGAGGGATCGCCCTACGCGCACGATAGCGAAATCGACCTGGCGCGCCTGCGTGACGAAAAATTCGTCGCACTCGACGACGAATATGCCACCGCCTCGAATTTCAGCCACGCATTCGAGATTGCCGGCTACGAGCCGCAATTGGCGATGCGCGTCGGGGATATCTTTTCGCTCGTCAATCTGGTCAGCGGCAGTGTCGGATATAGCCTGCTGCCGGGACGGGTGCGGCCTTTCAGCCCGCGCATCCAACTGATTCCGTTGGCGCAGAAATACCGCACGCGTCAGACCATCGCCCTGATGCTGCCGAAAAAGCGCGAGCGCGACCCGAATCTGCTGGCACTGGCCGCCGAGTGCCGCATGCTGGGCGCGGCGCGAGGCTGACAGAAGCGGCGCGCCCGCCGGAATTTGGGGGGGAGCGCACCCCGCATGGCGTCTTATGGGGCAAAATCCTACTCGTGACAATCAACGCACTCTAGCGTGCCGGCGCAACCGTCCTCGACAGGTATGGGGCGCGGCGCCGATTCTTCCAGGAAGCGTATTGCCCGATGTTGAATCCTGTCAGTATTCTCGCGGTGACTTTTCTGTCGAGCCTGATGAGCATGGCGGTGCTGGCCTCGTTGCGGCCGGCCGGCATTGCCGGCTTGACCCGCTGGATCAGCGCGAATGGGCTGGCCATGATTTCCCTGGTGCTGTTCGCCTGGCAGGGGCACGGCCCGGCGTTTTTGACGATCATCGTCGCCAATGGCGTGATGGGCGCGGCGGTGCTGCTGATCCTGCAGGGGGCGCGCCAGTGCTTCGGACGGCGCGTCCATTACCCGGCCGAGTACGTGGCGTTGTTTGCCGCGGTCGCAGGCGTGGCGTACTGGTATGCGGCGGTGCCCGACATCAATGCGCGGGTTGCCGTTGTCTCGGCATTTCACGCCTATGTGTACGCCGCGCTCGGCTGGCTTGCCTATCGCGCGCGGCCGGCCGAGCGACCGAAGTACAGCTACCGGTTCGTGGTCGTGGTCGCCGTGCTCGGCTGCATCGGCCACGTGGTGCGCGGCATGACTTACCTGCTCGGCGCGGTCGACCAGAGCGCCTTGCTGCAGGTCTCGCCGATCAATATCGCCTTTCTGGGACTTGGCATTCTCGCGTTGCCTTGCCTGTCGATCGGCATGGTCATGCTGGCCCACGACCGGCTCGTCAGACGGCTCGAACGGCTGGCCAACGTCGACGAGCTGACCAGCGTGCTGTCGCGCCGCGCCTTCCTGGCGCAAGCCGAGGCCTTGGCGCGGTCGACTCAAAGACATGGTGCGCACCTGTTCGTTGCCATTATCGATCTCGATCACTTCAAGGCCATCAACGACGACTACGGCCACGGGGCCGGCGACTGCGTGCTGGCGTATTTTGCCGCGCTCGTGTCCCGGGAAATCCAGCCGCGCGATATTTTCGGGCGGCTCGGCGGCGAGGAGTTCGCGTTGTGTTTTTGCGCTGCCGCGCCCGACCAGGCGCTCGGGCTGGTCGACCGCCTGCGCCGCAAGGTAGCGGCATCCGCTTGCCAGACGCCGGCCGGCTTGGTGGCGTGCACGTTCAGTGTGGGCGTCGACGAATATCTGGTCGACGAATCGATATCGGCGCCAATGGCACGCGCCGACGCCGCGCTCTATACGGCCAAGGCGTTGGGGCGCAATCGCGCGGTTGCCGCATGGACCGTCGCCCTGCAAGATGATGCGCCGGCGCCGGGCGACGGCGGCCAGCGGCGCGCTCTGGGCGGGTACGACGCGTCGGCTTGACGCGTGCGCGCCGCACGCGACCCGTGGATCAGTCCTTCAGCTTTCTCACGCCCAGAATTTCCAGCAGCACTCTTTCGTAGGCCGGTTCGGTGCCGCCGACCTTCATGCGGCGCATGAAATACTTCTCGAAACCGATCTTTGCCAGGTGTACCCATTTGCCTTCGCTGGACCAATTGAGGTTGCGCGGCGGCAGTTGCGGCAGGGCCACGAAGGCGATGCCGCGATCGCCGAAATCGGCCAGGCAAATGGCATTCCAGGTCGCGCGTGTGGACGGCTCCTGGCCATCGAGCGCGGCGCGGATGTTGGCCGCGGTGGCGCTGACCATCGATTCGATCATAAAGCCGGTCTTGGGCACGCCGGTCGGCACCGGCGTGGTCTCCAGCGGGGCAATCGCCACGCACACGCCGACTGCGTAGACGTTGGAATACGTCGGATTGCGCTGGAATTCGTCGATGATCACAAAGCCGCGCGGGTTGACCAGCTTGTCGACGCCGATCAGCGCGTCGACGCCCTTGAAGGCCGGCAGCATCATGCAATATTTGAACGGCAGTTCGTGTGTGCGGCGTTCGTGCCCGAGGTCGTCGTATTCGGTGACGAACATCTTGTCGGCTTCGATGCGCGTGGTCTTGGCGTTGCAGATCCACTTGATGTCGTGCTCGCGCATGGTCGACTCGAGCATACCTTTGGAATCGCCCACGCCGCCCAGGCCCAGGTGGCCCACATAGGGCTCGGACGTGACGAACGTCATCGGTGCGCGATCGCGGATCTTGCGCCTGCGCAGATCGGTGTCCATGATCATCGCGTATTCATAGGCGGGCCCGAAACACGAGGCGCCCTGGACTGCGCCGACCACGATCGGGCCGGGCGCGGCGACGAATTGCTCCCAGGTCTGGGCGGCCGTCTCGGCGTGGTCGATATGGCAGATCGACTGCGAATGCGCGGCTGGTCCGAGGCCCTCGATTTCGTCGAAAGCCAGTTTCGGGCCGGTGGCGATCACCAGATAGTCGTATGTCACGCATTCGCCGTTGCCCAGCTCGACCTGATTGCGCTCCGGATGAATCCGCTTGGCGCCGCCGGTCTGCAGACCGATGTTTTTCTTCGCCAGCGCCGGCTGCAACTCGACGTCGACATCCTTGCGGGTGCGCCACTTGACCGCGACCCAGGGATTGGACGGCACAAAATGGAAATGCGTGTCGTCCGCAATGACGGTCACGACATCTTCCGCACGGGCGGCCTTGCGCATTGCGTAGGCCATCGACAAGCCACCGATTCCGGCGCCGACAATCACAATGTGAGACATGATTTCTCCTTGCGCGCGCCACACGGAGCGCAAAACACCGAATTCCGACGGCAACGCCGTGAGGCTTTGCCGTTCCTGCCGGGCGCCTGGCATCAATGCAGCAAAGCGTTGATTTGCGCCATCTCCCGATCATCCAGCTCGCCTGCGGCGGCACTCAGGCGCAAGCGTTCCATGGCCACCTGATAGCGCGCCGCGGCGAGGTCCCGCTGCGTGTTGGACAGCGCCGATCGCGCGTTCAGCACGTCGATCGAGGGCCGGTCGCCAGCCTCGAAGCCCGTCTGGTTTGCATCGAGCTGCAGGCGTGCCGAATGGACCGCCTGGGTGAGCGCCGTGACCCGCACCTGCGCGCTGCGCAAACCGAGGTAGGCCTGACGGATCTGGCGCGCCACGCGCACGCGTGCGGCGTCCTGATCCATCTCGGCCTTGTTCAGCAGCGCGAGGCTTTCGTCGCGTTTGGCGCTGCGCATGCCGCCTGAATAGATCGGGATGGTCACCATGATGCCGACCACCGCGCTGTTGCTGTGCATGCCGCCCGTGCCGCCATATCCGGCACCATTGACGCGCTGGCCCAGGTAGGAGGCGAACGCATCGACGGTGGTGCCGCCATCGGCACGATAGCGGGTCGATTCCGCCTGCGCGGCACTCACGCCGAGGTTGCTCAGGCGAATCAGCGGACTGGTCTGCAGCGCGCGTTTTTGCCAATCGGCGAAATCGCCGGCCTGGATTGCCGCGAGTCCGGCCGAGTCGGTCAGGGGCTGCAGTGCGGTGTCGGGCTCGCCGGTCAGATCGCGCAGCGCCGCGCGTTTGAGATCGAGCTCGGTTTGCGCTTCGATCATCTGCGCGCCGGCCAGATCGGCGCGTGCCTGCGCATCGCTGGCGTCGGTAATGGCGGCGTCGCCCGCCTCGAAGCGGGCCTGGGCGATCGCATGAGCGCGCACCGCGGTGTCGTGTTCGGCCTTGAGCGCAGCGAGGTTGTCCTGCGCCAGCAGCACGTCGAAGTAGGCTTGCGCGACTTGCAGAAGCAATGTTTGACGGGCCAGCTGCAGCGACACCGGGCCGGCGTCGGCGGCCGCGTTCATTTGTTGGGCAGTGGCGGTTTTCGCCGAACTGTACAGATTTTCACGGATGGTGAGCGCCCAGTTGGCGTCCGATGCGCCGGCCGAACTGGTGTCGAAGCCGATTCCCTCGTTGCTGCCGAAGCCAGGCCCCGAGAAGCGCGCTCCGCTCGTCTGCTGGTTGATATCGCCATAGCCGAGGCCGGCGGTGGCGGAGATCTGCGGCAGGTATCCGGCGCGGCCTTGCCGGCGCTTGGTCGCATCGGCCTGGCTTTGCGCGACGGCGGCGGCGTATACCGGGTCGTGCGCGAGCGCCGCACGCGCCGCGCCAAGCAGGTCGGTCTGCGCGTATGCGAAGGTGGCGCACAGGCCGAGCAGCGCGGCGCCCCAGCGCCTGGTCGAGATCATGATGGTCGTTCCCGAAGAGTGCGACTCAGTCGCCGCCCCGCATGCCGAGCTTGCGCATGAAAATTTCCATCGGGCACCATCTGGTGAAGCCGCTTTGCAGCAGATTCGCGCCCACGAATGCGGTCAGCCACAGCCAGTACGCGCTGACGTAAAACGGGCTGGCGGGAGCGCCGATGAGCAGGCTGATCAGGATCAACGTGCCGGCGAAAACGCGTGTGATTTGCCATGAGGTCATGATGGCTCCTTGGTGGATGTGTCAGATAAATGGCGGCGTCGATAGGCGCTGTAGTAGAGCAGCGGGATAACGACCAGGGTGAGCACCGTCGAGACCAGAATGCCGAAGATCAGCGAGATTGCCAGGCCATTGAAGATCGGGTCGTCGAGAATGAACAGCGAGCCGATCATGGCCGCCAGTGCGGTGAGCAGAATCGGTTGCGCGCGTGTGGCGGCCGAGCGCACGATGGCCTGCTTGAAGGCCACGCCCTCGGCGACCTGCAGGTTGATGAAATCGACCAGCAGGATGGAGTTGCGCACGATGATGCCGGCCAGGGCGATCATGCCGATCATCGAGGTCGCCGTGAACTGGGCGCCGAGCAGGGCGTGCCCCGGCATGACACCGATGATGGTCAGCGGGATCGGCGCCATGATGATGAGCGGTGTCAGGTAAGAGCCGAATTCGGCCACTACCAGCAAATAGATCAGCAGCAGGCCGACGGCATAGGCCACGCCCATGTCGCGGAATGTTTCGTAGGTGATTTGCCACTCGCCGTCCCACTTGATCGAATAGGCGCGGTATGGGTCGGACGGCTGCCGGATAAACCATTCGCCGAGCTTGCCGCCACCCGGCACGCTCAGGTTCGCCAGTCGGCTGCGCATCTCGAACATGCCGTACAGCGGGCTGTCGACCTTGCCCGCCATGTCGCCGACCACGTAGACCACCGGCAACAGATCCTTGTGATAGATGGGTTGCTCGACGGTGTCGTCGCGCACATGCAGCAGTTCGGACAGCGGCACGAGCTGGCCTTGCGCGCCGCGCGCGCTCAGGGCGAGCAGCGCCGCGTCATCGCCGGTGAGCCGGGCCGGCAAGGCTAGGCGAACCGCGCTCGGGTATTTGCTGCCGTCGTGCAGATAGGTGACGTCTTCGCCGCTAAGGCCGGCGCGCAGCGTTTGCGCGACCTCCTGTTGCGAGATCCCCAGCAGGCCGGCCTTGCGCCGGTCGAGTTCGAAGGTGCGCTGCGGTGCCAGCGCGATGGTGCTGTCGTCGACGTCCACCACGCCCGGCGTCGTGTCGAACACGTGACGCACGCTTTTTGCCACGGCCATGCGGCCCTGCTCGGTCGGCCCGTAGACTTCCGCGACGATCGGCGCGAGCACGGGCGGTCCGGGCGGCACCTCGACGACCTTGATGCGCGCGCCATACTGCCTGGCGATCGCGGTCAGGGCTGGACGCACCGCGGTGGCGATGGCGTGGCTTTGCCGATGGCGCATCGATTGATCGACCAGATTGGCCTGGATGTCACCCACGTTGCCGCCGGCGCGCAGGTAGTATTGCCTGACCAGGCCGTTGAAATTGATCGGCGCGCTGAGTCCGGCATAGGCCTGATAGGTCGTCATCTCGGGCACCGTGGCCAGATAGGCGCCCATCTGATGCAGAGCCGCCGCAGTGCGCTCGAGCGGCGTGCCGGCCGGCATATCGACCACCACCTGGAATTCGGACTTGTTGTCGAACGGCAGCATCTTCAGTATCACCAGCTTGAAGGCCGGCAGCAGCATCGACACAACGATCGCGCCAGCCACGCCGAACCACAGCAAGCCGCGATTGCGCGCGCCTCGGGTGTCGTCGAGAAACGGCGCGAGCACGCGCTCGAAAAGCGGTTCGAGCTTGGCACGCAAGCCGGGTTTGGCGATGTGGTGCGAGTGCCTGAGCCAGACGCGCGAGAGCCATGGTGTGACGACGAACGCCACCGTCAGGGAAATCGCCATGCCCATGCTGGCGTTGATCGGAATCGGGCTCATGTAGGGGCCCATCAGCCCGCTGACGAAGGCCATCGGCAGGAGGGCGGCGATCACCGTGAGGGTGGCGAGAATGGTGGGCCCGCCGACCTCGTCGACGGCTTTCGGGATGATCGCCACGAGCGTCTTGCCGGACTCGAGCGCGCGATGCCGATGGATGTTCTCCACCACCACGATCGCATCGTCGACCAGGATGCCGATCGACAGGATCAATGCGAAAAGCGAAACGCGATTGAGAGTGAAACCCCAGGCCCAGGAAGCGAACAGGGTAGCGGTCAGGGTCAGGATGACCGCGGTGCCGACCACCAGCGCCTCGCGCCAGCCCAGCGCCAGCAGCACCAGCACGACCACCGAGGTCGTGGCGAAGATCAACTTCTCGATGAGCTTGAGCGCCTTGGCATTGGCGGTGGTGCCGTAGTCGCGCGCGACGTCGATTTTCACGTCGGCCGGAATCACCGTGTTGCGCAACTGGGCAACGCGCTGCAGCACCTCCCTGGCCACGCTCACGGCGTTCTCGCCGGCCTTTTTGGTGACCGAGATCGAAACCGCCGGGTATTCGGCCGGATGCTTGCCCGCTACGCCCTCCCAGACGTAATGGGTCGGCGTGGGAGGACCGTCGCGCACGGTGGCCACGTCCGAGACGAATACCGGCCGGCCGTCGCGCACCGCCACCATCAGGGTCCGTACGTCCTGCGCGCTTTTGAGCAGCGCCCCGGTTTCGATGTGAATACTGCGGTTGTCGCGCACCAGATCGCCGACCGAAGCACCGGCGTTGGCGCCGCGCAGCGCATTGCGCAAATCGTCGACCGTGACGCCGGCGGCCTGCATGCGGGCCGGGTCGAGCAGGACGTTGACGGCGCGCTGCGGCCCGCCGATGGTGGTGACTTCGCGCGTGCCGGGCACGCGCTTGAGATCCGCCTCGATCGATTGTCCGACCCGCTCGAGATCGTAGGCGCCAGTGTGGGGATCGGTCGAATAGAGCGTGAGTACGACGATCGGCACATCGTCGATCCCCTTTGGCTTGATGAGCGGTGGCAGCACCCCGAGATTCTTCGGCAGCCAATCCTGATTCGAGTAGACGGTGTCGTACAGTCTGACCAGGGCATCGGTGCGGGGCACGCCGACCTCGAACTGCACTGTCAGCACCGCCAGGCCGGGCTGCGACACCGAGGTGACATGCTTGACGTCCTTGATTTGCGAGAGAATCTGCTCGGCCGGCCCGGCCACCATCTGTTCGACGTCGCGCGCGCTCGCACCGGGAAACGGCACCAGCACGTTGGCCATCGTGACATTGATTTGCGGCTCTTCCTCGCGCGGGGTCATCACCATCGCGAACAGGCCCAGCAACAGCGCCACCAGCGCGAGCAGCGGGGTGATGCGGTTCTCCAGAAAGAACGCCGCGATGCGGCCGGAGATGCCGAGGTTGGGTGAGCTCATCGCAAGGTCGGTTCGCTAGGGGTCATTGACGTGCTGCCGCCGTCGGGTCGAGAGCAACCTGCTCGCCGGCCGCTATCCCGGCCAGGATTTCCACCTGATCGCCGTGGACTTCGCCCAGCCGCACCTGGCGCAGCGTGACCTGTCCGCCCGGCGCGACCACGTAGACGGCGGTGACCTCGGTACGCCGAACGACCGCGGTAAGCGGCACCATCAGCCCCAGGCGAGCTTGACCGACCGGGAAGTAGGCGCGGGCGAACATGCCCGGGCGTGCCTGGTTGGCCGCCGCGGGCAATGGCAGGCGTACCTGCACCGAATGGCTGAGCGGGTCGGCCACCGGCAGGATCTCGACCGACGTGGCGGTCTGCCAGCGCGCGCCGGCCGGCAAGTCGGGTATCTCGACGCGTACCGCCGCATCGCTTTGCACTCCTGTCAGTTGGGACTGCGGCACCGTGGCGACCGCTCGCAGGGTGTGGGGGCTGTAGAGCGTGAGCAGCGGGGCGCCTGGCATCGCGGTGGCGCCGAGCTCGACGTCGACGCTGGCGACGGTGCCGGCGTAGGGCGCAGCAATGTTATGCAACCCGGCCTGCACGAGCGCCGCGCGCACCTCGGCCTGTCTGGCCGAGGCCGCCTCGGCCGCCGCCCGGTAGCGCGCCTGGGCGCGATCGAGCGCCGCCTGGCTGACATATTGCTTGTCGAACAGCGTGCGGGTGCGCGCCAGATCGCGCGCGGCGACGTCGCGCTCGGCGCTGGCCGCCGCGAATTGCGCGCGCGATGCCGCCAGTTGCTCGTCGGCCGTGCGCTGGTCGATCGACAGCAGGCGCTGGCCGGCGGCGACCTGATCGCCGGCCTTCACATACAGCGCGGTGATGCGGCCGGAGGTTTGCGCGGATACCACTGTTTGCCGCGTCGATTCGATCACCGCGTCGGCGATCCATTCGTCACGCAGCGGCTGCGCCTTGACCGTGACGGTGGCCAGCGTTGCCGCACGCACGTACGATGCGATCAGCACCAGCAAAAGCAGCAGCAGGACCTGCCGCCAATGCAATCCACTCCGGCGCCGATACGGCGTGACGCAGTGATGCAGACGCCACGCGGATCCCAGGTGACCGGGCACGTCTGGTGGATGTTTCGATACCGAGTGCCATACCCGCATGTTTATCCCCGTTGGACCCATCAAACCATTGTCAAATGGCACTGCACCGGCTGAGCGCCGGTATGGAGCGGATCTCGTGACGCGGGGTCGTCGCGCCGAGCAACCGCCAGACGCTTTTAATTCTGTGCGTTTGGCGGGTTCCCACCTTGATTTTGGTCAAGCCCGGCGTGAAGTGGACGGCCGCGCCGCGATGACGGCTCAGCCGCGCCGCGCGTGCCGTGACCGGCGCTCGACGCGGGGCATCTGTCCGAGTGCGGAGCGCGCCAGCGAGCGCCGCGCGGATTTGGCGCGAGGGGTTTGCAGGGCAATGGTTCGAACCGTCGGGCGCACTGTCGTGCATCGCCCGCACGGTTCGACGGGCGCCGTCCGGGCGGCGCGCCGATGGCTGGTGTCGATCAGCGCGGCTTTAGCCAGTCGACCTGTGGCAACGTCGGCGTGTTTTCCAGCACGACGGCCTTGAGCGCGGTGGGGTGCAAGCCGAGTGCGGCCAGCATGGTTGGCGCAACCTGGGTGGTCGACACCGGATATGTCACGAGCCGCCCGGCATGGGCCAGACGCGGGCTCGACAGCAGCAGCGCGACGTGTCTGTCGTCGTTGCCGAAGCCGCCATGCTCCATGCGCTTGCCGTCCGCGGGCTTGGTGTAGATCACGCCGGCTTTGGTCATGACGATGATGTCCGGGGTGCGGCTATCTTGTTGCGGGGACGGAAAGCGTCTTGCCAGCCGCTCGCCGCTGAGCACGTCGGCAATGCCCAGGGGCGCCGCATGAGCGCGCAGGGCTGCGGCGACTTGCGCGGTAGCCGACGGGGCGCGCAGCCAGATCAAGGCGCCGCTGTCGACGGTCAGCTGCGCCAATGCACCCGGCGCGGCAGCGTCGATGACCCTGGCCAGTTCGTTGCGATCGACTTTGTGCAACCGGGCGGGATCGATCGGTCCATTGCCGTGCTTGGCAGTGACCACGATCAGCGTATCGTCGCGCAGCCCTTGCCGGCGCAGGGCCTCGACGAAGCGGCCGAGAATCCGATCGGTGTGCTCGAGCGCCTGCGTGAGTCCGGGCGTTGGCGCGCCGTCGGCGTCGCGATAGCCGTAGAGTTTTTGCGCGACGTTGATGGCCTGCAGGTTCAGCCCGAACAGATTGGGTACCGGCGCACGGCGACGTCCGTCGTGGGTGAGGCCGTCGATCTCATTGACGAGCGCGTGTGCCTTCATGTCGTCATAAGCTTCGGTACGCGCGAGCGACGCGGTGATGCCATTGACCGGCGCGGCTTGCCGCGCCTCGTAGTTGGCGCCGATCTCCGGCAGAAAGAGGTCGTCGACACCATGCCCGGAGGGGCCTTGCACCAATTCATAAGCCGGGTGCTTGTCGGTCCAGGCGGTGTAGCCGCCGGCCGCGCGCACTGCTTCGAAAACCGTGTTGACGCGCAAATAGGCGTGTGGATAGACCGGCCGGCAGCCGTCGCGCGGGTCGCGCGGCAGCTTGGCCGGGTCGATCGTGTCCCGCTTGCCGGCAGCGGTGGCGTCGATCGCTTCGTTGTACGGCACGGCTGCGCCGCGCCCACGGCAATCGCTGCCGGCCGGCGAGAGGGACCGATCGTAGGTCACGTCGTAGTACACGCCGGTGGCTGCCGGCGTGCCGCCCGTGATCAGCGCCAACAGACCCGGAAACGAATCGGCCGGCCCGACCGTGCGCGCGTTGCCGTAGTCGATGCCGTGGCGCGCGAGCGCGGCCAATGTGCTGTGCGGGTGAGCTTCGATGAAGTACGCCAGATCGCTGCCGTGCAGGCCGTCGACGCTGATGAGCAGTACATGCCGAGCAGGTGCGTTGGCCGGCAGGCTCGCTGCGCCCGCCAATGCGGCGACGCACATGCCCAGGCCGGCGATAGCGGCGGAAAATCTCTTTTTCATTCGTCGTTGTTCAGATTGAAGGTTACCCACAACTGCTCGGCGAACGTCTTGCCGGCAAAGGCGGGTTTGGGTTTGGGGACGGCCGCTTCACGTACCGCCGCGAGCGCGGCGCGGTCTAGCAGGCCGACGCCGCTGGAGATAACCACGCGCACGTGAGAGACGACGCCGTCGCGGTAATCGAAGGCCACGCGGGTGCGACCCGTCATGCCGCCCATGCGGGCTGCCACGGGATAGCGCAGCGCGGCCTGAATTGCCGCACGCAGCGCGCTGGCGAAATTCGCACCGGGTGCGGCCGCGGCTACCGGTGCGGCCGGCGGCGGGGGTTGCGGCACGGGCGGGGGCGCGGCCTGTGTGGCGGGCGCCGGGGCGGGCGGTGGCGGTGCCGGCGCCTTGGGTATCGGCTGCGGTTTGGGCCTGGCGGTAGGCACGACGTGGTGAATCACGCGACGTACCGGAGGGGGCGGCTTGACCGGAGGCGGGCTCACCGGAGCGACCGGCTTGGGCGGTGCCGGAACGGGTTTGGGCGCCTGGGCGATAGCCAGCAGCGTGATAGGGACCGGGGGCGGCGCGACCGGCTTGCGGGACAGGAACAGGTAGCCGCCGCCGAGCAGCAGCGCCTCGACGACGGCCGCCAGCGCAGCCGCACGAAACAGGCGCTTGCCGTCGTGGGCAAGGCCCGGCATGGGTAAGGTAGCCATCTTTACTGGAGCGGGGTTTGCGCGGGCTGGGCGGCCAGCGCGATCTGCGACACGCCGGCCGCCCGACACGCGTCCATTACGGTAACCAGCCCCTGAATGCGGGCCTGTTTCGAGCCGGCGATGGTGACCGCGGTATGCGCGACATCGGGTCGCGCGGCCAGCATTGCGGTGAGCTGCGCGGGGCTCAGCGTGTTGCCGTCGACCGACACGCTGCCGTCGGTCGACAGCGTCACCAGCACTTTGGCCGGCGGCAATGCCTGGGTGCTGCTGCTCGAAGGCAACTGGGTTCGCAAGCCCGCGTTCGGAATCATGTGCAGCGTGATCATGATGAAGAACACCAACAGGAAAAACATGATGTCGATCATCGGAATGATTTCGATGCGGGCTCGGCGTACTTCCAAGTACTTCATACGTTCAGGCCCCTTGCGATACGAGTTTGCCGACCACCGCGCGAGGCGCGTCCTTCAGGGCCCTGGGATGTTCGTGCGGGGCCCGGGCGATGCGATTGACCAGCGCCGCCTTGAGCGTTTCGAGCTGGTGCACGACGACGCGCACGCGATTGTGCAGGCCGTTGAAGAACACCAGGCCGATCATCGCGACGAACAGCCCGGAGGCCGTGGCGATGAGCGCCTGGGCGACGCCGCCGGTGACCTGCGTCGGCGCATTGCCCGGGTTGGACAAGACCTGAAACGCATTGAACATGCCGAGGATGGTGCCGAACAGGCCGAGCAGGGGAGCTAGCGTGACGATCGTGTCAAGCACCCAGAGAAAGCGGTCGATGCGCGGCGCCTGGCGCATGATGACTTCCTCCATGCAGGACTCGAGCGCGTCGTCCGAGGTATGCCCGGCCAGCCGCGCGGCGCTGGCAAACAGGCTGGCGGCGGGCATGCCGTGGAATTGTTCGGCGCAAGCATTGAGCGTTGCCGGGTTGAGCGACTCGCTGCGGTCGATCTCGGCAAGCGCGGCGTGAGTGCTGGCCGCGGCGCGATGCAGGAACCAGAACCGTTCGATGATGACGGTCAGGGCGACCAGCAGCATCGCGGCGATCACATAGAGCACCCCGTCCGAGTTGTTCGCGAGGTGCATGAAAGTATCGACGGTCATGACGTCAATCTCCGGTTAGAAAGAGGTGGCCAGCGTGGCGATGATCGAGCGGCCCGGGACGGTCCAGTACAGCGGCGTGTTGTCGGCCGCGGTGTAGCCGGCCAGCGCGTCGATGCTGGTGCGATTGAACAGGTTGTCGACCTGCAAGCCGATGCGCGTGTCGTGCGTCCACGGCGCGAGGTGCTTGATGGTGTAGACGGCTGCCAGGTTGGTTACCGCGAACGCGCCGATCGGTTGCGTGTCGCCCGTGTCGCCGAACTGGCGGCCGACGAACTTGGTGATCAACGAGCCGTACAGCGGACCATGTTGATAAATCAGGCCGGCCGCGGCGGTCTGGCGCGGCGCGTTGGGCATCCAGCTGCCCGTGTCTTTCTGCTTGGCCGAATTGAAGGTAAGGTTGCCATACAGGCTGAAGCCGTCGCCGGCGTAGACCGTGGCTTCGGTCTCGATACCCTTGTAGATCGCACCGCCGGCGTTGCTGAAGGTGGTATTGCTGCCGACCGTGCGCTTGGTCACGGCATTGAGGAAGTCGATGTAATACACGTCGGCGGCCAGTGTCAGGCGACCGGTCTTGTAGGTCGTGCCGATCTGATAGTTATTGGTCTGTTCAGGATTGGGCTGGCCGGAAATCGACGGATCCTGCACATAGAAGACATTCAGGTTGGGCGCCAGGAAACCCTGCGCGTATTGCGCGTAGGCGCTCCAGTCGGGCGTGATCCGTTCGTGCACGGTCAGCGACGGCAGGAACTTGGTCCAGGTGTGGCTGTAATCCAGCGCAGTGCCTGATTTCTGGTTCAGCGGCGTGTCGATACTGCGATTGAACGACACGAACTTCACGCCCGGCGTCAGTGTCAGGCCATGACCGAGGTTCCACGCGTATTGGGCATAGGGCTCGAACGTCTGCAGCGTATCGTTCATCGTGAAGTTCAGCGACTGGAACGCGAAATTCAGCGAATCGTCGACGTTGAAATTGTTGCGGAAGTTGGTCTGGCGAGTGATCCACAAGCCGGTTTTCAGTTTGCCCGGGCCGAGCTTGCGTTCGGCGTTCAGGACGTCGCCCACAGCCCGGTAGTTGTTGTTCATCTCCTGGCCAGGCACGTTGTTGGCACCGAAGTTGGTGCCGTTCGGCGTCTCGCCGTTGGGGTCCGCGCCGTTGAAGCCGTTGTGATAGTACCCGTACGTATACAGTTTGTTATCGATCGACCACTCGCCAAATTTGGTTTGGATGCCGAGGTACTCGAAATCGGTATTGATCCGATCGAAGTTGTAGCCGTAGTAGGCTTGGCTGGTCGGATCGGTGCTCAGGCCGAAGTCGGGACCGAATTGCTGGATTTGCGCGGCGGTCGCACCGACCGGCACATTCTGGTGAATGCGCGAATAAGTCGCGAACAGGGTCACCAGCGTGTTGTCGCCGATCGGCTTCTCGAGCTTGAAGTAGGCGTTCTTGCGGCTCAGGTGAGCGTTGGTCAGATAGCCGTCGCTGCCGATCTGGTTGTAACCGAACAGTATGCGCGCGTCGCCCCACTGCTTCATGTCGCCGCTGTTGAATTCGGCGCTGCCCAGCCAAGTGTTGAAACTGCCGTACGAGCCCGCCACGTTAAAGGCCGGTTTGTCGGACATCGCCTTGGAGGTCAGGCCGATGGTGCCGCCAAACGTGGCGAAACCGATTTGGGAGGCGTCGCCCGGGCCCCGATCGACCGACATGTCGCCCAGCGACTGGGATGAGAAGAACGAGGTCGAGTGGTGGGTGAAGTCATTCGAGTCGCCGAACGGGATGCCATCGAACGTCACGTTGTACTGGCCGTCCTGGAAGCCGCGAATCGACAGGCTTTGCGATTCCATCAAACCGGGACCGTTGGGGTCGACGTTCGACACGCTCGGCGCGATCTGCAGGATGTCGGTGTAGTTCGACGTCGGCGCGGTGCTGTTCTCGATGTAGTGGCGGCTGATGATCGACTTGGGCTGGGTCGTGGTGAGCGAGCCTTGCGTTGGCGCCTGGGCCGGTGCGGATTGCGGGTTGTTCGCTCCCGAGCCGTCGGCCGCCGACCAGTTCGCGGTGCTTTGCACCGAACCGAGGTCGCCCGAGGTTTGTGCATGGGAAACCTGGGCGCCGGCGGCGCACAGCGACGCAAAGATCAATTGCGCCAGCGGCTTTTTACGGAACTGCGAAACTACCCGTTTCATATCGGCATCCTTATTCAAATGGGCTGTAAAGCGAGGTTTCGAATGAGGCGCGATGCTAACAACGGTTTCTGACAGAACCGTGAATATCTTCCTAAGTTTTAATTATGTTTTCCTAATTAAAAAAGCGTGTCAAAAAAATGACGATCATGAGAAATTTCGATTAGCGTTTACTTAGGACGTCGACTTTGCGGCGCTGGCGCCGGAGAGCCGGGCAGGGTTGGCTTCGCTGCCTTGCCAGCCGCCGCCCAGGGCCAGAAACAGGTTGACCTGATCGAGCGCAACCTGCCGGTCGGCCGCGGCCAGCGCCGCTTCGGTATTGGCCAGCGTGCGATCGGCGTCGAGGCTGGCGAGGTAGGGGGTCTTGCCGGCCTGGTATAGAACCCGGTTCTGTTGCGCGGCCTGGCGGGCCGCGTCGCGCGCGGCGCGCAACTCGCTTCGGCTGGCGAGGTCGTGCGTGTAGCGGGTCAAGGCTGTCTCGGTTTCCTTGAGCGCGTCGAGCACGACGCCGTCGAAATGCGCGAGCGCCGCCTCGGTGCCGGCCCGCGCACCGCGGATACGCGCTCGCGCACCATTATCGGGCAGTGTCCAGGAGATCAGCGGACCGATGTTCCAGCGTCCGGTCGATGCCTTTCCCAGATCTTCCAGCACCCCGGTGAAGCCGCCGGAGGCGCCGATCACGATATCGGGATAAAGCGCCGCGGTGGCCACGCCGATGCGCGCCGTGGCGGCGGCCAGTTGACGCTCGGCCTCGCGCACGTCCGGCCTGCGCTTGAGCAGCGCGGTGCCGTCACCGACCGGAATCGGCTGGCGCAACGTTGGCGCGTGCGCGCAGGTGAGTGTCGAGGTATCGAATTCGCGCGGCGTTTTTCCCACCATCACCGCCAATTGCAGCAGTGCGGCGTCGTGCGCGGCCTCGAACTTCGGCAGGTTGGCGCGCAGCAGATCGGCTTGGGCCTGCGCGCGCAGCACGTCGGTGCTGCGACCCCGGCCCGCGGCTTCGAGCCGCTTGGCGATGTCGACGCTACGCGTTTGCAGCGCGAGTTGCCGGCGGGCTACGCTCAGTGCCTGCGTGGCGGCGCAGCTCTCGACGTAGGCGCGCACGGTCTGTGCCGCGACATTCACGCGTACCAGGTCGAGCGCTGCCTGACTTGCCTGGGCATCGGCCGTGGCGGCCTGCCCGGCGCGCTTGAGCTTGCCGAACAGATCGAGGTCGTAGGACACGCTCAAGCCGGCATCGCCCTCGTTGACGACCGGCAGCTTCTCGCTGAGCAGATATTGTTCGCCCGACTCCTGCGCCCGCTTTGCCGCGCCTTCGAGGGCACCATGGAATCCCCCTTCGGCGTCGACCTGGTCGCGCAGCGCGAGGGTACGGCGCAGATTCGCGGCGGCCACGCGCACATTGGTGTTGGCCGCGAGCGCTTGTTGCACCAGGCGCTCGAGCGCAGGGTCGTCGTATAAGCGCCACCAGTCGTTCGGCACCGGGGCGAGCGTGACGGCGGCGCCGTGCGCACCGGCGAATCCGGCATTCGCCGAGGGTCGGTTGATGGCCGCCTCGGCCGGCAGATGATAATCGGGGCCGACTACCGCGCAGCCAAGCAGGCTTTGCAGCAGCACGAGCGCCACGGCAAGGCGAGTGGGTCTCATGAGCGCGCTCCCGAACTGTGCACGGACGCGTCGGTGTCGATCGACACGGTCGCGGTGCGCCCGGCAATCAGGCGGACGTCCGGCGGCACGTCATCGAGCGCCACGCGCACGGGAATGCGCTGCGCCAGGCGTACCCAGCTGAAGGTCGGGTTGACGTTCGGCAGCAGGCTGGCGCCATTGCTGCGGTCGCGGTCCTCGATGCCGGCGGCGATACTCTGCACGTGGCCGCGCAGCGTCTGTGATTCACCCATGATGCGGATTTTGACCGGCTGGCCGACGCGAATGTCATGCAGCTTGGTTTCTTCGAAGTAGCCGTCGACATGGAACGAATGCGCGTCGACGATCGACAGCACCGGCTTGCCGGTCACGACATAGTCGCCAACCCGCGGTGTGCGGTCGCTCAGGAAGCCGTCGACCGGGCTCAGCACGGTGGCCCGTCGCAGATTCAGTTCGGCGACGGCGACGGCGGTTTTGGCCTGTGCCAGGGCGGCCTCGTCCTGCAGGACCCGGGCCTGGCTTTGCTCGGTGGTCTCCTGCGCGACCAGGTTGCCCAGCGACCGATTGCGCGCCGCTTCGCGCCGCGCCTCGGCCAGCGCCGCACGTTGCGCGGCGACGACTTCCCGGGCGTGCTGCAGCGCGAGTTCGAAGCGCGCGCGGTCGATCACGAACAGCGCCTGTCCCTGCTTGACGGTCTGGTTGTCGTGGGCCATCACCTGGGTGATCTGGCCGCTGACGTCGGGAGCGATCTGCACCACGTCGGCGCCGACCTGGCCATCGCGGGTCCAGGGCGCGACTGTGTAGTAATCCAACAGATGCGCGGCGGTCACTGCCGCGACTGCCGCCAGCGCCAGGGTGAGGATGACGGATCCGATGAAGCGAGTATCTTTTTTCATGACTGCAACCAATGAATCAGAAAAACCGTGCCGCCCAGCACGATCACATAAAGCGCCAGATTGAACAGCGAGCGGTGCCATACGTGCCGGTAGAGGCCCGCGCGCCCGAGCAGCATGCGCAAGCCGGTGGTGATCGCGAAGGCGATCAGCATCCAGCCCAGCACGCTGGGAACGAACACACCGTAAATGTTGATTTCGCCACTCATTCTTCTGTCAGTCCCGGCGATCGGCCGGTCTCGTTAAAACGTTAAAAATCAACCGCCGCCGGCCGCACCCGGCGCGTTCGGCACGCGCAGGGGCGTCGCGGTGGGCAGCAAGGCCACCCGCAATTCGACCAATGCGTTGAGTGCGATGCGCGCCGCCGCGCTGCGACGCGTGACGGTGCGCGCGATGGCCGCGTCGATGCGGTGCTGCAGGTCGGCCTGCGGGGCCCGGTGCGTGCGCTCGGCCAGACAGCGCCGGTAGTAATCGGCAAGCGCATCGAGTACCGCCTGGATGGCATCGCGGGTGGTGCCCGACAGGTCGAGTTCTTCGCGCTGCAACTCGAGCGTGCTGAAGCCGACGCGCAATTCCTTGAAGCCGTCGGTGACGGTGTCGTTGCCGCTTGCCGCCAAGCGCGGGATCAATTGACCGAGCCGATCGAGCATGCGGGCGGTAAGCCGTGCATGATCGGTGACGGCATGGCCGGCGGCGGTGTCGGCCAGGTCGCGCCAGCTCGCATGCACCAGACGGCGCAACGCCAGTTCGGTGCCGAACGGCCGCGTCAGCAAGGTCCAGCCCAGCGCGACCAGCACGCCCGCGACGCCCGCCAGATTGCCGTTGAGGAACGCCGTGAAGTCGGCCTGGTAGGCGCCCTGCAGGCCGATGAAGGTCGCGGTGTTGACGGTCAGCAGCATGGCGATCATGTTGAAGCGCGGTTGCGCGATCAACGTGCCGGCGAGCAGAAACGGCACGGCCAGCAGCATGGCCAGCGTTACAAAACCGTGCGAGAGCGGCAGAATCGCGAACAGATAGATGGCCGCGACGACGATGCACACGGCGGTCCATACGGCAAACGACAGCACCATCGGCGCCGGTTCGTCCTGCGCGGCAAAAAAGCAGCTGGCGATCGCGCCCAGCGTGACGGCCGCACCGCCGTCGGCCCAGCCGGTGGCGATCCAGACCAGGCAGCCGCAGAAGGTTGCCAGACTGGCGGAGAACGCCGAGAACAGCGTCATGCCGTAATCCAGGTGACGCGCCCCGCGCGAAATCTCGCGGCGCCGATAAGCGGGAGCCCAGGGCTCGCCCGACGCCTCGCCGGCCAGGCGCGCATGTAGGGTCAGACAGTCGAGCCACAGGTCGACCAGCGCGCCCAGCCGCCAGCGGGCATTGGCGGCGAGCGCGCCGCCCCAGTCGAGCGCGTCGCCAGCCGGGGCGTCGCCGCGCTCGAGCCGCTCGCGAAAGCGCTGGGCCGCGCCGGCATCGGCCGACATCGTGCGCACCCAGCCGGCGATCTCGCCAGTGAGCTGTTCGAGGTCGTGCGGCATCGCGTGCCCCTGGCCGCGCAGCGTACCGAGCACCGCCGTGAGCGAGGACAGCACCGGCAACAGCATCGACATGCGGGCGCGCAGTTCGCGCGCATGGCGCACCATGTCGGCTGTTTCCGGATCGTACGAAAGCTGGCTGATGAGTTGGTCGAGTGCCAGGATGTCGGACGCCAGCCGGTGCCGGGTGCCAGGATGCTGGGCGGCACTGCCGGGCGCCAGCGTGTCGGCCGCCCAGGCAGCGGCGTCGCGCAGCCAGGCTTGCGTGCGAGCATGGATCACCGGCGCGATGCGGCCCGGAAAGACAATCGCCCCGACGACACTGGCGCAGATGATGCCAAGCATGATTTCCTCGCTGCGCGCCACGGCGATGTCGAACACGGCCTGCGGCTGATCGACAGCGGGCAGGGCGATCAACGGCAGCGTATAGGCGGCGAGCATGAACACGTAGCTGCGCGGCGTGCGGTGCAGCAGGGAAATGTAGAGCAGCGAGCCGGTCCAGAGCGCCACGACAGCCGACAACAGCACTGGCGCGTCGTCGAAAAGCGGCACGAAAGCGATTGCCGCGGTAGCGCCCAGCAGGGTGCCCAGCACGCGATACAGCGCTTTCGAGCGGGTAGCGCCGGTCAGCGGATGCGAGACGATATAGACGGCCGACATCGCCCAATACGGGCGTGGCAAGCCGGCCGCCATCGCGAGATAAAGCGCCAGCATCGCGGCAACGAAGGCTTTGAGCGAAAACAGCCAGTCCCGCGCCGAAGGCCAGTGGTTCATGGCAGCACCTCGCTCACGGCCGGGCCGGGGCGCTGACCGCGTGGGCTGCGTCTCCAATGGCGGCCAACACACGCAAGGTGGCCTCGACGTCTTCCTTGCTGATGTCGCGGAACACGGAGGCCCGCAATTGGATGAGGTCCGCCTCGATTTTTTCGGCCAACGCTCTGCCGGCGTCGGTGTACCAGAGCATGTTGGCTCGCCGGTCGGCCGGGTCGACCTCCCGGCGAATCAAGCCGGCGCGGCACATCTGGTCGAGCAGGCGCACCAGCGATGGGCCTTCGATGCCGATCTGCTCGGCCAGCACGTTTTGGCGCACCCCTTCGCCCAGCCGGCCAATGAAAATCAGCGGTGCGGTGCAGGCGCCGGAGATGCCCGATGGCGTAGTGATCGCCTCGGAGATTTGCCGCCATTGCCGCCCGGCTGCCATAAGGGCACTGGTCAAGGCCAGATGAAGTGAGGTGAGATTTGACATGACAATAAATTAACATGTTAATAATTAGATAGCAACCTAATTATTTAAGCGACATTGATATTTTGGGTTATCGCGCTTCATGCCAAGGGGGAGGGGGGCCAACGGCTGCCAGAGCCGTTGACCGTGCACCGGTCAGTGCCGGTATGCCGGGCGGCGGCGCGAAAACCGGGCGGTTTCGGCTTGCTCCATGAGATCCATGAATTGCTGGGTGCGCATGTGAATCAGCGCTTCGTGGTCACCGGCCTCGAAGTAGACGTCGGCCTGGCCGGCGAGGCTTTGGTCGACGTAGGTCGGCAATCCGTAGGCGGCGCACACCGGCGGAATGGCGCCGACATCGCAATCCTTGAACAGCGCCGGGAGATCGGTCTCCCTGGCAAGTACCAGCCGCCGTCCGGTCTGGGCCCACAGTTTTGCCAACTGCAGACGGTGCGTGGCGGGCAGCACCGCGGCGACGTAACCGCGTTCGTCTTCCAGGAGTACCGTCTTGGCGAGACGGTCGCCGGGAATATGCGCGGCTTCGGCGGTTTCGGCGCTATTGTGGGTGTGGCGGTGCTGTACGACGTCGTATTCGCTGCCTTTTTTGCGCAGGCAGTCCTCTAGAGTGGTGGCGATCGACATGGGGGCCTCCTCAGGAGAACGGGAGCCCTGCGGACTCCCTGGCTTTCCAGCATAGGGCGTTCTCGCCGCGATTGACAGGCGAACGCGACGTAAATGAGATGACCCCTGCAAGGCTGTATAGATGTACAGTAGAATATTCCTATTTTGCGGCAGCTAATTGCCGCGGCGAATTGCCGATGCATGAGTGAGCGTCGCGGCGCCGCGCGGCTTATCGGGCCAACAGCATCGGCTCAATGCCTTGTGAGGATCGAATAAATTGTCATCGACTGGAAAAATCCGCATTCGCGGCGCTCGGCAGCACAACCTCAAGAATATCGATCTCGATTTGCAGACCGGTGAAATGACGGTGGTCACGGGCCCATCGGGCTCGGGCAAGTCGAGCCTGGTGTTCGACACGCTTTATGCCGAGGGTCAGCGCCGCTATGTGGAGACCTTCAGCGCCTATGCGCGGCAATTTCTCGACCGGATGGACCGGCCCCAGGTCGACCGGGTCGACGGCGTGCCGCCGGCCATCGCGATCGACCAGACCAACCCGGTGCGCAGCTCGCGCTCGACGGTCGGCACCATGACCGAGCTCAACGATCACCTGAAGCTGCTTTATGCGCGCGCGGCGGAGCTGTTCGACCGCAAGACCGCACAGCCGGTGCGGCACGACACGCCCGAGACGATCTATGCCGAACTGCGAGCTCGCACCGAGCGCGACGATCCGCGGCTGGTGGTGACCTTTCCGGTGGAGTTGCCCGAATCGGCCTCGGCCGAGGAGGTCGAGCAGTGGCTCTCGCTCAGTGGCTATACGCGCGTGCAGGCGCAGCGCGAGGTGGTGGGCGCCAATGGTCCGCGCAAGCTGCTCGATGTGGTGGCCGACCGCTTTCGCGTCCAGCAGGCAGAGCGCGCGCGTGTGCTCGAGGCGATCGAGGCCTCGCTCAAGCGCGGCGGCGGGCGGGTCAATGTCTACGTGCTGCCGGCTGCCGATGCGGCCGATGCCGCGCCGGAGGTCTGGCGCTTTTCCACTGGCCTGCACAACCCCGACAGCGATCTGCGCTATGCCGATCCGCAGCCGGCGCTGTTTTCATTCAACTCGGCTTACGGCGCATGTGACACGTGCCGCGGTTTTGGCCGCGTGATCGGGGTCGACCTGGGGCTGGTGATTCCCGACGAGCGCAAGACGCTGCGCGGCGGCGCGGTCAAGCCGATGCAGACGCCCGCCTGGAAGGAGTGCCAGGACGATTTGCTGCGCCATGCGGCAAAAGCCGACGTACGCTGCGATACGCCGTGGGCCGACCTGTCTGCGTCCGAGCGCGCCTGGGTCATCGACGGCGCGCCGGACTGGCATGGCAAGTGGCAGAAGCAGTGGTATGGCGTCCGGCGCTTCTTCGGTTACCTGGAGTCGAAGGCCTACAAGATGCACATTCGTGTGCTGCTGTCGAAATATCGCAGCTACACGCCGTGCCAGACCTGCGGCGGCGCGCGCCTGAAGACCGAGTCGCTGCTTTGGCGCCTGGGCACCAAGGCCAACGCCGACGCGGTGCTGGCGCCGGCGCAGCGCTTCATGCCGTATGGCGTCGAGTGGCGCCGCGAGCAGCTCGAGGCATTGCCGGGCCTGACAGTGCATGACCTGATGCTGCTGCCGATCGAGCGGATCCGGCGCTTCTTCGACGATATCGTTCTGCCCAGCGCGATGCTCGACGACGCCCTGAAACTGCTGCTCGCCGAGGTGCGCACGCGCCTGAAATACCTGTGCGACGTGGGACTCGGTTACCTGACGCTGGACCGCCAAAGCCGTACGCTGTCGGGCGGCGAAGTACAGCGCATCAATCTGACCACGGCGCTGGGCACCTCGCTGACCAAGACACTGTTCGTGCTCGACGAGCCGAGCATCGGGCTGCATCCGCGTGATCTGAACCGAATCGTCGAGGCGATGCATCGGCTGCGCGACGCCGGCAATACGCTGGTGGTGGTCGAGCACGATCCGTCGGTGATGCTCGCGGCCGATCGCCTGATCGACATGGGCCCGGGGCCCGGGGAGCGTGGCGGCACGATCATTTATGACGGCACGCCTGAGCAGATCCGGCGCAGCGGCACGCTGACCGGCGAATACCTGGTCGGGCGGCGTCAGGTTACCGATCTGACGTGGATGCGCCGCCCGGTCGAGGCGAGCACGCCGCGCCTGGTGCTCGAGGGGGCCAGCGAACACAATCTGCAGGACGTCACCGTAGAGATTCCGCTGCGCCGCCTGGTGTGCGTGACCGGGGTCTCGGGCTCGGGCAAATCGACCCTGGTGCAGGACGTGTTGTATCCGGCATTGGCGCGCCATTTCGGTTTGGCTACCGAGGCGCCGGGCGCCTACCGGCGCGTGACCGGCGCCGACTTGCTCGGTGACGTGGTATTTGTCGACCAGTCGCCGATCGGCAAGACCACGCGCTCGAATCCGGCGAGTTATGTGGGCGCGTTCGACGAGATTCGCAAGCTGTTCGCCAAATCGCCGATGGCGGTGCAGCGCGGCTACACCGCCGGCACCTTCAGCTTCAATTCCGGAGATGGCCGCTGCCCGACGTGCGGCGGCTCCGGCTTCGAGCACGTCGAGATGCAGTTTCTGAGCGATGTGTATTTGCGCTGCCCTGATTGCGACGGGCGCCGCTACCGGCCTGAAGTGCTTGAAGTGAAAATCGAGCGCGGCGTGCCGGCGCGCGCGCTGAGCATCGCGGACGTGCTGGATCTGACGGTCAGCGAGGCGGCCGGTTTTTTTGCCGACGATGCGCAGGTGCTGCGCGTGCTGCAGCCGATCGTCGACGTCGGACTCGAATATGTGAAGCTCGGCCAACCGGTGCCGACCCTCTCGGGCGGCGAGGCGCAGCGGCTCAAGCTCGCGGGATTTCTGGCCGAGACCGCCAATACGCGCGGTGCGCGCGGCACTGCGTCGACGCCTTCGGCGCGGCTGTTCATGTTCGATGAGCCTACCACCGGACTGCATTTCGACGACATCGCCAAACTGATGCGCGCGTTCGGCAAACTGCTCGCGAACGGTCATTCGCTGATCGTTATCGAACACAACCTCGACGTGATTCGCGCTGCCGACTGGCTGATCGACCTGGGCCCGGAAGGCGGCGACGGCGGCGGCCGCGTGCTGTGCGCCGGCACGCCGCACACGGTGCAGCAGTGTGCCGAATCACATACCGGACAGGCCCTGTTGCAATACGAACGCGCGCTGGCCGCGCTGGCCAACCCGTCGCATGCGGACGCGGCCGGCATCCCGCTGCAAACGGCACTGCGCGCGTCGCGCGCACGCCGTGCGGTCGAGGGCGAGGATGTGGTGCGCATCGTCAATGCGCGCGAACACAACCTGAAGTCGCTCGACGTCGACATTCCGCACGGCAAGTTCAACGTGATCACGGGTGTGTCGGGGTCGGGCAAATCGACGCTCGCGTTCGATATTCTTTTTCACGAAGGTCAGCGCCGCTATCTCGAGTCGCTCAACGCGTATGCGCGCTCGATCGTGCAGCCGGCCGGCCGCCCCGAGGTCGATGCCGTCTATGGCATCCCGCCGACCGTGGCGATCGAGCAGCGCCTGTCGCGCGGCGGGCGCAAGAGTACCGTCGCGACCACCTCGGAAGTCTGGCACTTCCTGCGGCTGCTATATGTGAAGCTCGGGCTGCAGCATTGCATTCACGACGGCACGCCGGTTACCGCGCAAAGCGTGGAATCGATCGCCGCGCAGTTGCTGCGCGAGCACCGCGGCGAGCACGTCGGCCTGCTCGCACCGCTGGTGGTCAATCGCAAGGGGCTATATACCGACCTGGCGAAGTGGGCGCGGGCGCGTGGACACACCCATTTGCGCGTGGACGGCGAATTCGTGCCGGTGGCGCCGTGGCCCAAGCTCGATCGCTTTCGTGAGCACACGATCGAGCTGCCGGTGGCCGATCTGGTGATTCTGGCCGACCGCGAGGCGGAATTGCGCCGCCTGCTCGATGAAACCCTCGAAGTGGGCAAGGGCGTCATGCATTTGCTCGTGCCGCTCGACGGCCTGGGCGATGCCATGCGCGCCGGGCGTTCGAGCGCCGGCATCGGCCAGGTCAAGGTGTTGTCGATCAAGCGCGCCTGCCCGGTGTGCGGCACCAGTTACCCGGAACTCGATCCGCGCATGTTCTCGTACAACAGCAAGCACGGCTGGTGCACCAGTTGCGTCGGCACGGGTCTGGCGCTCACGCGCGAGCAACGCAAGGCCTACGACGACACGCTGCTGGCCGAGGACGGCCGGGGCCGTGAACAAAGCCTGCCCTCCGAGGAACAGGAGCCGGAGGGCATGGGCGACGAACCGTGCCCGGATTGCGCAGGCACGCGCCTGAATCCGGCGGCGCGCGCGGTCACTTTCGACGGACATCCGATCGTCGACGTCGCGCAATGGACGGTGAGCGATACGCGCCGCTGGATCGAGTCATTGCGACTGGTCGGCCGCGAGGCCGACATCGCGCGCGACGTGGTCAGCGAAATCGGCAGCCGGCTGGCGTTTCTCGAAGAGGTCGGGCTGGGTTATCTGAGCCTCGATCGCGCCGCGCCAAGCCTGTCTGGCGGCGAGGCCCAACGCATCCGTCTGGCCGCGCAACTGGGCAGCAATTTGCAGGGCGTTTGCTACGTGCTCGACGAGCCGACCATCGGCCTGCATCCGCGCGACAATCGAATATTGCTCGACGCGCTGCGCAAGCTCGGCGAGAAGGGCAATACGCTGGTGGTGGTCGAGCACGACGAAGACACGATTCGCCGGGCCGATCACATCATCGATATCGGGCCGGGGGCCGGCAAGCGCGGCGGCACGCTGGTCGCGCAGGGCGGCGTGGCCGACCTGGCAAAGCAGGCCGCTTCGCTGACCGGACAGTTTCTCGCTCACCCGATCGTGCACCCGCTACAGGAGCGCCGCGCGGTGGTGCCGGCCAGTAGCGGCGCGCCGCCGGAGCCGGCACAATGGCTGAGCGTGCACGGCGCCAGGCTCCACAATTTGCGCGAGCTGACGGTGAATATTCCGTTGTCGCGCCTGGTGGTGGTCACGGGGGTGAGCGGGTCGGGCAAGTCGACCCTGGCGCGCGACGTGCTGATGACGAATCTGCTCGACGCGGTCGGTCGCTCCGTATTGTCTTCGCCCGCCACGCGGCGCGCGCGCAAGGCCGCCGCAGCCCAGCAGCCGGACACCGACGGGCATCGTGCGCGTGCGCCGCTGGCGGTCACCCACCAGTGGCAGGGCTGCGATGCCGTGACCGGCTGGGAAGCGATCGACCGGGTGCTCGAAGTCGACCAGACGCCGATCGGCAAGACCCCGCGCTCGTGCCCGGCCACCTATATCGGCGTGTGGGACGCGATTCGCAAGCTGTTCGAAGGCACGCTGGAGGCGCGTGCGCGCGGCCATACCGCTTCGCGCTTTTCATTCAATACCGGCGCCGGGCGCTGTCCCGCCTGCGAGGGGCAGGGCGTGCGCACCATCGGCATGAGTTTTCTGCCCGACGTGAAGGTGCCGTGCGACGTGTGCCACGGCCAGCGCTTCAACCCCGAAACGCTCGCGGTGACCTGGCACGGCAAGAACATCGGCGATGTGCTGACCATGGAAATCGACGAAGCCGTCGAGTTTTTCGCCCCGATCACCAACATCGCCCATCCGCTGCAACTGATGAAGGACGTCGGCCTGGGCTACCTGACGCTCGGCCAGCCGTCGCCGACACTGTCGGGCGGCGAGGCGCAACGCATTAAGTTGGTGACCGAGCTGAGCAAGGTGCGCGACGATCTCACGCGACGCGGCCAGAAGCCGCCGCACACGCTGTATGTGCTCGACGAGCCGACCGTCGGGCTGCACATGGCGGATGTGGCCAAGCTGATTCGCGTGCTGCACCGGCTGGCCGACGGTGGCCATAGCGTGGTGGTCATCGAGCACGATCTCGACGTGATCGCCGAGGCCGACTGGGTGATCGATCTGGGCCCGGAGGGCGGGGTGGGCGGCGGCACGATCGTCGCCGCAGGCACGCCGGAGGACTTGCTGCGAGTGCGCGACAGTCATACCGGCGCGGCGTTGCGGCCGGTGCTGGGGCGTGCCTCCATGCCCCGGGCAAGAACGGAAGCGCTCGGCTAACCGCGCTGTCGGCTGCCGCGCCGCACGATTTGCGGCGCGGGCAACGGCCGGTGGCCAGTGCTCCTGTTCGTGGTCGATAGCCCATCGAAAGATATTGCCGCTGCATCTTGCTGCCGGCCACGGTGGACGGGCTTGTCCGCCGTGTGTTCTTTGGCGCCGCTACGCCGCAGGAACCGTGATCGGTACAGGTGATTGGTTTTACTAAGTTTTTGCCAAAACCGTCTAAGCTGTTAATAAGGGAAGGCCGCCGGCCGGCCGCGCCGTCTGGTCCCGGTTGGCCGGATCGGGGCGGCGGTCTCTCGGTAAAAGCCACTATGGCGACGGCGCGGCCGTGACGCTAGAGTGGGGTAGGAAAAATTCGCAGGAGATCGATATGGCAGCCTACAACCGTATTTTGCTGTGCTACGACGGTTCGCGCGAAGGCCGCAAGGCTTTGCGCTGCGGCGCTAATCTGGCACTCGACCTGAAGGCCGAGACGCATGTGCTGGCGGTGGTCGACATTATCTCGAACGTCGCGCAAAGCGGCGGCATCATGGCCGACGTGACTTGCAGCGCGATCGAAACGACCACGCGGGAGATCCTGGAAGAAGGCGTGCAGTGGCTGACCTCGCGCGGCGTAAGTGCGACCGGGCATCTGGCGCACGGCCGCCCGATCGAGGAAATCCCGCGTCTGGCGGAAAAGCTCAATGCCGATCTGATCGTGGTCGGGCACCAGACACGCGGCACGCTGGCCCGCTGGTGGGCCGGCGGCTCGGAGAGCGCAATGCTGCTCGACCGGGTCTCGTGCAGTTTGCTGGTGTCGGTGGGGGCCGATTCCGAGCAGTCCTGAAGGTCTTGGCGCGTTGCATGGCGAGTGCCATGCCGCACGGCCGGCCAGCCGGCCAATGCGCACGGCAATTTTCGGCGCCAGGACCCTGCCGCCTCATAGCGCGGCGGCGGTTACCGAAATCTCGACCAGCAGTTCCGGACGTGCCAGACTGGCCTGTACAGTGGCTCGGGCGGGCGCGCATTCAGGCGCCACCCATGCATCCCATACTTCGTTCATGCCGGCGAAATCGGCCGCGATGTCCTTGAGCCAGATTTGCGCGCTCAATAGCCTTGTCTTGTCGATGCCGGCATCGGCCAGATAGCCATCGATCTTCGCCAACGCCTGGCGCGTTTGACCCGCGACGTCCTGCGTGGGGTCGCCAGCGGTCTGGCCGCCAATGAAGACCATGCCGTTATAGACCACCACGCGGCTCATGCGGGTGCTTGGATGAATGCGTTGAATGTGATTCACGAGGGTTCCTGTCGAAGTTGAGGAAATTGAGGATTCATTTCACCGGGCAAACTGCTCACTTGGGAAAACTGGCGCGTTCGATGCCGCCATCGGCCGGCACGGCCATGGCGACTTCGCCCAGCGTAATCGGCTTGATGGGCGGTCGGATGCGGTAGTAGCCGGCTTGCGGCACGGTTGTGCCGTGCGCCTGGGCCAGCAGTTCAGCGACCGTGAGGCCGCAAAACCGCCCCTGGCAAGGGCCCATGCCGCAACGCGAGAACGACTTGGTCTGGTTCGGACCAACACAGCCCAGCTTCGCCATGGCGCGGATGTCGCCGGCCGTGACTTCCTCGCAGCGGCAGACGATGGTGTCGTCCGCGGGCGGGCGGCGGAATGGGTCGGCGGGGCGATAGAGCGCATCGAGCAAGGGGCGAATGGCCAGATGCCGGGCGAGTTCGGCGCGCGGCCCGGAGGCTGCCGCATCGCGCTCGGCCGAATCGAGCCCGACCAGGCGATGCGCAAGCTGGAGTCCGACGAGCCGACCGGAGACTTCGGCTGCCAGCGCGCCGGCGATGCCGCCGCCGTCACCGGCCACGAAAATGTCCGCGACACTGGTTTCGCCCCAGACGTCGAGCTGCGGGCGCCAGCATAGCTGCGCTTCGTCCCAGACGTGGTCGCAGCCGACCGAACGCGTGATCTGCGTGTTCGGAATCACACCCTGATGCAGCAGCACCAGCGGCGTCGTCAGGCGGTGCATGCGGCCTGCGGCCTCGTATTCGACCGCCTCGACCCGATGCGTGCCGCGTAGTGCGAGGCTTTGCACGTGCTTGACGTGCTCGACGCCGGCATGCCGAATCGCACGCAGCATTTTCCATCCCTTGGCGAGATAGGCCGGCGCGCGCAAGGCGCCGGGCAGATGCGGCAGGGCGGTGCGGTAAGTGCCGGGAGCGGTCGTGTCGAGCAGCGCGCGAATCTCGATGCCGGCCTGCAGCAATTGCCAGGCGAACAGATACAGCAGCGGCCCGCAGCCGGCCAGCACCGCGGGCGCGCTCGGCGCCAGCGCGGCGGCCTTCAGGAGCGTTTGCGCGGCACCAACGCCCATGACACCCGGCAGCGTCCATCCCGGCACCGGGAAGGGCCGTTCCTGCGCACCGCCGGTCAGGGCGATGGCGCGCGCGGCGATTTGCAGCGTGCCGCCATCGGGGCCCTGGCGGGTGACGCTCGCCCGCTTGTCCGGCGTGATCTGCCAGGCCAGCGTTTGCGGCCAGTAGGTGATGCCGCTGCGCGTGAACGCGTCGACCAGCGCTCGGCCGCGAAGGTAATCGGGGCCGAGCACGCCGGGGTTTGCCAGCGGCGAGTGACTGACGTTGCGGTAGATCTGGCCGCCGGGATACGGATTTTCATCGAGCACCAGCGTATCGACACCGCGCCGGTGGGCTTCGAGCGCGGTGGCCATGCCGGCCGGGCCGGCGCCAATGACGAGCAGGTCGACTTGTTTTTCTGTCATGCGATGCTCCTTGCGCCTTGCATGCGCCGCACCTGCATGCCGTCGCGCACCAATGTCATGCAGCCTTGGCGATTCGGCACGCCATCGATTTCGAGCAGGCAGTCGAAGCACACGCCCATCATGCAAAAAGGTGCACGCTCGTTGTCGCCGACCGGCGTGGTGCGGCAGGCAAGATGCCCAGCGGCCAGCAGGGCGGCTGCCACGCTCAGGGTGCCGGGCACCTCGTGCATTTGTTCATCGATATAGATCCGCACAGTTGTCTGCTGCGCAAGAGGCAGCGTCTTAAACAGCAAATCGGTTGGCATAGAAAGTGTCCAGAAGAGCGGGGCGATCGCCCCCGAGAATCCATGGCGCGACGGTGTCGCAATGCGCGGCCGCCAAAGTCACGCCGCTGTGGCAGGTCGCCAGATAGGCGCCGGGGTGGCTGGCCGATTCTTCATAGATCGGCAGGCCATCGGGCGTCATCACCCGCAGGGCGCCCCAGGCGCGCACCACCCGCACGTGCTCGAGCAGCGGAAACGGTGCGATGGCGCGCCGCGCGATGTCGGCCAACACGTCCGGCGTGACGCCGTCGTTGAAACCCACGTCCTCGGCCGAATCGCCCACCAGCACCGAGCCCTCGACCGTTTGCCGCACATAGATGGTCGGATGGGCCAGAAACGGGCGGACCCGCTCGGTTACCAGAATCTGGCCGCGCAACGGCTTGACCGGCGCACGCAGGCCGACTTGCGGCGCCAGCGTGCGGTTGCCGAGTCCGGCGGCCAGCACGACGCGGCCCGCCTCGAGCGTGTGGCCATTGGCCACGCGCAGGCGAAACGAGCCGCTGGTCGGGTTGATTTCAGTGACGTTGGCGTTCGGCGCATACTCGCCGCCGACCCGCTCGTAGGCCGCGAACAGGGCCCGCAGCGTATAGAGCGGGCTGACGTGCCCGTCATTGGGAGAATAGATGGCACCGGCGGCGTGCGGACCGACGGCCGGCAGCCTTTGTGCCAGCTCTTTGCTCTCCAGCACTTCGAACTTCAGGCGCGGCTCGGCGAGATGGAGGCGCTGCATCGCTTCGGCCTTGCTCGCGAGCTCCTCCCGGGACTGCGCGATATTGAAGCCCCCCGGGCGGCAAAAGCCGATCGAGACACCGCTGCGCGCGAGTAACTCGTCGGCAAATCCCTGCCACGCATCGGCCGAATGCAGCGACCAGCGGGCATAGTTGACGCAGTTGGCGCCTTTGCCTTGTACCCACACCAGCCCGAAATTGCCGCGCGCGGCGCGCAGCGCATTGTCCTCGCCGTCGCATACGACGACTCTCTTGCCCCGTTTGGCCAACCCAAAGGCGATGGCCATGCCGACCAGGCCGCCGCCGACCACGGCGATATCGAAAGTTTTTTGCATTTAATGACTTCCCACTAACACTTTGTTCAAGCCGTAGATGCGGTCAAGGAACACCATCACCACCAGAACCAGCGCGATGAGCACGGTGGAGACGGCCGCCACCGTCGGATCGACGGTTTCGCTCATGTTCATGTAGATGCGCACCGGCAAGGTGATGGTGGCCGGCGCGGCAACGAAGATGGTGGCGGTGAGTTCGTCGAAGCTGCTGATGAATGCCAGGACCCAGCCACCCACCAGGCCAGGCAAAATCATCGGCAGGGTGACACGCCGAAAGGTGGTCCAGCGTCCGGCGCCCAGCGAACGCGCCGCCTGCTCGGCGTCGCCGGCCATGCCGGTGAGCGCGGCCATGATCAGGCGCAGCGCATACGGAAATATCAGCAGCACGTGGCAGGCCACCAGACTCGCGAACGAACCGCTGATATTGACGAGCGTGAAGAACCGCAGGAAGGCGATGCCGAGCACCACCGGCGGAATCATCAGCGGCGAGAGCACGAAGGCATTGATAGCGTCGCGACCCGCAAAGCGATAGCGCACCAGCCCCAACGCGGTGGGCAGTGCGAGTGCCGAGCTGATCGTGGCCGCCAGCACGCCCAGCCACAGGCTGGTCTTGAACGCCGAGTTGAAATCGTCGCTGTGCCACAGCGCGATAAACCAGCGCAGCGAGAAATGGCGGGTTGGAATCGTCAGGAAATCGTCGGGGGTAAAGGCCGACAGGCACACAACCACCAGCGGCGCCAGAATGAACGCGAGAAACAGGCCATGGAACAGCAGGGCGCCTGCGCCGTTGCGATCGTGATGTTTCATGACACACCTCCGAGCCGGCGTGTGACGCGTCGCTCGACCACGCGGTTATAACCGGCGATGATGACGAAGTTGGCCACCAGCAGAATGACCGCGATGGCGGCGCCGCGAGGCCAGTTGAGGGTGCCGAGAAACTCGTCGTAGGCGGTGGTGGCTACCACCTTGAGCCGCCGCCCGCCGATGAGCGCCGGGGTGGCGAACGCGCTGGCGGTCAGGGCGAACACAATCAGGCTGCCGGAGAGAATGCCTGGTGCGATCTGCGGCAATACCACCCGCCACATGACGGTGGCTCGCCCGGCGCCCAGCGAGCGCGCCGCGTGGCCCACGGCCGGATCAAGGCGCGTCAGCGAAGTCCAGACCGACAGCACCATGAGCGGCACGAGCACGTGCACCATGACGACGATGACGGCACCGAGCGTGAAGAGCATCTGGGCCGGATGCGCGATGAGCCCGAGCTTGAGCAGCAGCGCATTGATCGGCCCCGTGCGGCCCAGCAGAATCGACCAGCCGAGCGTGCGCACGACCACCGACACCAGCAGCGGCCCGAGCACCGCCACCAGGCACAGCGAGCGCCATGGATCGCGCATGCGAAACAGAAAATACGCCTCGGGAACCCCGACCAGAACGCACAGCAGCGTGACCGCCACCGAGAGCACCAGCGTGCGCAGGAAAATCGTGTAGTAGTAGGGGTCGCTCAGGACTGCGACGTAGTTGCGCACCGACGTGGTATTCACAATGCCGCCCACGTCGAGATTGAACCCCCGCAGGCTCAGCACGAACGTCAGCGCCAGAGGCACCGCCAGCAGCAGGATGAAGTAGAGCGCCGCGGGGAGCGTCAACGCCAGGCCATGATGCGCGCGATTGCGATTCATGCGTTTTCCTCCACCGGGCGCAGGGCATCGTCGCTCCAGTCCAGGTCGACCGTGTCACCTTCGCTGGCAGTGGGGATGCCGTCGTTGAGCAGAAACACCTGCAGCGTGCCCAGTCCGGTTCGGACGGTCAGCACCCAGTGATTGCCATGGAACATCCGCTGCTCGATGCTGCCGCCGAGGCGGCCGGTGCCGCTTGCAACCACGCGAATGCGTTCCGGGCGCAAAGAGAAGGTCGCGCCATCGCGACTGGCGGTGCCGGGCGGCAAATTGAAGCAGTTGCCATTGGCCCTCAGCACGATGCCGGACGCTCGCGACTCGATTTGCCCGCTGATCAGATTCGTGTGTCCGATGAAATGCGCCGCAAAGGTGTGACGCGGGTCTTCGTAAGCCGTGTGCGGCGTATCGATACGCACGATGCGGCCCTGATTGAGCAGTACGATACGATCGCTGATGGCCAATGCCTCGGCCTGATCGTGGGTGACCATGATGGTGGTCGTGCCGACTTTGCGCTGAATCGCGCGCAGCTCGCCCTGCATCTCTTCGCGCAGCTTGGCGTCCAGATTCGAGAGCGGCTCGTCGAGCAGCAGCAGCGGCGGGGCGATTACCAGCGCGCGCGCCAGCGCGACGCGCTGACGCTGCCCACCCGAGAGTTCGCGCGGGTAGCGCCCGGCATGTTGGCCCAGGTGCACCAGTTCCAGCGCGTCCTGCACCCGGCGCCGGCGCTCGGCGGCGCCCACGCGGCGCATCTCCAGGCCAAAGGCGACGTTCTGCGCCACCGTCATGTGGGGAAACAGCGCATAGCTCTGGAATACGATGCCCAGCCCGCGCTGCTCCGGGGCAATCGGCGTCAGATCGCGGCCTTGCAGCAGCACACGGCCAGCGCTCGGCTCGGTGAAGCCGGCGATCATTTGCAGGGTGGTGGTTTTCCCGCAACCGGACGGTCCCAGCAGGGATACGAATTCTCCCTGGGCGACCGTCAGGTCGATCGAGTCGACGGCAATCGTTGGCCCGAAGCGCTTGCCGAGTTTTTCAAGGTGTAGATAGGGTGTCATGGTGCTCTTGCTGGACGACAGACAGACTGGGCGAATCCGGCATCTGGCGGTTGCCCGGAAGGCCGGATTCAAATGGCGCGCGATTCGGTCTTATTGTTCGATTTCTCGGTTCCAGCGCTGCGTCCAGGCGTTCCGATGCTGGTTGACGACGTCCCAGTTGACGCGCACGAGCTTGCTGATTTCGTCGGGGCTCGGTACCTCGGCAGCCACCGCGGGCGGCAACTTGGTGTTGCGGTTCGACGGCCCGACGCCCTGGCTTTGAGCCAGGATCGCTTGCACGTGCGGCGACAGGATGTATTGCACGAACTTCTGGGCCAGCGCATTGTGCGCCGAACTCGCCACGACGCACACCCCCATGCCCAGCGCGACGGCGCCTTCCTTCGGATATACGAACTTGACCGGCAGTCCCTGGTCTCGCAACGCCTGCACGCGACCGTTGCCCCACACCGCCAGCGCGATTTCGTCATCCCCGAACATCTGGGCGATTTTTCCCGGCGAGGGATCGAACGACAGCACGTTCGGAGCGACCGATTTTTTCATGACCGCGAAGCCCGGGCCGATGTTCGTTTCACTGCCGCCGTTGAGCTTGGCCTCCATCAACAGCGCGTGCAGTCCATACGTGTTGATGATGCTCGGCATCACCAGCAACCCCTTGTATTTCGGATCCGCCAAGTCCTTCCAGGAAGTCGGCGGCGCCCAGCCCTTTTGTTTGAAAAGATGCGTGTTGTAGGCGATGCCGGTGGCGATCAAACCGACCGCCACGGCACGGTCGCCCTTGAAGCGGGCGATATCGTAGAGATCCTTGTAGACGGGCGCGTCGGTCAGCTTGCCGCACAGGCCCAATTGAATCGCCTGGTACATCGGGCCGTCGTCGAGGAAGGCCACGTCGATGCCGGCCTTGCCTTTTTGTGCCTCGAGTTTGGCCAGCGTCGTGGTGGAGTCGCCCGGCACGGTGACAACCTTCACGTCCCCATTGCTTTTTTCGAATGGGGGAATGACGTCTTTTCTCAGCATTTGCTCAAACGACCCGCCATAGGCGCCGACGTACAGCGTGGTGGTGGCATGGGCGTTCGAGACGCCCACCGATACGACGGCGGCCATCGCGGCCGCGAGTCCGAACTGACGCAATACAGGGGATAAACTCATTTTTACAACCTCCTGGCTACAAGCATGTTATAGGGGCGACAACGTTTTTTTCTTTACTATCGGCTTGATTTTTCGAATAATCGTCGTCAGGAAAGATGAAGTCAAATCACATTTTTTGCGTCGTTCATACGCAAATGTTATACAGCGAATCCAACGACTCCCCATGAAAATACGGCAACTGGAAGCCTTTCATGCACTGATGTTGCGGCAAACCGTGACGCGTGCCGCGCAGATGCTTCACATCTCCCAGCCGGCGGTCACGCGCCTGATCAACGACCTGGAGGCCGATGTGGGTTTCCCGCTGTTCGATCGCGCCAATGGCCGGTTGCATCCGACGCCCGAGGGGCTGGCGCTGTTCGAGGAAGTCGAACGCTCGTTTGCCGGCATGGAGCGCATTGCGCAGACCGCCGAGCAGATCAAGTCGCTGCGGCGCGGCTCGCTGCACATCGCGGGTGCGCCCGCCGTCGCGCTGGAATTTTTGCCGACCACGCTGACCGGTTTTTTGCGCGAGCACCCCGGCATCGACACCACGCTGCTGATCCACAGTTCGAGAACGGTCGTCGATTTGGTGGTTGGCCGGCGTTGTGACGTGGGTTTCATTGCTCATCCGCTGACGCACCCTGGAGCGCATGTCGAACTCATCGTGAAGGCGCCGATGCGCTGCGTGCTGCCGCTGGGCCACCGGCTGGCCGAGCGCGCGGTGATTACGCCCGAGGATTTGCACGGCGAGTCGTTCGTCTCCTTTCCCAAGGAGTTCGACGGCCGGGTGGCGATCGATCGGGAGTTCGCCGCCCGGCGCGTCGATCGCGTCATCACCTCGGAATCGCAGTTGTCGGCGACGCTGTGCGTCCTGGTGCAGCATGGCGCCGGCGTCGCGCTCATCGATCCGATCACGGCGCGTTATGCCGCCGGGCGCGTGGTGGTCAAACCGTTTATTCCGGAGATTTGTTCGGAATACTCACTCGTGGTGTCGAACCAATGGCCGCTGTCGCGGCTCGCGAGCGCGTTCGTCGATTATGCGAGAGATCGCTTGACGGAAGTGGTGTCGGGGTAGGGGGCGGGGAGCCCGGGGCGCTCGGGTTGCGGCCTATGGCCGAAGCAGTGCCTCGGCCGCGCGGCTGACCTCGTCGGCGAACTGGTGCGCCGCATGATCCGGGCTTTGCCGGGGACGCTCGATCAGGCCGATTTCACGGTGAAAGGCGGCGTCGCCCAGATCCAGCGCGCATACCCCTGCCGGCCACGCGCCGAGTCCGGCCGCCCTGGGCACGAGCGCCACGCCCACACCGCGCGCGACGAGTTGCACGATAGCCTGCAGTTCGTCGAGTTCGACAACGTCCTGCACATTCAAGCGCGCGCGCCGCAGAAAGCGCTCGACCAGCCTGCCGCCGAAGGAGCTGCGGTCGTAGCGAATGAACGGCGCGTGCTTGAGCAGGGCGCGCCACGGTTGTCCGGCAACCGCCTCGGGCACCAGCAGTACAAATGGCTCCCTGACCAGCGGACGCCATTTCAATTCGGTGGGCAGCGCGAATGGCGGCCGAATCAGCACGGCGATATCGATTTCTCCCGCATCGACCTGGCTCAGCAGGTTCAGCGACACCCCGGGCACGATACGCAGGCGCCAACCCGGCAGCCGCTGCCGGAATGTTTCGATCGCGCTGGCCAGAAACGACACTTGTGCCGAGGCGATCGCCCCCACGCGCAGCATGCCGCTTTTTTCGGCGGCATCACCGTGTCGGCCCAGCCGCGCATAGAGCGTCATCAATTCGCCGGCCAGCGCCAGCGTCTGGCGGCCATCGCTGTTGAGCCGCGCAGAGCGGCCGGTACGGTCGAACAATGCAATGCCCAGTTCTTCCTCCAGCCGCTGTATCTGGGCGCTGACGGCCGATTGCGTCAGCCCGATGTGCGCGCCGGCGGCGGCGAATGTGCCGTGTTCGGCGACGGCCATGAATGTCTTGAGTTCGCGCAGCATGACGATTCATCAAAAAAAATGATTGTAAGATCAAAAATATATCGCTTTTAAGCAATTTTCGTCATGCATATAATGGTTCTGGTAGCGTCGATCGCGCCGGGCAAGCGCATGGCGGATCGACCGGGCCGTTTTCATCCCCACTTCGAGTTGCCAAGACATGAGCCAAAACAGCGCGACCATCCCCCCTTTCCATCTGGCCTTTCCGGTGCACAGCATTGCCGCGGCGCGGGCGTTCTACGGCGAATTGCTGGGATGCCCCGAGGGGCGCAGCGCGCCTGAATGGGTGGATTTCAACTTCTATGGCCATCAAATCGTCGCGCATCTCGCGCCCGAGGAGGCAGGGCACCGCCAGACCAGCGCGGTCGACGGCGATGCCGTGCCGGTACGCCACTTTGGCGTGGTCCTGACGATGCCGCAATGGCAGGCGATGGCCGACAAGCTGACGCAGGCCGGGGTCAAATTCATTATCGAACCGCATATCCGCTTCAAAGGGGAGGTGGGTGAGCAGGCGACGATGTTCTTTCTCGATCCGTCGGGCAATGCCGTCGAGATCAAGGCATTCGCCGATATGGCTTCGCTGTTCGCGAAATAGGGAATACGACGCGGCAGCGCCATGATGCCGGTTATCGTGCCGTCCGGCGATCGATGCCTGATCGTCGAATTCGATGCATCCGATCCGTTTGCAGCGAATCGCTTCGCGCGCGCAGCGGCCGCGTGCATCGAAGCCGCCGCGCCGGCTGGCGTGACCGACGTGGTGCCGGCGTTGCATACGGTCGGCGTGCATTACCAGCCGCATCGCGTGCCGTCGTCCGGCGCCGTGCCGCCGCATCTGGCATTGACGAAAATCCTGCAGTCGGTGCTTGCCGATCTGCCGCTGCCGGCGGCCAGTGACGCACGGGTTATCGATCTGCCCGTGTGCTATGGCGGTGATTGCGGGCCGGATCTCGAGACGGTTGCCGCCTTGTGCGATCTGCGGCCGGCGCAGTTGATCGAGCTGCATTGCGCGGAACCGGTCGAGGTGTTGATGCTCGGTTTCGCGCCGGGCCATCCTTATATCGGCCGTTTCGATGCGCGCCTGGCGCCGCCGCGCCGGACCACGCCGCGCACCGTCGTGCCGGCCGGCTCGCTGGGCCTGGCGAACCGTCAAACGGTGATCTATCCGATGAATCTGCCCGGCGGCTGGCATTTGATCGGCCGCACGCCGCTGCCGCTGTTCGATGCGCGGCGTGGCTCGCAGCCGTGTTTGCTGCGCCCGGGCGACCGCGTGCGTTTTGTGCCGATCGAGCCGGATGAATTCGCGGCAATGCAGGCGGGTCAGGGTGGGGCGCCATGAGCATCGAAGTGATCAAACCGGGCATGCTGACGACTTTTCAGGATCTCGGCCGCGCCGGCTATCAGCATCTTGGCGTGCCGGTCAACGGCGCGATGGACGAGCGCTCGCACCGGCTGGCGAACCTGCTGGCCGGCAACGCGTCGACCGAGGCAACCCTTGAAGTGACGCTGATGGGCCCGACGCTGCGTTGGCACGCGCCGGCGACGATCGTCATTTGCGGCGCGGATCTTCAGCCCAGCCTCGACGATAAGCCGATCCCGATGTGCCAGCCGGTGCCGGTTGCCGCCGGCGCGGTGCTTGCATTCGGAAGACGGCGCAGCGGCGTGCGTGCTTATCTGGCGGTGCACGGCGGCTTCGGGCTGACGCGGGTGATGGGCAGCGCCAGTACGTATGTGCGGGGCGGCTACGGCGGACTGCGCGGCGAGCCGCTGCGCCGGGGCGACGTGATTGCGCTGAACGACGCGTCGCCAACTTTGCCGCGCACCGGCAAAGGCGCGCGCGCAGCGGCGCTGCCGGTCTTGCCGCCTGCGGTGCTGGGCGCGCCCGATGCGCCATTGCGCGCGATGGCCGGACGCGAGTGGGCGATGTTTTCCGCGAAAGCGCAACGCACCCTGGTCGGCGAGCCGTTTCGCATCGATCCGCAATCGGATCGGATGGGCTACCGCCTGGCAGGCCCGGCGCTCCAACTTGGCGCGGCGCGGGAAATGATCTCCGAGGCGGTCGGCTTCGGCACCGTCCAGGTGCCGCCCGACGGTCAGCCGATCGTTCTGATGGCCGATCGGCAGACGACCGGAGGCTATCCCAGGATCGCGCACGTTTGCGCGGTCGATCTACCGCGGCTGGCGCAGAGAATGCCCGGAGAGACGGTGCGGTTCCAGCTGATCGATCTCGCTGAAGCGCAACGATTGATGCTGCTGCAGGAAGCGGCGTTTGCGGCGGCGGGTGAGCAATGAGCGGGAACTCGAACGGCTGCGCAATGTTTATTTAACATAATATATATTATGCGTAATATAAGTGCGCCCAGAATTCCATGAAAACCACCCACCGGTCTTCGAACTGCGGCCAGCCACCGATCCTCGCGGTCTTATCTAACGGTTGTCATCGACGTCAAGTGTTGCCCGGGCCGTAAGAGAGTTAACCTTGCGAGCGACTTGCGCGGAACGCTCCAGTTTGTTCCAGCCGACCCCGCGACGCCCCACGAAGTGCCATAGCGCCACCACGTAAGGCGCCATCATGAAAATCGGCCACATGCACCACTTCAACGGCACGTGAAGAATCTCGATTTTTCTCTCCTTCACGTGCCAGTAGATCAGCGCGACGCCGATCCAGTCCAATGCTACGCAAGCTCCATAGAAAATCAGCAAGCGTGAAAAAATGGCGTCCCGTATGAAGAAAAGCGGAAAAACAACAAACAGAAATTTCAGAGGTATCGCCAGGAAGTTGTCAAATATGAACAGAGGCAATCCCAGCAGCGACATTGCATTGCGTGCCCTTAGCTGTCCCAGATGCAGAGCCGTACATTGCATATTCCCGTAGATCCAGCGCACCCGCTGACGAAACAGCGAGCGCCAGGTGATCGGCGCTTCCGTGTAGACGACCGCAAGTGGTTGATAGACTCGCCGGAGGTTCGATCGGGCGAGCTCGAGCGACAGGTCGGTATCTTCTGCCCTGGTCCTTGGCGTAAAGCCACCGGCTGAGATAAGCGCGGATTTTTTGAAGGCACTCCCGACGCCTGGCAGCGTGGTGATGGCGTTACAGTGGCTTTGGAAAGTTTTGATGGTACTCAACGTGCACGTGTATTCGATACTTTGAAACACGCACTTGAGACATTGACGGTTTCCTACCTTAACGTTGCCTGCCACGGCGTCCGCATGACCGAGAACGATCGGTCTCATGATCTTTTGCAGAAAATCGGCTGCGACAACGGTGTCCGCGTCGACCGTTACGATGCATTCGGAACGAGCGGCCCGAACGCCGGCGTTCAGCGCCCTTGCCTTGCCAACGTTCTGATGCAATGTCACCAGTCTTACGCAGTCGTGGTCTGCGGCGATAGCGTCCACGATGTCACTGGTGCGGTCGCTCGATCCGTCATCTACCACAAGGATTTCCAGCCGTGGATAGTGAGTCTTCAGCAAGGAGTGGACCGTTGCCGCTACGACTTTTTCTTCGTTAAAGGCGGGCACCACAACGGAAACGCTGGGCCATGCGCTGTCACGCACAGCCCGCCTTTTCGACGTTCGTCTGTTGACAATAAGCTTTGCCCGGATGGAAGCGATCAGCGCAGAAATGCAAACCAGCCGAGCGGAAAACAGTGTCAGAAGCGCGAGACAAAAAATGCTGGCCGGGTGGTTTTCCATGGGCTAGAAGAAATCTATTGATTGGCAATGGCCATCCCCGTCCGTTTCATTGATTTTTTAATAATAATAGTACTAATTAAGAACAATTAAATATGGACTACGAATAATGATATATTTTTTAGATATACAAACGTTTTCCGCCATGACGATAAGCTGGAAGTGCTGGCGATTTTCCGCTACTGTTCGTCGGATCGGATTGGCAAGAGTCGGTTGGGTGCCTCAGGGCGGTCTTCGTGCTTTCCGGGTGCGCCACGGAGCAGGGGCGGTAACGTGCTTGAACCGATCGGAGACAGGAGAGACCCGCGGCGGTTGCGCTCACCGGTGCCTGAGCGGCGGATGACTCGCCCACCCCACCAGCCGATCGCAAGAAACTGCGGCCACGTGCGTCTTACAGATGGTTACAGAATTGACGCGGCAGTTGCACCGGCAACAGGCATTCGCTCTTACGATTTGAACTGTCGGCCGCCGTGCAACATCGAATAAGCGAGAATTGACCAAACGGCGAGCCGGGTACCCTGTCAAGGAGTGGATTATGCGACGCATCGCCATTATGCTGGGAGTTGGAGCCGCGGCCTTTTGTTTGTCTGGCGCGGCATCGGCCCATGTCGACCTCGGCCTTTATTTTGGTGTGCCGGGCCCCGTCTACGAGGCACCTCCCGTGGTTTATCAAACGCCGGTCTATGAGCCGCCTCCGGTCTACGCGCCGGGCCCGGTGGTGTATTGGGGTGGTTACCGGCGCGACGATGATTGGCGCCATCGCTGGCACGACAACGGCTGGCATCGGGGCTGGCGGCACCACGAAGACGACGATGATGATTGAGTCGACGTTATTTTTAATCAATAACTTTAAATATTTTCAGTAAATCACGGATTTTATATAATTTATATTTTCTCGATCCGGAGATAGTTGATGAGAAAAACAACATATCTTGGCGCCGCTGCGGTTGCAGTGGCGCTTGTTCTGTCGGGGTGTGCGGTACCGCCGAATTATGGTTACGGCGGCCAACCGGCCTATCAGCAACCGGCCTATCAGCAGCCGACCTACCAGGCGCCGGCTTATCAGCCGCCGCCGAGCTACCCGCCGCCGGGCTACCAGTCACCTGACTATCAGTCGCAGGCCCAAGCCAATGGCGTTCTATACGGGCGCGTCGAATCGATCGACACCGTGCCGACACCCAATAATGGCCCCAATGTGCTGGGTACGGTGGTCGGCGGCGCCGCGGGTGGGCTGCTTGGCAACCAGATCGGCGGCGGCCGCGGCAGAACGGCGGCCACTATTGGCGGCGCGCTGATCGGGGCGCTGGCCGGCAATCAGGTCGAGCAGCAGATGGGCGCCAACAATGTCCTGTACCGCATCCGGGTGCGGTTGAACGACGGGCGCATCGCGACCGTGACACAGGCATCGCCGCCCAATAACGTGCAGATCGGCAGCCGGGTGCAGGTGGTCAACAACACCGTCGTGCCCTATTGATATTGGCTGAGTTCGCCGGCCCCGGTGCCGGCCCGCAGCACGCGGGTGCGTCCAGTCGGGTGCGCCCGCCACCTTCTCCCCTCCCCGCCGACGCGGCTAAAACCGTGGCGATCGCCTACTTCCCCTGGAGCGAGCTGACTTGCCGCAGTTGAAGTCCCATCCGGACTTCATCGTAGAACTTGCCGTCGACCACCAGCACCTCAGGCTCGCGGCCGTAGCTGACGAAGCCGGCCGATTCGTAGAGCTTCATGCCGCCGGCGTTGTCGGCGTTGACGCTGACATTCACATAGCAGATATCGGGGTTGGCGCGGGCCCGGGCGATTGCCGCCTGTAACAGTGCCCTGCCGACACCGTGGCCGCGTGCTTGCGGCGCCACGTACATCCCCCAGATAAATCCTTTGTGGGCCAGCTTGCGCATGGATTCGCGCCCGAGCCCGGCCACTCCGATCAATTGGCTGTTGTCAAACGCGCCAAATACCGCGTGATCGCGGCCGGCGGCGAGGCGATCCTGCACCACGGCGAGCGGAAAGTCTTTTTCTTCCTCGTAGCTCGAGCCGAACGCCGTGGGCGTCTCCTGCAGCGCCGCCAGCCGAAGTGACCGAAAGCTTGCCGCATCTTCCGGCGTCAATTGACGGATTTTTACGCCGCCAAGGAAAAATTGCTTAAAACTGGATAGAACCCCGTACATCTTCGATGTCATTTCCAAACCGATGGTTAGCGCGGATTGCCGGCCAAAGCATAGCCGAAGCGGTCGGGCTTTGGGGAATTTGACGTGCCGAAGCAGGCCGCTTGCGCCGCTCTCGAGGCAGCGTGCCGGCGGCCGTGCGTGATTTCTCGCCCACGGCCGCCGACACGCGGCTCGTGCGCGCCAGCACGGCATAGTTCATTGAGTGTCGCGATGCGGCGCAGTTCAATCGACGGGCGAGATCGTACCGCGGACGTCGCGGCCTCCTTCGGCCCACGCCCACCCCGCCGCCGTCCGTCTCGCCTGCTTTCACGGGAATTTCATTGACCGCTGGTAGGCTCGTGAAGCCGTGCGCGATGCACGTCCCGATGACAGCGCCGCGGACCGCCCGAGTGGTTCGCCCGCCGATGCCCGTCTCATTCCCTATTCGACAGAATCTATGACCGGTTCCTGCGCCAGACTCGATGTGCCCCGGATTTCATGCGTGATTTGCGCCTTCAACGAGGCGCCGAGAATCGGCGCGGTATTGGCCGTGGCGGCGGCCCACCCGCTGCTGGCCGAAGTCATCGTCGTCGACGACGGCTCGACCGATGGGACCAGCGAGGTCGTGCGAGCCTTTCCCGGGGTGCGCCTGCTCAGCCACCCCTCGAACCAGGGTAAGAGCGCGGCCATGGCGAGCGGCATTGCCGCGGCGCAAAGCGAATGGCTGATGCTGCTCGATGCCGACCTCAAGGGACTCGGCGCTCAGCACATCAGTGCCCTGGCCGCGCCGGTGCTGGCCGGGCGCGCCGAAGTCAGCATGAGCCTGCGGCAAAACAGTCTGCTGATTTTTCGCATCATCGGCCTCGATTTCGTCTCGGGCGAGCGCGTTGTCAGAAAGGCGCTGCTGAGCGAGGCGCTCACGGAAATTCACGGCCTGCCGCGCTTTGGCATCGAGGTCTTCATGAATCGCCTGATCATCACGCGAGGCTTGCCGATCGCGGTCACCCATTGGCCGCATGTGACGCAATCGCGCAAGACCGAAAAACTCGGCTACTGGCGCGGCCTGCGCGCCGAATGGCGGATGATCGCCGATTTGTTCAAGGCGGTCTATCCGATGGCCTTGCTCAGCCAGACTTGCCAGCTGTTCTCGCTGCGGACCGATCACGCCGAACGGGCCAGCTTCGCTGCGCGCATCCGAAAGCCGCGCGACCATGCGGCATGAGCCTGTCCCGCGACCTATTTGACGGCGCTCGCCGGCCGCTGGGTGCGGCGCCATAGCGCGAGCGCGGCAAAGCCGCCGCAGCCGAGCAGCAGCGGGCAGTAGAGCGTGGCAAAGCGCCACAGAATCAGCGCGATGGCCATCACGGAAGCCGGCACCCACGGGGCAAAGGCGGCCGCCAGACCCAGGTCGCCACTGCCGCCGCCGGCCGGCACACCGGTCCAGAGCGCGGCGTGCAGCACCAGGCCCTGTACCACCAGCACCAACCCAAGCGGCAAGCGGTAACCGAGTTCGAGCAAGGCAAACCACAGCACGCCATAGCGCAACAGCCATTGCGTGGCGGTCAGCCACAGCAGCCCGAACAGCCGCCAGCGGCGCTGCGCGAGCAGCAGCGCGACCTGCTGGTGGACATTCCGGCGAAATTCGCGCACGCGGGCATGCCGCAATCTGAGCCACGGAATGCGGGCTGCCGTGGCGTCGAGCCCGGCGCCGACCTGACGACGGTATCGCCAGAACAGATAGACCGCTGCCGCCAGGCCGGCTATCAGACCAAGTGCGACGCGTCGATCGAGGGTGGGAAATACGGCGCTCAGCGGCGCCAGCGCAAAGGCCAGTCCGAGCGGAATGGCGGTGCCGAAAAACAGCAGATCCAGTGCCTGGTCCGCGCCGACCGCGGCCGTGGCGCTCGCCCACGATGCGCCGGTGCGTTGCAGCAAGGCCATGTTTACGCCATAGCCGGCAGCACCCAGCGGCGACACCAGAAAAGCGAAATCCGTCACGACCGTGATGGCGAGCGTGCGCGCAAACCCAAGGCGTATGCCGAGCGCGCTTTGCAGCAGCAGTTGCTTGCCGGCCTTGGCCAGCGCGCTCAAGACGGCGCTGGCCGCGAGCACCGCGAACACGCATGCGGGCAACGCACGCAGGCTGGGCAGCATCGCATGCGTACCCAACAGGAACGGCACGCCGAACGACAAGGCAACGCCGGCCACGGCGAAAACGGCCGCGGCGCGGCGTATTCGCGCTGCGGCCCCGAGCGCGGCAGTCGACGAGGCGCCGGCGTCCTCGGAGTCGGTGGCCGCACGACGTTTCATGAAGCGATTCTTTGCGTTGCGAACAGTCCGACCATGACGTGTTCAAGTGATAAGCGGCATCGGCGACGTTGATTCATCGCACGATCGGGCAAATCTTCGCACCGCTTGATGACAATATGATGTGAGCGCGCGGCGTCACGTCACTGCCACATTGTGCTTTGCCGCCCCGCCCCAGGAATATGCGCGACGACGGACTCGGGCCGGCGGCTGACACGGCGGGCCGTGATTGGCGAGCGCGGAGTTCGCCCGCAAGCCGCCTGTTGCCGGTGACTCAGGCTACCGTGAATTGCCCCATCATGCCGTTGGCCTCATGTTCGAGGATGTGGCAGTGATACATATACGGATGCGCGGCATCGGCCAGCTGGGTGAAGCGCATGCCCACCCTCACCGTCTCGCCTGTGCGTACCAGCACGGTGTCTTTCCAGCCGCGCTCCCATGCCGGCGGCGGGCTGCCGTTGCGCGAGAGCACCTGGAACGCGACGCCATGGATATGCATCGGGTGCGCCATTTCCCGATCGTTCACGAACTCCCATATTTCAACGCTGCCGAGCCGGGCCCGCTGATCGATGACGCTCATGTCAAAAAAGCGGTGGTTCAACGAGAACAGGCTTTGCCCGGCGATACCGAGACTCATGCCGCCAGGCCCGGAATTGGGCGGTGCGCCGCGATCGACTTGAGCACCCATCGACTTCATGTTTTTGCCCATGCCTTGCAACGTAATCCGGCGCACCGGGGCGCCAGCCAAGGCAAGCGCATCGATATCGGCCAGCCGCTTGGGAACCGAGGCCGATGCTCCCGTCGGCCGAGTGACATTCAAGCGCAACACGTCAAACGTGCGCAAGTCCCAAGTGTCCCAATCGTCGGATGAACTGCCCAACCGATGGGCGACCTCGCCGGACCGGCTCTGCAGCAGCAGCGCCCTGCCCTGATCTTTGGCAAGGTCGACGACGATTTCGGCCCGCTCGCCCGGGCCCAGCAGCAGCGCTCGCGTCGCAGCAGGCCTTGCCAGCAGGCCCGAATCGGAGGCAATGACGTCGAAAGGACGGTTGTCGTTCAGCGCGAAATTGTACGAGCGGGCATTCGAGCCGTTGAGCAGCCGCAGGCGCACACGCTGGGCCGGAACATCGACATAGGGGCGTTCGCGGCCGTTGACAAGGAACCGGTCGCCTTTCATTCCCATCAGGTCGCGCATTGCCTCGCTCATATAGAGCAGTTGCCCGCTCGCGGCGATCCGGCGATCCTGGACAATTACCGGGATGTCGTCGACGCCCCAGGTATGCGGCAAACCGAGTTTTCGATCGATGCCGTCGTCGACGAGCAGCATGCCGGCGAGCCCCGCATAGGCCTGCGCGCCGGTTCGGTATTCCGTGTGAGGGTGATACCACAGGGTCGCACCGGGCTGGTCGAGCGTGAAGCGGTAGTCCAGCGTCGCGCCGGGCTGGATCGGACTATGCGGTCCGCCATCCATATCGCCGGGCACGATTGCGCCGTGCCAGTGCGTGGTCAGCGATTGTGCGAGTGCGTTGGTCACGCGGATGTGAACGGGACGTCCGCGCGGGATGGACAGCACCGGTCCGAGCAGCGCGCCGTTATAGCCCCAGGTGGGCGTGCTCAAGCCTTCGGCAAGTGTGCTGGCGCCGGCCTGTGTGGCGAGTGAGTAGCGAAGCACGCCGTTATCGAGTCTTCCCCTCAGCCTGGGGGGAATCGGCAGCGCCCGGCGAAAAGGCGCCGGCGCGGCGATGTCCGCGCCAGATCCGCCGATGCTCATGTCCAGATTGCCATGTCCAGAGCTGCTCATCTTCATCGGCATGGTGTGGCGGCCCTGGGCGCGCGCCAGGCCGATGAGCGCCGGGGCCGAGAGCAGCGTGGCCGAAGCCATGCGCAGCGCTTGCCGCCGTGCGGGCTGCGCGGGGCCGCAGCTCGACTGGGCAATGCCATCGATGTCGTTCTCAGGCGCTGCGGTATTGCGTCGCCGAGGTGTTGATTTCATGGTTTGCTTCTTCCCTGTGAGAGAGTGCATGCGGGTTCTGCCAGTCCTTTCAAAATATCGTGCCACGCATGAGATGACATGACGTTCGGACCTTCGACGCCAAGCGGCCGCAGCCGCAGGAATCAAACCTGCGACGGATCGTGCGCCTTCCCGCGGCTGGAAAGTCAAGTGCTATTTCGCGTAGGCATGGGCCTGCGGTTGCCCGGCCCCGCCGAATGGCTTGCCCGGCAAAGGTTGATCCATGTCATGAACGATGGTGCCCAACAATGCAATAGTCCAAAACACCAAGGCAGGAAATCAAGAAACAACCATTGGGGGGACACCGTTCGCGCCAGATCGCAGGTCACATGCCGGCGTCGTCCGAAGCGAGCCATTCCGCCCTGTGCAATCGTCGAGGGGAAATACATGACAGTGGCCGAAGCGTTGCTTGATAAACAGGAGATCTTTCCGCCGCCGGAGGCATTCGCCGCTGCTGCGGCCATTCCCGGCATGGCAGCCTACCGGACCCTGATGGCCGAGGCAGAGCGCGATTACGAAGGCTTTTGGGCGCGCCTTGCACGCGAGACACTGAGCTGGAAGAAACCTTTCGCCAAAGTGCTGGACGAGACCGCCGCGCCGTTCTATAAGTGGTTCGAGGATGGTCGGCTCAATGCGTCGTACAACAGTCTCGATCGTCACGTCGAAGCAGGTCATGGCAACCGGGTCGCGATCATCTTCGAGGCCGACAACGGCGCAGTGACGCGCGTGACCTACCGCGATTTGCTGCTCCAGGTGTGTCGGTTTGCCAATGCCCTCAAAAAGCGCGGCATCAAGAAAGGCGACCGAGTCGTCATCTATATGCCGATGTCGATCGAGGGCATCGCGGCGATGCAGGCATGCGCGCGCATCGGTGCCACGCATTCGGTCGTGTTCGGCGGTTTTTCCTCGAAAGCGCTGCACGAACGGATCGTGGACGTGGGCGCGGTCGCCGTGATCACGGCCGACGAACAGGTGCGCGGAGGCAAGGTGTTGCCGCTCAAGCAGATCGTCGACGAGGCGCTGGCCATGGAAGGCTGCGACGCGGTGCAAAGCGTCATTGTCTATCGGCGCACCGGCGGCAATATCCCATGGGTGGCCGGGCGCGATCTTTGGATGCACGAATTGACCCGGGGTGAAAGCGATAGCTGCGAGCCCGAGTGGGTCAGCGCCGAGCATCCGCTGTTCATCCTCTATACGTCGGGCTCGACCGGCAAGCCCAAGGGCGTGCAGCACAGCACCGGCGGATACCTGCTGTGGGCCGCGCAGACCATGAAGTGGACGTTCGACTGGAAGCCCGGCGATATCTTCTGGTGCACCGCCGACATCGGTTGGGTGACCGGCCACAGTTACATCGCTTACGGGCCGTTGGTGCTCGGCGGCACCCAGGTCGTATTCGAGGGCGTGCCGACCTATCCGAACGCGGGCCGCTTCTGGGAGATGATCGCGCGCCACCGCGTCAGCGTGTTCTACACCGCGCCGACGGCGATCCGCTCGCTGGTCAAGACCTCAGAGCTGGATCCGAACACGCGCCCGACGGCATACGATTTGTCTTCGCTGCGCCTTCTCGGCACGGTCGGCGAGCCGATCAGCCCGCAAACCTGGCGCTGGTACTACGACCAGGTCGGCGGTGGACGCTGTCCGGTGGTCGATACCTGGTGGCAAACCGAAACCGGCGGTCATATGATCGCCCCGATGCCCGGCGCCACCCCGCTGGTGCCCGGATCGTGCACCCTGCCCCTGCCCGGCATCATGGCTGCCATCGTCGACGAGACCGGTCAGGAGGAACCCAATGGCCAGGGCGGTCTGCTGGTCATCAAGCGGCCGTGGCCGGCAATGCTGCGCACGGTCTGGGGCGACCCGGAGCGGTTTCGCAAAAGCTATTTTCCCGAAGAACTGGGCGGTCACCTCTACCTGGCGGGTGACGGCGCGACGCGCGACAAAGATACGGGGTACTTCACGATCACCGGGCGTATCGACGATGTGCTCAATGTTTCCGGGCACCGGCTCGGGACGATGGAGATCGAGTCGGCGCTGGTGGCCAATCCGCTGGTCGCCGAGGCGGCGGTAGTGAGCCGCCCCGACGAGCTGACCGGCGAGGCGATCGTCGCCTTCGTGGTGCTCAAGCGGCAAGGCCCCGGGGACGGCGATGCCCGCCAGCTCGCCGACGAATTGCGCGCCTGGGTCGGCAAGGAAATCGGCCCGATTGCCAAACCGAAAGACATCCGTTTCGGTGAAAATCTGCCCAAGACGCGCTCGGGAAAAATCATGCGGCGGCTGTTGCGCTCGATCGCCAAGGAAGAGGGTATTACGCAGGACGTGTCAACTCTCGAAAATCCCGCTATTCTGTCTCAGTTAGGAAAATCATACTGATCGCGTTGTACCTAACCAATTAACAATATTTCTTGGGAGACCGCTCATGGCTGAAGCAACGCAAGTGAAATTTTCTAATCCGGCCCCGCTTGGACTGGCGGGATTTGCCCTGACCACCTGGCTGTTGAGCATGATCAACGCGGGTTGGTTCAGCGGGGATGCGATGGGCATGGTGCTGGCCTGCGCACTGGCCTATGGGGGCACTGCCCAGGCCATCGCCGGGATCATGGAATTGCCCCGTGGCAATACCTTTGGCGCCACGGCTTTCCTGAGCTACGGCGCGTTCTGGTGGTCTTTCGCGCTGTTCGTCCTGTTCCTGCACGATAAAGTGCCGGCGGCTTTCGTGGGCTGGTACCTGTTCCTGTGGGGGGTATTCACGTTGTACATGTGGGTTGGCACGTTCCGTGCGGCACGCGCGTTGCAACTGATTTTCCTGGTGTTGTGGATTACTTTCTTCTTGCTGGCAGCCAGCGAGTGGACCGGCTCGGCAGCGTTGCACATGGCTGGCGGCTACTGCGGCCTGGTCACGGCAGTACTGGCCTTCTACCTGTCGGCAGCCGAAGTGATCAACGAAGCACATGGGCGTACCGTGCTGCCCATCGGCGCGCCATAAGCGTTGTCGCCACGCTCCGCCGGGCGTGCCTGGCGGAGCGTCGATTGCTCCCGAGTGTTTGCGAACGGCTCTCGAACACCCGCGGAGCACATCGTCATACGAGGGCGCGACGCCTGCCTCGAAAAGCCGTTAGGAGGTCGACGTCATGAGACGCCTTTATTTTCTGCTGCCCGATGTGACGACAGCAAAGTCGATTGTCACCGAATTAATGGTGAACCGCATCGAATGGCGGCGTATTCACATCATCGCAAATAGCGACGTGCCGCTCGAAGGACTGCCGGAAGCCTCACTCCTGCAAAGCAGCGATCTGATTCCGGCACTTGCCCGCGGCAGCGCCGCCGGCGGCATCACCGGGGCACTCGCGGGGCTGACTGCAATCGCCTTCCCGCCTGCGGGTCTCACGATCGCCGGCGGTGCCGTCGTCGCTCTCACCCTCGCGGGTGTCGGCTTCGGCGCCTGGATGGGAACGATGATCGGCTCGAGCGTGCCGAGTTCCAGGCTAAATGACTTCCAGGAGGCCGTCGAGGGCGGCGCATTGCTGATGATGGTCGACATGCCGCCCGATCGGGTCGAGGAAATCAGCCAACTGATCAAACTGCGCTATCCGCTGGCCGTTATCGAAGGAACCGACCCCACCATCCCGCCCTTCCCTTGATCGGATCGTTATCGCCGAGCACGGAACAAGCGTGTTGCCGTGCACCGCTTCATCTATTTGGCCAGTTGTTTGCGGATCGACTGCAACTCCTTGCGGCGCGCGGCGGTGACTTGCGGATATTCCATCTTCAGATCCCTGAGCGTGTCGAGAATGATGTTGGAGACGATCAGGCGGGCATTCTCCTTGTCGTCGGCCGGCACCACGAACCACGGCGAATGCGCGGTGCTGGTCGCGCTCAGGCACTGCTCATAGGCCTCCATATAAGCATTCCAGAACTTGCGTTCCTCGATATCGGCGGTGCTGAATTTCCAGTTCTTCTGCGGTTCGTCGATGCGCGCGATAAAGCGCTTGCGCTGCTCTTCCTTGGACAGGTGCAGAAAAAATTTGACGATGCGCGTGCCGTTCAGGTGCAAGTGCCGCTCCAGATCCGTGATCGACCGATAGCGCTGTGGCCAGACCGCAGTGATATCGGCCGGGCCGTCCGGAATCCCTTCGGTACGCAAAATGTCGGGATGCACCCGGGCGATCAGCACTTCTTCATAGTATGACCGGTTGAAGATGCCGATTTTGCCGCGCTCGGGCAGATCGCGGGTGGTTCGCCACAGGAAGTCATGCTGCAATTCGGCGGCACTGGGGTGCTTGAAGCTGAACACCTGGCAGCCCTGCGGATTGACCCCCGACATGACGTGCTTGATCGCGCCGTCCTTGCCGGCCGCGTCCATGGCCTGGAAGATCAGCAAAATCGCGTGGCGGTTCGAGGCGTAGAGCAACTGCTGCAGATCGCTCAGTTCAGCCACATGCTCGGCGAGCAGCTTCTGATATTGCTTCTTGTTCTTGTACACCGGCTCGACCAAGGTGGGGCGTTGGTCGAGCCTGATCGTTTCTCCTTCCTTGACCTGAAAATCCTGCGACTTGATTTTCATCGACTATCCTCTCGGTGGCGATTGCGGCATGAGCCGTGCCTCATTACCGGCGGCATCCCCGGCGGCGGGGTCGAGTATTCGATACGCGAGCAGTTTCACACGGTCGCTGATCAGGAACCATAGTAACGCATAGCCCCACACCGCCAGCGCCCAGGCCCAGCCCAACGGCGCCATGAACAGGCCATAGACGGCAATCAGGGTTGCCGCCAACTGGGTGCCCAATACGGCCAGCAGCAGGATCGGCGCCGGCCGGGTCGACCAGAACGGCCCGCGTGTGCGGGTCAGGAAGATGGTCAGGTGTCCGGCCACCGACAGCAGCAGATACATCAGTGTCTGGACGTGCGGGCGATCGAGGTGATAGACACGATCGCCCAGATAGAACAGCCCGAATGCCGCGATCGGCCCGATCACCCCGAGCACCGTGGCGATCCCCAGAACCACGCGCATGTTCCAGGCCTCAGGCTGGTTTTTGTATCGCACGTTGTCATAGGCGATCGACAGAATCGCACCATCGTTGAGCAATGCCAGCATCACGATCATCACCGCCGTGAGCGGGTAGAAGTTGAAAATCAGGATCGCCAGCGTCATGAACAGCAACACACGCAAGGTCTCGGCGATGCGATAGATCGCGTAGTTGCTCATGCGCTGGAATATCTTCCGGCTCTCCTGGATGCCGTCGATGATGACCGACAGACCCGGCGTCATCAGGACGATCGAGGCTGCCGCGCGCGCCGCGTCGGTGGCGCCCGATACCGCGATGCCGCAATCGGCCTTCTTCAGCGCAGGCGCGTCGTTGACGCCGTCGCCGGTCATGCCGGTGATATGGCCGCGCTGCTGCAGCACGTCGACGATATGAAACTTGTGTTCGGGAAACACTTGCGCGAAGCCGTCGGCCTGCTCGATCGATTGCGCCAGCGCGTCGCTCTGCTGATGTTTGGCATCGCCAAAGCCGCTGGCGTCGAGGATATGGGTGCCGAGTCCCAGTTTGGCGGCCGTCTCGCGCGCGATTGCCAACTGGTCGCCGGTCACCATCTTGACCTGCACGCCCATTTGGCGGGCGGTGGCAATCGTTTCCCGGGCCTGCTCGCGCGGCGGGTCGAACATCGGCAGCACCCCGAGGAACTGCCAGGCCCCCTGCCCATCGCTGCGAGCCACGCCGAGCGAGCGAAAGCCGCGCCTGGCGAACTCGTTGACCGCCTCGTCGACGGCGGCGGCGACTTGCCCGGCATTCTCCGACAAGGCCAGGATCACTTGCGGCGCGCCTTTGGTCACCTTGAAGCTCTGGGCGTCGGGCCCTGCAATGGCAGCCTCGGTGCGCTTGTGCACCGGATCGAACGGTTGAAAGTGCGTCACCCGATAGCCTTGCAGGGCGTGCGCATCCTTGAGACCGCCCAGTACCGCCTGGTCGATCGTGTCGTCGTTGTCCGCGCGCGAGGCCAGCGCACCGTTGAGAATCACCTGCTCGGGCGACACACCCGCCACGCAGAACGGGTCGCCCAGGGTCAACTTGTTTTGCGTCAGCGTGCCGGTCTTGTCGGCGCACAGAATGTCGACCCCGGCCAGTTCCTCGATCGCCGCCAGACGCGTCACGATCGCTTCGCGCCTGGCCAGCAGGCGCGCACCGACCGCCATCGTGACCGACAGCACGGTGGGCATGGCCACGGGGATCGCGGCCACCGTCAGCACCAGAGCGAACTGCAGCGTGGTCAGCAGCGGATCGCCACGGTATATGGCCAGCGCAATGATCACTGCCACCAGCACGGCCGCCAGTACGATCAGGTAGTTGCCGATCCTCAATACCGCGCGCTGAAAATGGCTGACGTGGTGGGCCGCCTGCACCAACTGCGCTGTCTTGCCGAAATAGGTGCGTGCGCCAGTGCCGTAGACCAGCGCATCGATTTCGCCCTGCCGCACGATCGAGCCGGAGTACACCGCCTCGCCCGGCTCGCGGGTCGCCGGCAGGGACTCACCGGTGAGCGCGGACTGATCGACCTCGATCGGGTCGCCATCGAGCAGGCGTGCGTCGGCTGGCACGATATCCCCCAGGCGCAAGTGAATGACATCGCCTGGCACCAGTTCGCGGGCTGCCAGGCTGCTCCACTTGCCGTCCCGCTTGACCTGAGACTTGAGTGCCAGCTTGGCTTTCAGGGCGGCGATCGCGTTGCCGGCCTGATGCTCCTCCCAAAACCCGACTACCGCGTTCGACAGCAGCAGAACCAGAATGATGCCGAAGTCGGGCCAATGACGCGCCAGCGCCGAGAGGACCACGGCCGCTTCGATCATCCAGGGGATGGGCCCCCAGAAGTACATCAGGAATGCCAGCAGCGCGTTGGTTTGCTTTTCCTCGATCTCGTTCGGGCCGTACTGGGCCAGCCGCTTGCTCGCTTCGATTTGGCCAAGACCGGCGGGCGACGAGGCGAGCTTCCTTTGCAAGTCCTCCATCGCCAGCGATTTCAGATCCTCCTGCGCGCCGGCGAGGGGTTGATCGACATCTCGTTCCATGGGGTGATCCTTTGGCGTTACGCAAACGGGGCGGCGGTGCCACGCTGTCGATGAGTGACCATCTTCAACGCGCGGCGATCCAGCGCGCGACGCGCGGCCAGTGTTCCTTGAGCGTACGGGCTCCCATGAACAGGCCGATGTGTCCGCCCGGCACCACTTGCTGCACGATGTCGGCGGGCGGTGTGCCGAGATAATTGGCCGCGCCCAGCACCTGCTCCGGCGTCGTGATGTCGTCGCTCTGGCCGCCCAGCAAATAGGCGGGGCACGTAATGTCATGCAGTTTCAACTTGCGCCCGAGTCCGACGAATTCGCCCTTGGCCAGGCGGTTTTCCTTGAAGATCTCGGCGATCACCTGCAAGTACCAGCGCCCCGGCAAATCGATCGGATTTTCATACCAGCTCTCGAACGTCTCTTCCTTCTTAAGATACACCGGGTCGTCGATATGCTCGTACAGATCGATGTGGTCTTGCACGTAATGCTGCTCGGGGTGCATGTTTTTCCAGCCCTGCAACATGTATTTGCCGCGCATCAGGCCACCGCCCAGGGCGACCAATTCCTCGTAGAACGAAAGTGGCGACTGGTGAACCATGCGCTTGATCGGTCCGTTGCCGGCATCGGTGTCGATCGGTGCGCCGGCCAGTACCAGCGAGTTGACCTTGTCGGGAAAGCGCGCGGCGATCATCGCCGCGACCCAGCCTCCCTGGCACAGGCCGACCAGATTCACACGACCGCCGAGATCGTCGATCGCGACGACGATCTCGGCCAGATAATTGTCGATTTCGAGATCCTTCATGTCGGCAGTGGCTGATTTCCAGTCGGTCAGCGCGACGTGCCCGACGCCGTTGGCCAGCAGTGTTTCCACCAGGCTCTGGCCTTTGTGATAGTCGGCAATCATGGCGGTGTGGCCGGCGTGCGGCGCGTCCACCAGGGTGGGAATGCCGCCCGGCCGGCCATACTCGCGCAGCGTCATGGTGCGCAGATCGAGTCGTGCGCGGTTCGGCGTCGCGAGTTTGGGCCGCAGTTCCTCGTGGATCCTGATTTCCTCTTCGACGAACTTGAGGTTTTTCGCGTACATGGCCGCGCCCTGCTCGACCAATTGCGCAGCCATTGTCATCGGCCAGAATACCGGCACGCTGGTGAGTGCGGCGCTCGGGGGAAGTGCGGACGATTTGTCGGGGGGCGTAGCGGACATGCCGGCTCCTTAGGTATTCGAAATCAATTGCCAGGTATGGCGTGCGATCATCAAATCTTCGTCGGTGGGAATGACCCAGGCCGACGGACCGCCGCCGGGCTTCGTCAGGCGCGGCCCGCCCTCTTCGTTGGCTGCCTCGTCCAGACGCAACCCGAGCCAGGCAGCCTGCAGGCATACGCGACGCCGAATCTCGACGGCGTGCTCGCCGATGCCGGCGGTAAACACCAGCGCATCCAGGCCGCCCAACGCGGCGGCCAGAGACCCCAATTCGCGGCCGATGCGGTACACGAACAGATCGATGGCTCGCGCCGCGCGCGGGTCGTCGCTGGCCTGCAGGGTGCGCATGTCGTCGCTGATGCCGGATACGCCCAGCAGACCCGAATGGTTGTACAGAAGATCGCGGATTTGACCGGGCGTCATCCCCTTTTCTTCCATCAGGTAGAGCACGACACCAGGGTCGAGGTTGCCGCAGCGCCGCCCCATCGGCAGGCCGTCGAGTGCGGTGAACCCCATCGTGGTCACCACGCTTTGGCGGCGAATCATGCCGCACATGCTGGCGCCGGCACCGAGATGGGCGACCACGATGCGCCCCTCGGCCGCCTCGGCGCCCAGAAAGCGAGGCAGCACACCGGCGATATATTCATACGACAGCCCATGAAAACCGTAGCGGCGGATGTGCTGCGCCGTCAGCTCCTCGGGCAACGCGAAGGCGGTGGCGATGGGCGCCTGGGTATGGTGAAAGGCGGTATCGAATGCGGCGATTTGGGGCAGCGCCGGGTGCAGCTTCGCAAGCGCGGCAATGGCTGCCAGGTGATGGGGCTGATGCAGCGGTGCCAGCGGGATCAGCTCACGCAGCGCGGCAGTGACCGCCGCATCGATCCGTACTGGCGCGGTGTAGCGCGCGCCGCCATGCACCACACGGTGCCCGGCGGCGACCAGGCGATCGCTTCGAAAATGCGATTCGAGCCAGTTCAACAGGGCCGCCAACGCATCTTCGTGGGTCGCGCCTTCGGCCAGGTATTGGTCCGCCAGCGCCTGCTCGGCCTGATCGTGGGCCACGAAATGCGCCCGGTGACCAATGCCGTCGCACTCCCCCTCGCAGATCAGGCCTTGCCGGCTCGGCTGTTCATGCGCGGCAAACACAGAAAATTTGATGCTCGACGAGCCGGCGTTAAGTACCAGGATGACGTCTGTCACGAGCGGACTCCCGCGTTATGGCGCGCCAGCAACAGCGCAATCGCGCACGAGCCGAGCCTGGCCAGCGTTTTGTCGGCACGACTGGTCAGAACGATCGGCACGCGCGCGCCCAGCACGATGCCGGCGACTTCGGCCTGGGCAAGATACTCCAGTTGCTTTGCAAGCATATTACCGGCCTCCAGATCGGGCACGACGAAGATGTCGGCGCGCCCAGCCACGGGCGACACGATGTGCTTGGTTTTGGCCGCCGCCAGCGAGACGGCGTTGTCGAAGGCCAGCGGCCCGTCGAGAATGCCGCCGGTGATTTGGCCGCGGTCGGCCATTTTGCACAATGCCGCCGCGTCGAGCGTCGAGCGAATTTTCTCCGTGACCGTTTCGACTGCCGACAGAATCGCCACACGCGGCTCGGCGATACCCAGCGCATGGGTCAGATCGATGGCGTTCTGGATGATGTCCCGTTTGTCCGCCAACGTGGGGTAGATATTGATCGCGGCATCGGTCACGAACAAGGGCCGCGGATACCCTGGCGCGTCGATCGCAAAAACGTGGCTCAAACGCCGTTCGGTGCGCAGCCCGCCGGCAGCGTCGACTACCGCGTGCATCAACGCATCGGTGTGCAGCGCGCCTTTCATCAAAGCTTCGGCCCGGCCCGCGCGCACCAGCGCGACCGCGCGCGCGGCGGCCGTGGCGCCCGGCCCGCTCGGCACGATTTCGTAGCCGCCGAGATCGAGCCGCGCTTGCGCGGCGGCCGCACGAATACCATCCTCCGGGCCCACCAGCAGCGGTACGATCAGACCCGCGCGGGCGGCTTCCACGGCGCCGAGCAGCGATACCGAGTCGGTTGGATCGACCACGGCGGTCTGCAGCGGTTCGAGACCTTGCGCCATCTCGATCAGATGATGGTAGCGGCGCCCTTTTTCCTGCAGGACGACCTGCGGCAAAGCGGCACGCATACGCGAGATTTTTTCGGCCGGCGCAATCACCTCGGCCGTGCCGGTCACGACGTCGTCGTCGCACTGATTCGAGACGCGGCACGCCATCGTCACGCGACGCGTGGCGGTGTCCTTGTCGCCGACAGTCACTGTCACGGTCAGCGTGTCCCCCAACGCGAGCGGGCGATGAAAATGCAACGTTTGATCGACGTAGGTCATCCCCGGGCCGGGCAACTGTGTGCCCAGCACTGTCGAAATCAGCGCCGCGGCCCACATGCCGTGCGCGGCGCTCTGATGGAACAGATCGCTGCTGGAAAGCACATCGTCCATGCCCGCCGGGCAGGCGTCGCCGGACATCAGCGCGAAAAGTTCGATGTCCTGATGCGTCAATGTGCGCACGAGCTGCGCCGACGCGCCTGGCAACAGTTCATCGAACGTCTTGTTCTCAATCAATGTCATGACCGTACTCGTGGGCAGGGGGGGTGGCGATGGCAACACCGTGCCGCCGCCGAGCCGGGCCGGGCGTCGTCCCGAGCGCCGGGCCAAGGGAACGCAGGTCGGGCACCGGGCGCTCAGGGCACCACGGTCACCACACAGGGCGACAGGCTCACGAGTTTTTGCGCGGTGCTGCCGAGCAGCAGCGAGCTCATGTGTCCCGTGCCGCGCCGGCCGACGACGATGGCGTCGATATGCTGCTGTTGGGCTGCCTGCAGAATCGCCGGCACGATCTCGCCGCGATACGAGGCCAGGCGTGCATCCGGCACGCCCAGGGCCTGTGCCCGCGCCTTCGCCTGGGTAAGCACCTGCGCCGAGTAAGTATCGAGCAGTTCGTCGAACCACGTATGCTCGGGCAGCGTGAAGCGCTCCAGCACGGTGCCGGGCAAACCATATCCGCCGATGACGTGGACGATCAGCAGATCAGCGCCGGACTGCTTCGCCATCCTGGCGGCTTCGTCGACGGCGCGGTCGGCGCTGGCCGACCCGTCGGTCGCAACCATCAGGTGCTTCATGGACTGTCTCGCGTTCCAATGAAAAAATGTTGCAAAACTTGCCAACACCTTACGCGAGCATTGCGGCGGGCGTCTTGACAAATGTCAATGCGCTCCGGCGCGAGGGCGGCGACGCGCCCTTACAGCACGTTCAGCGGAATCTTGAGGTATGACGTGCCATTGGCTTCGGGGGGCGGAAACTCCCCGGCGCGGATGTTGACCTGGATCGCCGGCAGAATCAACACCGGCATCGCCAGCGTTTTGTCGCGCGCTTCGCGCATCGCGACGAACTCGGCCTCGCTCACCCCGTCGTGCATGTGGATGTTGCTTTGGCGTTGTGCCGCGACAGTGGCCTGCCATGCCGGGTCCCGTCCTGCCGGCGGGTAGTCGTGGCACACGAACAGCCGGGTCTGCGCCGGCATGTCCAGCAGCTTTCGAATCGACTGATATAACGCGTGGGCGTCGCCCCCCGGAAAATCGCAGCGGGCGGTGCCCACGTCCGGCATGAACAGCGTGTCGCCAACGAACACCGCATCGCCGATCTGGTATGCGACATCCGCCGGGGTATGTCCGGGCACGGCAATCGCCCTGCCCTCCAGATCGCCGATCGCGAAGGTCTCGCCATCGTCGAGCAGCCGATCGAACTGGGATCCGTCGGCGCTGAACGCCGGCTCCAGATGGAACAGCGTCTTGAACACGCTCTGCACGGTACGAATCCGGCTGCCGATGGCGATCTTGCCGCCCAGGGCGCGCCGCAGGTACGGCGCGGCCGACAGATGGTCGGCATGCGCGTGGGTCTCGAGAATCCACTGCACTTGCAGTGCGTGCTGGCCAACGAAGGCGATCACCCGATCGGCGCTCGCGGTCGTGGTGCGTCCGGCCTTGGGATCGTAGTCGAGCACCGAGTCGATGATCGCGCATTCCTTGCGCCCGTCCTGCCACACGACATAAGTTACCGTGCCGGTCACCGGTTCGAAGAAAGGTTCAACGTTGGGATGCATGCCGCGTCCTTGAGTCAGTTAAAGTATATTTAATAATAGTATATAATTTTATATATTGTTTGACCATTGTCAGGAGAACTTCCATGTCGTCACATCGTGCCACGATCGATGTCGCCGCCATGCATGCCGCCGCAGCCCAGGCGTGCAGCCTGCTCAAGGTGCTGGCCAATCCCGACCGGCTGTTGCTGATGTGCCAGCTTTCGCAGGGCGAAGCGAGTGTTGGCGAACTCGAGGAACACCTCGGCATCCGGCAGCCGACGCTGTCTCAGCAACTGGGCGTACTGCGCGAGCACGAGTTGGTGCAAACCCGCCGCGACGGCAAAAACATTTTCTACTCGATTGTCAGCAAGGAAGCGCTCGCCGTCATGGCGGTGCTCTATACGCAGTTTTGTCCCACGTCGTAACCCCGAAGGATCCAATAAGAAATGCATATCGACAATTTCACCCCCATCCCCTCCCTGGCCGGCGGACTGCTGATCGGCGCGGCGGCCGCCACACTGATACTCGTCAATGGGCGCATTGCCGGCATCAGCGGCATTCTCGGCAGAATGCTGCGATGGCCGCGCGGCGACGCGGCCTGGCAGGTCGCCTTTTTGGCCGGCATGATCGGCGCGCCGCTGCTGGCGCGCGCCTTGTCGGGCTCGACCATGCCGCTCAAGATCGATGCGGGCTGGGGCACGCTGCTGGCCGCCGGGTTCCTGGTCGGGCTCGGCACGCGCTACGCCGGCGGCTGCACCAGCGGGCATGGTGTGTGCGGCATGTCGCGCGGATCGTTGCGCTCGATCGTGGCGACGCTGACCTTCATGGCCGCCGGCGGGCTGACCGTCTTTGTGCAACGGCATGTCCTGGGAGGTTGAAATGATCGTCATCAGTGCATTGATTGCCGGCTTGTTGTTCGGCTTTGGTCTGCTGACATCGGGCATGGCCAATCCTGCCAAGGTGCAAGGGTTTCTCGACATCACCGGGACCTGGGACCCGTCGCTGGCCTTCGTGATGATCGGCGCGATCGCCGTGGGCAGCGTCGCCTTTGCGGTAGCGCTGCGCCGCAAGCAAACGCTGCTCGGGCGGCCGCTGGCCTTGCCGATCACCAACGGCATTACCGTGCGCCTGGTGCTGGGCAGCGCAGCCTTCGGCATCGGCTGGGGCCTGGCCGGATTTTGCCCGGGCCCGGCGCTGGTCGCTCTTGGCGCCGGTTACGCGAAAGCATGGGTGTTCGTCGCAGCGATGCTCTCCGGCATGGCCGTGTTCGAACTGATCGAGCAATGGCGCGCCGAGCGCCGCCAAGCACCGGCCTGCTGAACGAGTTGCCCGGCTAGATCGACGTGTGTGTCAAATAACAGATCCGAGCGTCGTTTTGCCTGGCGCGCAAGCCCGACAGTTCGTCGTCGAGTGCGTCGATATACTGTCGGGCATATTGCACTGCCCGTTGCATCGTCCGGTAGGGATTGTCGTCCGGCGCTTCGTGCGGGCCGATCTCCAGCCATTGCTCCTGCGTCTGCTCCAGCTTGTCGAGGCAGGCGCGCACCACCGCTCTGGGCACGTAACGACGCGTGTATGACGGGCGCCGAGGCCCGCCGCGCCCGACCAGACAGGCCTGCGCGCGGATCAGATAACCCTTGTAGTGCTGGGTGATGGACGTCATCTGTCAACCTCCAGGCATGTCCAGTGTGGCGATATCGCCCTGCTCGCTCGCTGCAACGCGCGGGCTCGCCCTGCGCGAGCGCACGCGCGCCCGGCGTTTTTCGGTCAAGTCGCGCGAAATGGCCTCGAGCACACCGCGCACCGCGACGTAAGCGTCTTCGTCAGCATACTCGCGCGTGATGGCCGCCGTGCCGTTGGCCATCGTCAAATGCACCCTGACCTGATACTGCCTTCCCTGATGCTGGTGCTTTTCGAGCGCTTCGATGGTTACGTGACAGCCAAGGATCTCCTGGCGGGAACGCTGCAATTTGTCGAGCTGCTTGAGCACCTCGGCGCTGACCGCGTCCGAGCTGGGAATGTTGCGAAAAATGATCTGGGTAGGTATGAGCATGGCTGAAAGACCGGTCGGACGGGGCGGATACGATGCCAGTTTGCTCCATCGGGAGTTATTCGGTATCGCTGTTTGATTCCTTTATAGGGCAACGCAATCGCGCCCCTTATGACATTGGTCAAATAACGCGAATTAATCCCGGCCGTCCCCGGCAAAGGCGCTTGCCTATCGTTTGCGTTTTGTCAAAACGCCGGCGACTGCACCTGCCATGCTTTTTCCGTAGTTGCCCACACAAGCCCTTCAACGCATCCATGCTCCCAGCCGGGAGGACGAGGTTATGATGAAAGCATTGATCTATCGAGGCCCAGGCGAACTCGCCCTGGAAGAGCGCCCTCACCCCGAGCTTTACGCGGCGACCGACGCCATCGTCAAGGTCACCAAAACGACCATTTGCGGCACCGATCTGCACATTCTCAAAGGCGACGTCCCGACCTGCGCACCGGGGCGCATACTCGGACACGAGGGGGTCGGGATCGTCGAACAGGTCGGCACCGGCGTCACGGCGTTCATGCCGGGCGACCCGGTGCTGATCTCGTGCATCTCGTCGTGCGGCAAATGCGCGGCGTGCCGCAAGGGCATGTATTCGCATTGCGAGACCGGCGGCTGGATTCTCGGCAACCGCATCGACGGCACGCAGGCGGAATACGTTCGCATTCCTCACGCCGACACGAGCCTCTACCGGATTCCACCCAACGCGGACGAAGAAGCGCTGGTCATGCTCAGCGATATTCTGCCGACCGGCTTCGAGTGCGGCGTGCTCAACGGCAAGGTGCAGCCAGGCAACACGGTGGCAATCGTCGGCGCCGGGCCGATCGGGCTGGCTGCGCTGCTGACCGCCCAGTTCTACTCGCCGGCGCAGTTGATCGTGATCGACCGCGACACCTCGCGGCTCGAGGTGGCGCGACGGTTCGGCGCGAGCGCTACGATCGACCCCGATCAAACCGATCCGCTCAAGGAAATTCAACGCCTGACCGGCGGCGCGGGCGTCGATACCGCGATCGAGGCGGTAGGCGTGCCGGCTACCTTTCAATTGTGCGAGGAAATCGTCGCGGCGGGCGGTGTAATCGCCAATGTCGGCGTGCATGGCGTCAAGGCGGATTTGCACCTGGAGAAGTTGTGGGATCGGAATATCGCGATCACCACGCGTCTGGTGGATACCGCCTCCACGCCGATGCTGCTCAAGACCGTGCAGGCCGGCAAGCTCGATCCGCTCAAGCTGATTACCCATCGCTTCAAGCTGGACGAAGCACTCGAGGCCTACCGCACCTTCGGCCAGGCCGCCGCCACTCAGGCGCTGAAAGTGATCATCACGCCATGACGGTTCCACTTTCCAGGCTGCGCGCCGGATAAAAAAATCGCCGCAAAGACCTGCGGCGATTTTTTTGTGTGCGACCCGATTTCGATGCGTCGGTCCTTCAGTGCGATATCAGGATCGGCGTGGTCATGTAGCGCAGCATAGTGCGGGTGACGCCGCCGAGCATCAACTCGCGCAGGCGGCCGTGGCCATACGCGCCCATGACCACCAGATGGGCTTCCATTTCCTCGGCTTGCGAGAGCAGCAGCACGCCGTCGCTGCTGTCGGTGTCCTCGTCGAAACGACGGGTCTGCGCGGTGATCTGGTGACACGCCAGCAAGCCGGCCAGGGCCTCGGCCGACGACTCGCCGCCTGTCTCGGGACGATTGATTTCCAGGATCGTTACCTCGGAGGCGCACAGCAGCAGCGGCAACGCGTCGGCGACGGCGCGACGCGCTTCACGGCTGTCGTTCCAGGCAATCAGCACGCGGTCCAGGCGTTCCGGCAGCGTAACCCGGGTCGGGACGATCAGCACCGGCACGCCCGACGAGAAAACCACCGTCTCGAGCGCATTCATGTCGAGTCCGGCATGCGCGTCGTCCGGGTCGTATTGGCGTGCGATCAGCAGATCTGCGTTGCGCGCCGCATGCAACGCCGCTTGCGCGGCGACGCCTTCGGGCGCGCTCCAGGTATAACGCACGTCGACGCGCTCGCATTGCGCGATGAATCGTTCCTTCATGCTGATTTCGTGCGGCCCCCCGTGGCTGGTGTCGGATCCACCGAGCGGCACGGACACGGCCATGTCGGCCGCGAACACCACCTCTCGCACCGGCGACACGAGATAGAGCCCGGTGAGGCGAGCGTCGTGCTGCGCCGCAAGTTTTGCCGCCAAGGTCAGCCGTTGCTGGCAATGGGGACTGTCGTCAAGATGAACGCAAATATTTTTGTACAGCATGGCAGCTCTCGTGGCTTGGACTGACCGGGCGGAAATTCGCCCTTGTGATGAATGATCGCCGAAGCCGCCAGGTTTGCCATGATCTGCGTCAAGCGCAGTAATTTCAACCGTATTCAACACGCTGGCGCGGCATGCCCGCTGGCGCGCCGGCATGTCGGCTCATGGCATTTGCAGCACCGCGGCGCCGGTGATGCGCCCCGCGCGCAGATCGTTCAGCGCTTCGTTGGCGAGCTCCAATGCATACCCGGTTGCCTCGATCTCGAGCGGTATCTGAGCGGCCAGGCGCATCAGCGCGATACCGTCGGTGCGGGTCAGGTTGGCCACCGAGCAAATGCGCCGCTCGCCCCACAGACGTTCATAGGCAAACGCAGGAATATCGCTCATGTGGATGCCGCCGCACACGACGATGCCGCCCTTTCTGACGTGACCGAGCGCGAGCGGCACCAGCGCGCCGACCGGCGCGAACAGCAAGGCCGCGTCGAGCGCCTCCGGGGGCGGCTGGTCACTGCCGCCGGCCCATACTGCGCCCAGGCGCCGTGCCAGCGCCTGCGCGGCACCGTCGCCGGGGCGCGTAAAGGCGAATACCTGACGCCCCTCGTGCCGGGCAATTTGAGCGACGATATGCGCGGCCGCACCGAAGCCGTAGAGTCCAACGTTGCGCGCGTCGCCCGCCATGCGCAACGTGCGATAACCGATCAGGCCGGCGCACAGCAGCGGCGCGGCCGTCAGATCGGTGTAGCGCTGCGGCAAGTGAAAGCAGTATCGCGCGTCGGCCACCGCGCGGGTCGCATAACCGCCATTGACGGTATAGCCGGTGAATTCGGCATGGTCGCAAAGGTTTTCCGCGCCGCTCAGGCAATAGCGGCAATGGCCGCAGGTATGAGCCAGCCACGGCACGCCGACGCGGTCGCCGAGCTCGAAGCCGCTCACGCCCTGGCCGATGCCGGCCACCGTGCCGACCACCTCGTGCCCAGGGATCAGCGGCAGCTTCGGGTGATTCAGTTCGCCATCGACAATGTGCAAATCGGTGCGGCAAACGCCGCAGGCACGCACGTCCAGCAGCAGTTGCCCGGTGCCGGGCCGCGGATCGCTCAATTCGGTCAGGCGCAGCACCGGGCTGCGGCCGTCGAACAGCATCGCCAGCATGATCCTCTCCGTACGAGTTCAGGCGTCGCGCTCGCGCGGCTGGGCATTCTTCCAGCGGAAATGCCCGCTGCGCAGGATGACCGGCGCGCCGACGTCCATCGCAAGGTAGTGTCGCGCGAGATCGTCGATGCGTGCGCGCCCGCCGTGAAATGCCTGCAGCAGATCGTCGACGCGCATCGAAGCCGCCCCGAAGTGGTCTTCGAGCGCTTCGGCGGTGACCGCGCATGTCACCGGGTGGCCGTCGACCTTGGCGACAAACTCGATGGTCATGTCTTCGCAGTTGTAGGTCGGCTCGTCCGGTGGAAACTGAATCTTCATATACCCTCCGGTTGACGGCGGAAATGGCAATCAACCGCTCGCCAGCAGATTATCGGCCGCGCGGTTGCCGCCTCTTTTGATCATAGTCAATGCCCGCCGACAAGTTGCCCCGGAGCTTCGTAGCCGCCCGCGTCGAGGGGCTTGACGTGCATCAAACCGCTTGCCGCGCGCCGCGCATATATTGGGCAAATGCGTTGATATGGACGTATTGCCCAACGGAGAGTGATCATGATGAAAAGCGATGCACAATTGCGCCAGGAGGTTCGCGACGAGATCGACTGGGATCCTGCGATCGACGCAAAACAGATCGGCGTCGAAGTCAATCAAAGCGTGGCCATGCTGACCGGGCACGTGAACAGCTTTGCCGAAAAGCACGCGGCCGAGCGTGCGGCCGAGCGCGTGGCCGGCGTCAAGGCGGTCGCCAACGAAATCGACGTGAAGCTGCCGATTTCCCACGTGCGCGCCGACGCCGATATCGCCAAGGCGGCGGTCGATGCACTGGCCTGGCATACCAACGTGCCGGACGAACGTATCAAGATCAACGTCGACAACGGCTGGGTGACACTGTCCGGACAGGTCGACTGGGCCTACCAGCGGGCCGCGGCCGAGCGCGCGGTGCGCTACCTCAAGGGCGTCAACGGCGTGAGCAACATGGTCACGCTCAAGTCCTATGTGGCGCCGTCCGACTTGCAGCAGAAAATTCATGCGGCCTTCGAGCGGCGCGCTCACCGGGAAGCCAGGCAAATCGTCGTGTCGGTCAACGAAGGCACTGTCACGTTATCGGGCAAAGTCCAGTCGGCGGCCGAACGCGAAGCTGCCAAGGGCGTCGCCTGGGGCTCGCCGGGCGTCACGGCGGTCATCGATCACCTGGTGCTGGAGTGAGCCGCACGAGCCCCCTCGTGTCATTCCATTGACGAATGTCAAAAATATTGACCGGCTAGCGCTCTATCCTGAAACGGTCTTCTGCATTGGGTGCATCGCCCCGCTCCTGTGCAGATGACGACGGTAGTCTTGCCCGCTTCGGCGGGCTTTTTTGTGCCTGCCGGTGCGCATAAAAAAAACCGGCGCCCGCCTGACGGCGGCGCCGGCACGTGCCAACCCCGTATCTCTTTCAGACCGCGCCCCAAGTCGGACCAACCCTGAAGAGTGCGGTCACGCGGCCGCCGCCAGGCACGGCGGCGCGGCGCTGTCGACCTATCTGGCCGCCCTTTTTGAATTGCCGGATTTGCTGGCTTCGGCATGCGAGGCCAGCAAATTCGCATTGGCCGTTTCGACCGCCTGGCGCGTGGCGTCGGAGACCGAGTCGAAAGTTGCCGTGGCAGCATCGGTCATTGACTTGATCCAGTTCTGCAGCGGCATTTCCTGGCTGCTGGGCAAGCTGCCCTGGCCGATCGCCTCGGCGCAGCTTTTTTGCCACTGGCTCGACAAGTCTTTCAGGCTGTCGAACAGCGCGGCCTGGCTCTCGCTGATGGTGGCGAACATATCGCGCCAATACTGGCTCTGCAGCGCCAGCTGATCCTTGACGATCTGATTCTGACAGGCGACCAGCCCGCCGATGTCGTCGGCCTTGCCGAGCGCTTCGGATGCCTTGCGGGTGGCCTCCAGCAACTCTCCATCTGCCTTGAGCTGCAGCGTGCGCAAACGCTCGATATTTTCGAGCATGATCTTGCGCGCGTTCAGGCCCAGGCCCGCATTGACCTTGCATAGCGCGACGCCGATATTTGCATCCATAGTCATGATATCTCTCCTGAAGTGGACCGCACGGCGGTTACGCGATTAAGCAGGCCGACTGCCCAAGAGTGGGAAAAGCAGCAGATTCAATTGACCTCATCAGAATAGTTGCTAATTCGCATGTACGTTTGATGAAAGTCAAAAAAAATTCCCCGATGCGATGCGATGCGCTTGCGTCGATACCCTATTGCATATGCATGCCGCCATTGATCGCGAGATTCGCACCGGTGACGAATGCCGCGTCGTCCGACACCAGGAAGGCGATCAGCGCAGCGACCTCGGCAGGCTTGCCGAGCCGGCCGACCGGAATCTGCGGGATGATCTTCGTTTCGAGAATTTCCTGCGGCACCGCAGTCACCATTTTGGTGCTCAGGTAACCGGGCGAGACAGTATTGACAGTCACGCCGTGCCGGGCGAGCTCCAGCGCCAATGCTTTCGTGAAACCGTGCATGCCCGCCTTGGCCGCCGCGTAATTGGCCTGCCCGAAGGCGCCGCGGCTGCCATTGACCGATGAGATATTGACGATGCGGCCCCAGCCGCGCTGCGCCATACCCTCGCAAAAGGGTTTGCTCATATTGAATACGGAATCCAGGTTGGTGCGCAGCACCGCGTCCCAATCGGGTTTCTGCATTTTCTTGACAGTCAGATCGCGCGTGATACCGGCGTTGTTGATCAGAATATCGACGGCGCCGACCTCGGCCAGGATCTTTTCCGCGCACTGCTGGCACGATGCATAGTCGGCGACGTCGACTTCATAGGCGCGAAAGTGCTTGCCCTTGGCCTCCATGGCGGCAAGCCACGCGTCCGGCTGCGTGTTGTGCGGCGAATAGGTCACTACTACCGAAATGCCGGCATCGGCCAGGCGCAGGCTGATCGCCTCGCCCAACCCGCCCATGCCACCGGTAACCACTGCGATACGTTGAACCATGATGATGTGCTCCTTGATGAGAGGGATATGGGCAATGTCGTCGCAACGCCTCAGATCGCCTCGATGACAATGACCTGAGGATGCTGCTGAGCATAGGCCAGCGCATGTGACAATTCCCCCGCGCTTTGCGCGTAAATCGTGAACAGCGGGTCGCCCGCGGCCACCTGCGTGCCCAGCGGCGCCACGAAGGTCATGCCGGCGCCCGGCGCGCCCGGCGCGCCGGCCATTCTGGCAATGCGGTTCAGGCAGCGGTTGTCGACGTGGGAAACGTGCCCGGCATGGGCGGCACTCACGGTATGGGAATACCGGCCGCAACGCGGCTCACGCATGCCGCCCTGCGCATTGCAGATGCGCTGGAACTGTTGCCAGGCCAGACCGGCCTCCAGCGTTTTGCGGGCCAGGCCGGCACCCTCGCCGACCACCGCCCTGCCGCCGAGTTCGAGCAGCGTGCCGGCAATCTCCACGGCGCGCTCGGTCAAACCGACCGGTGCATCCGGCTCGCCTTGCAACACCGACAGGACGTCGCGGGCCTCCAGCGCGGGCCCGATACCCCGTGCGCCAGGCTGGCTGCCGTCGGCAATCTGCGGGAGGATTTGCATTCCAAGCGCACCGCCGACCGCGCCGAGTTGAGCGATCAACCGCACGGCGGCTTCGCGCGAACGAATCGCGGCGGTTTGGCCTGCCGGGACGTCGACCACCACGTGGGTGGCCCCGGCAGTCAGCGCTTTCGACAGAATCGAGGCGATCCATCGCGCGTCGCTGCTCAGTTCCAGCGACCGCTCGATGCGGATCAATGCCTCGTCGGCCGGGCACAGACCCAGCCCGTCGCTCGACACCACACAGCCGCCGACCTCGTCGACGACCCGGCGCATATGCGCCAGATCGAGATCGACGGGGGCCATGGTCTGCATCGTGTCGGCCGTGCCGGCCGGCGACGTGATTGCGCGCGACGACGTCTTGGGCATGGTCAGGCCATGCGCGCTGACGATCGCAACGATGATCGGGGTCGTGCAGTTGCCGGCGATTCCGCCGATGCTGTGCTTATCGAGCACCACCGGCGTCGGCCATTGCAGTCGCTGCCCGGTTTGCGCCATGGCGAGGGTCAGCGCGGTGATCTCGCCGATATTCAAATGCCCGCCTGCGCAGGCCGCTAGAAACGAGGCGATATGAATGTCGGCGTATTGCCCACCGGCGACATCGCTCATGATCCCGACGAGCTGCTCGGCGACGAACGGCTGGCCCGCGAGTTTGCAACGGACCTGCTCGAACGATTCGAGGGCCGGCAGATATCCGAGCTCCACCCAATCGCCGTCGTCGACTGCCAGCAGATCGCGCGCACGGCTGCTCAGCCCGATCGCATTGTCCTCGAGCCAATGGGCGCTGACCAGGTAAAGCGTGGCGACGATATGGCGCGCGCCGTTGCTTACCGCCACGCGCTTGGGTGCAGCGAGCCCCGCGGCTTCAAAGATGGGCGCGTCGCGCCGCAGGTAGACGAGCGCCTCGCCGCCCGTGTCGATTCCCAGCAGCCTGACCGGCAGCCGATGCGAGGCGGCGGTCGAGCCCGACGGTATCGCCGCGCCCGGTGTTGCAACGCAATCGTAAGACTCGCTCATGACGTTCATGATGGAAATCGGGAAGATGCCTGCGGTTCGGACAGGCAGTTCGGACAGATGGATATAGGGTAGTCAGCGATACCGGCGCGACGCTTGATCTAGGTCATCGATCCGGGTGCGGCATGGCCTCGCCGTGTCAGGCCCGGCGAGCCCGGCGTGGGTTGATATTCGTCAAGCCTCCTGCTGATTCCGCCCAGCCGCACCGCGCTCGCGCATATAGTGGGGCTCAAACGGTCATGCCTTGCCCAGGCCGAGTGTGCCGGCGGCAGGCATGCAACCCGCGGGGTTGTGCGCATGGAGGTCGAAATGAAAACGGATGCCCAATTGCAGCAGGATGTGATGGAAGAACTCGCCTGGGAGCCCTCGGTGAACGCCACCGAGATCGGCGTCGAAGTCAAAGACGGCATCGTCACGCTGGCCGGGCACGTTGCGAGTTTCGTCGAAAAGCATGCGGCCGAGCGAGCGGCGCAGCGCGTCTCGGGTGTCAAGGCGGTGATCGTCGAGATTACCGTCAAGCTGCCCATCGACAGTCGGCGCAGCGATACCGACATCGCCGCCGCGGCGCTGTCGGCCTTGACGTGGCATACCAGCCTGCCGGCCGGCGCGATCGGCCTGAAGGTCGAAAACGGCTGGCTGACGCTGACCGGCGAAGTCGACTGGCCTTATCAGAAGTTTGTCGCCGAGCAGGCGCTCAAGCCATTGCGCGGCGTCACCGGGGTGACCAACCTGATTGCGGTCAAGCCGCGCGTGGTGCCGGACGACGTAAAGCGCAAGATCGACGCCGCGCTGCAGCGCCAGGCGCAACGTGAAGCGGGACGCATCGATGTGGCGATATCGGGCGGCACGGTCACCCTGAGCGGCAAGGTGCACTCTGCCGCCGAACGCCATGCGGCCGAGCGCGCCGCCTGGAGCGCACCCGGCGTGACCGCCGTATTCGATCACCTGAGTCTCGAGTGAGCGAGCCCCGGCAACGACCGACCATTTCCCAACATTTGACGAGAAACATCATGTATCAACGTATTCTGCTCCCAATCGACGGTAGTTCGACATCGCTCCAGGCTCTCCAGGAGGTGCGCCGCATTGCCCGCCCGGGCACGACGGTACGCGTAGTGACGGTGGTCGAGGATCCGGTCGCATCGTTCCCGACGGTCTATGGCGGCTACAGCGAGATCGAGGCAATCCGCAGCGCGCTGCTCGAGGAGGGCAAGCAAATGCTCGCATCGGCGCAGCACGAACTGCAGGATCAGGGAATCACCGCGCAAACGAAGCTGCTCGACTTGCGAGACCTGGGCGGCGACATACCGAGCGCAATCAAGAGCGCCAGCGATGCTTGGCAGGCCGATGTCATCGTACTCGGCACGCACGGCCGGCGCGGCGCCAGGCGCCTTTTCCTGGGCAGCGTCGCCGAGCATCTGGTGCGCATCGCCGACTGCCCGGTCCTGCTGGTACGTTCCGATGAACCGAAATCAACCGAAAAACCGACCCAACCTCACGGAGTTTTGTCATGACTTACAAAACGATTCTGGTTCATATCGATAACAGCAAGCGTTGCCAGGCGCGCGTCGAGCTGGCGGCCGACATGGCGCTGGCCAATCAAGCTCACCTGATTGGCTTGTATCTGGCCTTCTTGCCGGTCGGATTTCCGTATATGGCGCGCGGCGACCTGCAGGAAGTCGCCGACAAATTGGCCCAATCGCATGAGAAACGCGAGAAATCGGCCAAGACGATGTTCGACGAAGTGACCAAGCGCTATGGCGTAAGCGCCGAATGGCGGGCGCCCCAGGAATTCGCCAACGATATTGCGCCGGTGCAGGCGCGTTATGCCGATCTGGTGATCGTCGGCCAGCGCGACGAGCGCGACGACGAAACCTTCGTGGCGGAAAACTTCATCGAGCGCATCGTACTCGACGGCGGCCGACCGGTGCTGGTCGTGCCGTATGCGGGTCAGGTCGCGCACCGCTTCGACAACATCCTGTTTGCCTGGGACGTCGGGCGCGAGGCCGCGCGCGCCGGAACCGACGCCCTGCCGCTGCTTCAGCAGGCCAAGCGCGTGACGGTGATGAGCATCAATCCCAATCACAGCACGCGCGACTATGGCGCGTTGCCGGGCGCCGACATTGCGACGTACTTCGCCCGCCATGGGGTGAACGTCGAGGTCAGCGCTTCGTCTGGCAATAACGACGTCAAGACTGGCGATCTGCTGCTGTCGCGTGCGGCCGACGTAAGCGCCAATCTGATCGTGATGGGCGGCTATGGGCACTCGCGCATTCAGGAACTGGTATTGGGCGGCGTCACGCGCACTCTGCTGCAAAGCATGACCGTGCCCACCTTGATGTCGCATTGAGTCGCGCCCGGCGCCGCCGACCGACAACACCCGCCCACGGCGGCGCATGGGAGGGGGCATGGGTTCGATGGGCGACACACTGACGGCGCTCGCAACGTCGATCGGGATCGGTCTGCTGATCGGTGCCGAACGCGAGCGCCGCAAAGGCGCGGGTCCCATGCGAGGGCCGGCGGGGATCCGCACCTTCACCATCGCCGCCCTGCTCGGCACCCTGGCGACGCTGGTCGACTCCGGCGTGCTGCTGGCGGCGCTGATCGTCGCGATGGCCAGTCTGCTGACTGCCGCCTACGTCAAGCAAACGCATGAAGACCCGGGCCTGACCACCGAGTTCGCATTGCTGCTGACATGTTTGCTCGGCGCCCTGACTCCGCGCCAGGCCCCGCTCGCCGCCGGTCTGGCGGTGTGCGTGGCGATCGTGCTGGCGGCGCGAGGACAAATGCATCATTTCGTCTCGCGCGTGCTCAGCGAAGAGGAACTGACCAACGTGCTGATTCTGAGCGCGGCGGTGCTGGTCGTCATGCCGCTGCTGCCCAATCGTCCGATCGATCCGTTTGGCGCGCTCAATCCGCGCAATATCTGGCGTTTCGCGGTACTGATGATGGCCACCGGGCTATTGGGCCGCGTGGTTCAGCGCATGGCCGGACCTCGCCTGGGCTTGCCGCTGACGGGGCTGTTCTCCGGCATGGTGTCGAGCGTGGCGACCATCAGCGCGATGGGCTCGCATGCGCTCGTGCACCCGGCGCAGTCGCGGCCGGCGGCGACCGGCGCCGTTCTGTCGACGGTGGCAACCACCTGCCAGTTGAGCGCAGTCATCGCGATCATCGATCTGCCTACCATGATCGCGCTGGCGTGGCCATTGGGGCTGGCGACCCTGGCGTCGGTGGCTTACGCCGGCGCCACGATCGTCTGGCCGGACCATGCCGAGCCGGCTGCCGCGCCGCCGCCTGGGGCCAGGCTCGAGCCCGGCGGGGCCCTGGATGTGCGCAAAGCGCTGCTGCTGTCGGCCACGATGGCCGTCATTATGTTGCTGTCCGGCGCATTGGCAGCGTGGTTCGGCAGCCGCGGCGTACTCTTCGCGGCTGCCGCCGGGGGCTTCACCGATGCCCATTCGGTGGCAGCCACGGTCGCGTCGATGGCTGCCGACGGCAAACTCGACATTGCAGCGACTGCCGTGCCGATCCTGGCGGGTTTTTCGAGCAACACCGTATCGAAATGCGCCGCCGCCGCAATCAGCGGTGACCGCCGCTTCGTGCTTCGGGTGATACCAGGGCTTTTGCTGGTCGTGATAGCCGCCTGGTTGGGCTTGGCCGTGAGTTACTGGACCAGCTTCAGCCGGTAACAGTAGCCAACTTCAGTAAAACATGCTGAAATGATGAAAGTTTGAATCCCCGGCCCCCACGCAATGCCTAGAACGACGTCGCCAGCGCCGAATTCCTCGGGGTTGCACAAAATATTGATTCGCTGGCCCATCCCGATTGCTTGGCTGGTCTTCGGGGTGTCGCTGCTCGGCACAGCCTCGATCTGGCTGGGCATGCGCACCAGCGATCAACGAAGCGCCCAACGCCACTTCTACGGGCAAACTGTGCTGATTTCCCGCAGCCTGCGCCACTTGCTGGTCGACTACCAGCAGACGCTGCGCGCCGCCGCGATTCGCGCGGGAACCACTCGTCCGACGCAGGACGCCTGGCAGGCCTACGATCGCAGTCTCGGACTCGACGGATCGCTGCCCGGCCTGGAAACGCTGGCATTTGTCCAGGCGGAGCCGCCAAGCCAAGCCGTGGTCAGCGCGGTGTTTCCATATAACGGCGACAACGCCAGGCTGCTGGGGCAGCCGCTGCGCGACGCCGCGGTGTTGCCGCGCGAGGCAACACCGGGTGTCATGCTGATGCTGCCGCCCTCACCGGATACCGGCGGCCAGACGAGCCGTCCGATCATGCGTCTGGCGATGCCGGTCTATCCGGCCGGCTCGGCCTCCCTGCTGGGCTCGCCCGCACGGCAGCCGGCCAGCGGCTATGTTTATGCAGTGATTCGCCTCGATGCATTGCTGACGGCCGCCGCCCCCGATCTATTGCGCGACATCGACCTCACCGTGCAGGATGTGACCGCCTCGCCGCCGGTAACGCTGTTCGACAGCCGGCAAGGCTCGCGCGATGGCCTCGAGGATCAGGCCGACGCATTGAGCCGCAGCGAGAAAGTCGCGGTCGACGGCCGCTCGCTGCTGCTGATCTATACGACCAACGGTAATTTCGACGTGATGCAAGGCATCGGCTGGGCGCGCAGTGTGCTGATCGGCGGCGTCGCGCTATCGTTGCTGTTGCTCTGGAGCCTGCTCTCGCTGGCCCGCATGCGCATCGACGTCGGCCTCACCGCGCAGCGCATGTCGGCCGATCTGCGCCAAAACGAGTCGCGGCTTTACGGCATCATCCAGTCGGCGATGGAGGCGGTCATCACCGTCGACGAGCAGTACAATATCGTGATTTTCAACCCGATGGCCGAACGCATATTCCTGTGCTCGGCCATGGAGGCAATCGGTACGCCGTTGAATCGTTTCATTCCGGAACGGTTCCGCAACATCCACGAGCGGCATATCGAAAATTTCGGCAAGACGGGCGTCTCCGAGCGGCAAATGGGGCCGGGTCGGCCCTTGTGGGGCCTGCGCGCCAACGGCGAGGAATTTCCGGTGGAGGCCTCGATCTCGCAAAACCGCGATGCTCAGGGTAAGCTCTACACGGTACTGCTGCGCGACATCACCGACCGGCAACAGGCCGAGCAGGCGCTGCAGGACTCGCGAAATGAGCTGGCCAGGCTCTCGGCGCGCATCCAGAGCATTCGCGAGGAAGAGAAAATGCATATCGCGCGCGAACTGCACGACGATCTCGGCCAGCGCCTGACGGCCCTGAAGATGGATCTGTCGATGCTCGACGTGATGCTGCCGCCCGATGCCAAGACGTTGCGTGAGCGCACGGCGGCCATGCACGAGCTGATTGCCGCGACCGTCAGCGAAGTGCGGCGCATCGCCGCCGACCTGCGTCCCGTGATGCTCGACGACCTGGGCCTGACTCCCGCGCTGGAGTGGCTGGCCAACGACTTCTCCAACCGCTACGGCATTCAAACGGAACTGCGGGTGCACGACGACCCCGCCGATCTCGACGAGAATACTGCGACCGCGCTGTTTCGCATCGTGCAGGAAGCATTGACCAACGTCGCGCGCCACGCCAAGGCCTCGCTGGTCACCATTACCGTGCGCTGCGATGCTCGGGCGTGGCGGGTTCGCGTGCAGGACAACGGACGCGGCGCGGGCACCGACCAGTTGAGCAAGCCGAAATCGTTCGGTTTGATCGGCATCCGCGAACGCGCCAGAATGCTGGGCGGTGAAATGCACGTCTACAGCGCACCCGGCGAGGGATTCCGGCTCGATATTATTTTGCCCCAGGCGGCCGTCGATGCCGCGCGAGCATCCAGCGAGGCGCCGCAATGACGCGCATCCTGATCGCCGACGACCACGCGCTCATCCGCGAAGGCTTGAAGCAGATTCTGGGCATGGCCGATGGGTTGAGCGTCGACGGCGAGGCGTCCAACGGCGCCGAGGTGATCGCGCAATTGCGCCGCGGGACCTGGGACGTGCTGCTGCTCGACATGTCGATGCCGGGACGCAGCGGCATCGAATTGATCAAGCAGATCAAGGAAGAATTTCCTAAAGTGCCGATTCTGGTGCTGACCATGCATGGCGAGCAGCAATATGCGGTGCGTGTGCTCAAGGCTGGCGCCGCCGGTTACCTGACCAAGGAAAGCGCGCCGACCGAACTGGTCGCGGCGGTGCGCAAGGTCGCCACGGGCGGGGCGTACATGAGTCTGGCGATCGCCGAGAAGATCGCCCTCGATTTTCGCAGCAGCAACAGCGACGAATTGCCGCACCGCCAGCTCTCCGACCGGGAATTCGCGGTGTTCCTGCAATTGGCCGAGGGCCGCAGCATCTCGGAAATCGCCGAACAGTTATGCGTGAGCACCAAAACAGTCAGTACCTACAAGGCGCGCGTGTTCCAGAAACTGCAGCTGCAGAACCAGACCGAACTGGTGCAGTACGCGATCCGGCACCATTTTCTCAACGACGACGGCGAACCCGCCAATTAGCGGCCATGCGGCTGCCGCGCCGGCCGCGATCATCCTAAAGTCGTAGTCGTCGGCTTACAGCTGTAGGTGTGAACCGATAGCGAATCGGGCAGCTTGCCAATGGATTTTGCGGCGGGCTTTGCCGATACTTGACGCATGATTATCTCGACCTCGCAGGAAATCACCATGCGTCTGCCCGCGACCTCCGCCCCCCTGCCGTGCCCCGCGAAAGCAACCTTGACGAGCCTGCCGGTGCGGCAGATTCATCACCTGCACCCGGCCTCCGAGACGGCAGCCGCGCTGCGCTGCACGTCGTGCCTGTTGAGCGCGTTTTGCCTGCCCGAAGGGCTCAGCCGCGAAGACATCGAAAAACTCGATGCGGTCGTGTCGGTGCGCCGCACCGTGCGCCGCGGCCACGCGCTGTACCGGACCGACGACCCGTTCGAGAATATCTACGCGGTACGCGCCGGGTCGTTCAAGAGCCTGCTGTTCAATCCCGACGGGCGCGAGCAGGTCATGAGTTTTCAGATCGCCGGCGAGTTGCTCGGACTCGATGGCCTGAGCATGCAGAAGCACGCGTGCGACGCCATCGCGCTGGAAGACAGCCAGGTTTGCGTGATCCCGTTCCATCGCCTGGAAGCCTTGTGCCACGACATCCCGGGGATCCAGCATATGGTTCACCAGTTCCTGGGCGAGGAGATCGCACGCGAACGCCGGCTGCTGATGGTGTTGGGCAATATGCGCGCCGAGGAGCGGCTGGCCTCGTTCATTCTCGATCTGTCGGACCGCCTGACCGAGCGTGGCTATTCGTCCAGGGAATTTCACCTGCGCGTCACGCGCGAGGAAATCGGCAATTATCTGGGTTTGAAAATGGAAACCGTGAGCCGGATTTTCTCGCGTTTTCAGGATGCCGGTTTCATCGAATTGCAGCAAAAGCTCATCCGTATCGTCGACATCGACGGCCTGCGCTCGGTGCTCGCCTGAACCGCCGTGGCCCTGCCGCGCGGCAGGGCCGGCCGAGCATTCAGGCGGCTTACTGAATCGTCAACTGCTTGGTCTGGCCATTGCTGCGCTTGGGCAGCACCAGCTCCAGCACGCCGTCGCGGTATGAGGCCTGCGCGCCGGCTTCGTCGACAGCCTGCGCCAGCGTGAAGCTCCGATAGGCGCTGCCGTAATAGCGTTCGCGATGCACGTAATCGCCGTCCTTCTTTTCTTCCGATTCCTTTTTCGTTTCGGCGCTGATCGTCACCTGATTGCCGTCGACCGAGACCTTGATATCTTCTTTTTCCACGCCCGGCAGATCGGCACGTACGGTGTAATTCTTGTCGTCTTCCTTGACGTCGAGCTTGATCTGCATCGACTTGGATGCTTCCAGCGCGACCGGTTTCCAAAAGAAATTACGCACGAAATTTTCGAAAGGTTCGTCGAAACTCAGGGGATCGAAACGGGTGAGATTTGCCATGATGGCCTCCAGGCGGCATTGGTGAATGGATGTTGCCCAAGCCGCGCCGGAACCGGCGCCATGCCGCATGGTGCCGAGTCATCGCGCAATTGAGCAAGCGTAATCAATCCTAGCTGCGCACCGGCGGAAATTTATGACGTACGTCAAATGAACTCGTCACCTCCACGCGTGGCGCGGGCGGCGAGGTGCATGATGAGAATCGATATTGGCTGCCGCGCCGAACAGCGTTTTGTCAAAGGAAATTCGATGGATATCCCTGCCCGCCTCTCGTCGGACCAACACGACCAGCACTCGAGCCAAACCCCTCCGCCGTCGGATCTGCCATTTCGTGCGCTCGACCACGCCAAGGAGGCGTTCATCGCGCGCCTGACCTCGGGCCTGTCACCCGCGGCACTGCTGCTCGCCTTGTCCGACTGGGGCATCCATCTGGCCGCGGCGCCGGGCAAGCAGCTCGAATTGGCGGCATTGCTTGCCAGGGCGCTCGAACAGATTGCGAACTATGGTACTCAGCTCGCGTGCAACGAGAGCGCGCCGCCCTCGCTGCAGCCGACGCCTGGCGATAGCCGGTTTCGATCGCAGGCGTGGCAAAGCGAGCCCTATCGCTATTGGCAACAGGCGTTTTTGCTCACCGAGCAATGGTGGCGCCGGGCCACGCGAGATGTGCCGGGCACAACGCGCCACCACGAGGACATGGTGTCGTTCGCGGCCCGGCAATGGCTGGATCTGATCGCGCCTTCGAATTTTCCTTGGACCAATCCGGACGTCGCCCGCCGTACCGCCTCGACCTTCGGCGCCAATTTGCTCAAGGGCGCGGGCAATGCGTTCCAGGATGTGCAGCGCCAGATGAGTGGTCTGCCGGCCGTGGGGCTCGAAAAATTCGTCGTTGGTGAGAATCTTGCGGTGACCCCGGGCAAGGTCGTGTTCCGCAATCACCTGATTGAACTGATCCAATACACTCCGACAACGCGCACGGTGCGCGCAGAGCCGATCCTGGTCGTGCCGGCCTGGATCATGAAGTACTACATCCTCGACTTGTCGCCGCACAATTCGCTCATACGCTATCTGGTCGGGCAAGGACACACGGTTTTTTGCATTTCGTGGCGCAATGTAACGGCGCAGGACCGTAACCTGAGCCTGGAAGACTATCGGCGCGACGGCGTGATGGCCGCGCTTGATGCGGTCAGCGAAATCGTGCCGCAGCGGAAGATTCATGCCACCGGCTACTGCCTGGGCGGCACGCTGCTGTCAATAGCCGCGGCCGCCATGGCCACCGCCGGCGACGCGCGTCTGGCTACATTGTCGCTGTTCGCCGCGCAGACCGATTTCACCGAGCCGGGTGAGCTGCAACTGTTCATCGACGACAGCGAGGTCTATTTCCTCGAGAGCATGATGTGGTCGCAGGGCTATTTGAGCGCGCGGCAGATGTCCGGGGCGTTCCAATGGCTGCGCTCGAACGAATTGATCTGGTCGCGCATCGTGCACGATTACCTGCTGGGCGAGCGCACGCCGATGACCGACCTGATGGCGTGGAATGCCGATTCGACGCGCATGCCCTACCGCATGCACTCGGAGTACCTGCGCCAGTTGTTTCTCGACAACGACCTGGCCTTCGGCCGCTACCGCGTCGACGGACACGCCGTCGCGCTGAGCAACGTGCGCGTGCCGGCCTTCGTGGTGGGCACCGAGTACGATCATATCGCCCCGTGGCGCTCGGTCTACAAGATTCACACGCTGCTCGACGCGGACGTCACCTTCGTGCTGACCAACGGCGGGCACAACGCCGGAATCGTCAGCGAGCCCGGGCACGCTCACCGCCACTTCCGCTATGGACATACGGCCGCTCATCAATTGCGCGTAGGCCCCGACGAGTGGGTTGCCGCGCACGCCGCGCAAGACGGCTCCTGGTGGCCCGCCTGGACCGATTGGCTCAAAGCGCATTCGGCGCCCAAGGCAGTGGCCCCGCCGCCGCTCGGACTCGGCAATGCCGGCGCCGGCCTGCCGGCTGCACCGGGCACGTACGTGTTCCAGAAATAGCGAACGCCCGCCTACCCAGTCTCCATGGAGAAGAATTTTGACCGCCCTGCCTGACGACCCCGCAGCCCCGAGCGCGCGCGGCCGCGTCACGGCGGTGCGCGGCGCGGTGCTCGATATTGCCTTCGACGAGACGGCGTTGCCCCGGGTCGACGAGGCGCTCACGGTGCAGGCCGACGGCGCCGGCACGATCCTCGCGGAGGTGCAGGCCCATCTGGACGCGCGCACGGTGCGTGCGCTGGCACTGCAGTCGACCGCCGGCTTGCGGCGCGGTGCGGCCGCGCGCGCGCACGGCGGGCCGATTGCGGTGCCGGTGGGCGACGCGATGCTCGGCCGCCTGATCGACGTGACCGGCACGCCGGGCGATCGTGGCACGCCCCTGCCGGCCGACGTGCCGCGCCGGCCGATGCACCGCGAGCCGCCGCCGTTGTCCGCGCAAGGCGCTGCCACCGAGATCTTTGCCACCGGCATCAAAGTAATCGATCTGCTCGCGCCGCTCGCGCAGGGCGGCAAGGCCGCCATGTTCGGCGGCGCCGGGGTCGGCAAGACCGTGCTGGTGATGGAGTTGATCCACGCGATGGTCGAGCGCTATCAAGGCATTTCGGTATTCGCCGGGGTCGGCGAGCGCTCCCGCGAAGGCCATGAAATGCTGCTCGAGATGCGCGGCTCGGGTGTGCTGCCGCGCACCGTGCTGGTGTACGGCCAGATGAACGAGCCGCCTGGCGCCCGGTGGCGCGTGCCGCTCACGGCATTGACCATCGCCGAATATTTTCGCGACGAACGCCATCAGAACGTCCTGCTGCTGATGGACAACATATTTCGCTTCGTGCAGGCCGGCGCCGAGGTCTCCGGCCTGTTGGGCCGGCTGCCGTCGCGGGTCGGCTATCAGCCGACGCTGGCCAGCGAGGTAGCCGCCTTGCAGGAGCGCATCGTCTCGGTCGGACAAGTGTCGGTCACCGCGATCGAGGCGGTGTACGTGCCGGCCGACGATTTCACCGATCCGGCCGTGACGACCATTGCCGCGCACGTCGACAGCATGGTGGTGCTGTCGCGCACGATGGCGGCCGAAGGCATGTATCCGGCCATCGACCCGATCGCCTCGTCGTCGATTCTGCTCGACCCGCTGGTGGTCGGCGCCGAGCATACCGCAGTGGCCACCGAGGTTCGCCAGGTGATCGAGCACTACCGCGAGTTGCAGGACGTTATCTCGCTGCTCGGCGTCGAGGAACTGGGCGCCGACGATCGCCGTATCGTCGGCCGCGCGCGCCGCCTGCAGCGCTTTCTGACGCAGCCGTTCGCGGTAACCGAGGCGTTTACCGGCGTGCCGGGGCGCGCGGTGCCGGTGGCCGACACGCTGGCCGGCTGCCGGGCGATTCTGGCCGGCGAATGCGACGACTGGCAGGAGAGTTCGTTGTATATGGTCGGCACGCTCGACGAGGCGCGCGAGAAGGAGCGGCAGCAGGCTGAAGCTGCGCGGCCCCGGGCCGGCGCCGCGCCGGCGAGCAGGACGCCATCATGAGCCGCGCCTTGCACCTGAGCATCGCCACGCCGGCCGCCGTACTGTTCGACGGCGATGCGATCGCCGCGCTGCGCGCCGAGGACGAGAGCGGCAGTTTCGGTATCCTGCCGGGTCACGCCGCGTTCCTGACCGTGCTGCGCCCGACGGTGCTGCGCTGGCACGGCAGCGACGGCGTCATGCACTTCTGCGCGGTCGAGGAAGGCGTATTGCAGGTGATCGACGGACGCCGCGTCACCGTCGCCTGCCGCGACGGCTTGCTGGGCGAATCGCTCGAAGCGCTCGAGGCGGAAGTTCACGCCGCGCGCGCCAGGCAGCTCGACGCGCAACGTCGCGCGCGCGCCGAGCAGACCCGCCTGCATGCGCAGGCGGTACGTCAGTTGCTGCGCTACCTGCGACCCGTTCCGGCGTCCGGGCCGCGTCCGGTCGGCCCGGCCGAGGCAGCGGCGCTGCCCGCCGAATGAAGGCAGTCCTATGGATCCGAACGACACTCCCCCACCGCGGCACGCTGAGCCGCCGACTGACCGGGTCGCTCATGCGGCGCGCGAGGCGTTGCGGCGCGAGGCGCGCCGGCGCGACGAGCCGGAGCCGTCGCTGGGCAGCCGGTTGGGCCAGATCGGCATTCTGGGCTGGACCATCGTCACGCCCACCTTGCTCGGCCTGGCCGCCGGCCGCTGGCTGGACCGCCGGCTGGGCACCGGGGTGTTTTTCTCGGCGCCGTTGCTGATGCTGGGCGCCGCGCTTGGCTTGTGGTTCGCATGGAAATGGATGCACCGGCAAACCGGAGGGAAATCATGATCGCGTCACATTTGACACTTTCGGTGCAGCTCGTCATCGGCGGCGTCGCCGGCTGGTTGGCCGGGGTGCTGCACTTTGCCACGCTGCGCCAGACCGTGCGCCTGTTCGCCGCGGGCGCGGCCGCCAGGGCGCTGCTGCTGCAGGCGGGCCGGCTGGCGCTGCTGGCGCTGATATTTTTCGCACTTGCCAGATTGGGCGCATGGGTGTTGCTGAGCGGCGCGGCCGGCTTGCTGCTGGCGCGCCGCGGCGCGCTGCGCCGCAATGCCCGGGAGGCAACGCAGACCGTCGTGCGAGGTGCCTCGCAAAAAGGAGCGCAACCATGATGACTTCGCCGCTTGCGACGCAGCCGCTGTTTCACCTCGGGCCAGTGCCGATCTCGTCGCCGGTGGCCACGACCTGGGTTGTGATGGCGGTGCTGTGGGCCGGCGCGGCGCTGGTCACGCGCCGCCTGCGTCTGAGCCCGTCGAAAGCGCAGACGGTATTCGAATTGCTGGTGGGCACGATCGACGAGCAGATTCGCGGCACCATGCAGGTCGAACCGGCGCCCTACCGAGCGCTGGTCGGCACCATTTTTCTGTTGATTCTCGCCTGCAACTGGTCGTCGCTGGTGCCAGGCGTGGAGCCGCCGACCGCGCATATCGAGACCGACGCGGCACTGGCGCTGATCGTTTTCTGCGCGACGATTTTCTACGGCATTCGCGTGCGCGGCCTGCGCCGCTATCTGGCGACCTTTGCCGAGCCGACCTGGCTCATGATCCCGCTGAATCTGGTCGAGCAGCTCACACGCACTTTTTCGCTGATCGTGCGGCTGTTCGGCAACATCATGAGCGGCGTGTTTGTGGTCGGCATCGTGCTGTCGCTGGCGGGGCTGCTGGTGCCGATCCCGCTGATGGCGCTGGACTTGCTGACCGGCGCGGTGCAGGCCTACATCTTCACGGTATTGGCGATGGTTTTCATCGGCGCGGCGCTGGGCGAGAGCGAGCCTGCGCATGCCGATAAACAATGAGGAACGATATGAACAATCTGATCCAAGTCGTCAGCATTCTCGCCGCGGCGATCGCCGTATCGTTCGGCGCGATCGGCCCGGCGCTCGGCGAAGGCCGGGCCGTCGCCGCGGCAATGGACGCGCTGGCGCGCCAGCCGGAATCCGCCGGGACGATTTCCCGCACGCTGTTTGTCGGGCTGGCGATGATCGAGACCATGGCGATCTATTGCCTGGTGGTGGCATTGCTGGTGCTGTTTGCCAACCCGTTCGTCAAGTGAGTCCGGGGACGCCATGCATATCGATTGGTGGACGCTCGGGCTGCAGGCCGTCAATGCATTGGTGTTGGTGTGGCTGCTGGCGCACTTTCTGTTCACTCCGATCGTGAAAATTGTCGGCGAGCGCCAGCAGGCCGCGGCGGCTTTGCTGGCCGACGCCGAGGCAGCCCGGCGCGCCGCGCTCGATGCGCGCCAGCAGGCCGAGGCCGACGCCGCGCGTGTGGCACAGCAGCGCGGCAAGGCGCTGGACGAAGCGGCTGCCGAGGCCGGGGCGCTCAAGACCTCGCTGATCGCGGCGGCCCATGCGGAGGCCGAGCGGTTGCGCGCCGCGGCAAATGCGGAGATCGCGGCGGCGCGGCGCGATGCCGCCCAGGCCGATGCCCGCCGAGCCTCGCTGTTTGCGCTCGAGGTGGCCGCGAGACTGCTCGAGCGGCTGCCGCCGGAAGCGCGCGTGGCCGGCTTCATCGACGGACTCGCGGCGGAGCTGGCCAAACTCCCGGGCGATTTGCGCGCTTCGCTGGGCCACGCCGGCGCGCCACTGCGCCTGGTCGCCGCACGCGCCTTGAGCACCGTCGAACAGGACGATTGCCAGCGCGCGATCAGCAAGGCGCTCGGACACGAGGCGGTACTTTCACTTGGCGTCGATCCGGCCGTGCTGGCCGGCCTGGAGCTCGAAGCGCCGCACGCGATCGTGCGCAATAGCCTGCGGACCGACCTGTCGTTGCTGCAGGCTGAACTGCTCGGTCGCGAGGTGTCTCATGACTGAAGCGGGCGACGACACCTGGCTGGCACGCAACCGCGCAACGCTGGCCCGGCTGCAGTTCGCGCCGCAAGCGCGCAGCGTCGGGCGCGTCGAACACGTGGCCGATGGCATCGCGCTGGTCTCGGGTTTGCCCGAGGTGCGCTTAAACGAGTTGCTGCGCTTCGAGACCGGCCAGCTCGGATTCGCTTTGACGCTCGACGTCGAGGCGATCGGCGTGGTGCTGCTCGATCAGAGCGAGTCGATTTGCGCCGGCGCGCGCGTGAGCGGCACCGGCGAAGTCGTCCGCACGCCCGTCGGCCAGGGCTTGCTGGGTCGCGTGGTGGATCCGCTCGGGCGGCCGCTGGATCGCGACGAGGCGCTTGGCGAGACCGTTTTCATGCCGGTCGAGCGGGCCGCGCCGGCGATCATCGAGCGCGACCCCGTGAGCGAGCCGTTGGCCACCGGCATCTTGCTGATCGATGCCCTGTTTGCGATCGGCCGCGGCCAGCGCGAGCTGATCATCGGCGACCGCGCCACCGGCAAGACGTCGATTGCGGTCGATACTATCGTCAATCAGAAGGATTCCGACGTGATCTGCGTGTACGTCGCGATCGGGCAGCGCGCCACGGCGGTGCAGCGGGTGATCGATGCGGTGCGCCGTCACGGCGCGCCCGAGCGCTGCGTTTTCGTGGTCGCGCCGGCCGCGGCGCCAGCCGGCCTGCAGTGGATCGCGCCGTTCGCCGGGATGACGATCGCCGAGTATTTTCGCGACCAGGGCCGGCACGCGCTGCTGGTGATCGACGACCTGACCAGGCACGCCGCGACGCACCGTGAGCTGGCCCTGCTCACGCGCGAGCCGCCGGGCCGGGAGGCCTATCCCGGCGATATTTTCTACCTGCATGCGCGCCTGCTCGAGCGCGCCGCGAAGTTGTCCGGCGAGCTCGGCGGCGGATCCGTGACCGCGCTGCCGATTGCGGAAACCGACGCGGGCAATCTGTCGGCCTATATTCCTACCAACCTGATTTCGATCACTGACGGGCAGATCGTGCTCGATGCGGGGCTGTTCGCGGCCAACCAGCGCCCCGCGGTGGATGTCGGCCTGAGCGTGAGCCGGGTCGGCGGCAAGGCCCAGACCGCAGCGCTGCGCCACGCATCGGGCCGTCTGCGGCTGGACTACTCGCAATTCCAGGAGCTGGAGATGTTCACCCGCTTCGGCGGTATTACCGATGCCCGCATCAGCGCGCAGATCGTGCGGGGCCAGCGCATTCGCGCGCTGATCCGGCAGGCCCGGTTTGCGCCGCTGCCCGAATCGGTCGAGGTTGCGCTGCTGGGCGCGCTGGCCGACGGGCTGTTCGATGCACTGCCGCCGGCGTGCATCGCGACCGCGCGCGAACGGTTGCTGGCCGGCGCTATATCCGGCGACGAAGCGGCGGCCGTGCGCGCGCGGCTGGATGGCATCGTGCAGGATTTGACGCGCGAGGCGGGCCATCGACCGTCCGACGGCGCGAGCGCGCCATGAGCGACAAGCTCAGCGACGTGCAGGCCCGGCTGGACAGCGTCCAGGATCTGGCTGCCGTGGTCGGGGCGATGCGCGGCATTGCCGCGGCACGCGCCAGGGAGGCCCGCGCCCGGCTCGACGGGATCCGCACCTGTGCCGACACCATCGCGCAGGCGATCGGCGCGGCGCTGACGCTGGAGCAAGGCGATTCCGCCGGGACGCCGGACCTGGCGCGGGCCAACGGCGGCCGGATCGTCATCGTGCTGTGCGCCGAACAGGGTTTCGTCGGCGCGTTCAACGAGCACCTGGTGGCGGCCGCCGAGCGCCAATCGGGGGCGCGCGCGACCGAATATTTCTTTGTCGGGGACCGCGGCGCGCTGATCGCCAAAGCCCGCGGCATGCGCATCGCCTGGTGCGCCCCGATGATCGCCCACGCCAGCGAGATGCCGGGACTGGGCGATCGCCTGACCGATGCGCTGTATCGCCGTCTGGCGCGCGGCGGCGTGGATCGGGTCACGATGCTGCACGCGACGCCGCAGGCGACCGAGCCGATCGAGATTGTCATCAAAACATTGCTGCCGTTCGATTTCTCGCGTTTCGCGCGCACCGCAGCGGGGCAGGCGCCGCTGACCACCCTGCCCTTGCCCCGCTTGCTGGCACGGCTGGCCGAGGAGTATATCTATACGCAGTTGTGCGAGGCCGTGCTGCTGTCCTTCGCAGCCGAAAACGAGGCGCGCCTGTTTGCCATGACCTCGGCCCAGCATAACGTGCGCACCAAGCTCGCCGAGCTGACCGGACAATACCGGCGGCTGCGCCAGGAAGAAATCACCGCCGAGATCATCGAGCTGTCCGCCCAAGGTGTCGCCGAGCCCGACGGGCACGAGCGGTAAGCCCCGCGCCGCCTCTGTCCAGCCTGTCCGCCTACCCGCGGCGCCGCGCAAAACCGGGCATACGCCTGACCCGGATAAAAAAATTCAACGGCTTGCGACGGATTGGCCCGGTTGCGCCGTTTAATCGACAAGACGGGCCATATGGCGCTTGCCCGATCAACAAAATCAATCTTTCGGGAGAATTTCATGACGATACTCAAACGCTCGAAGGCGGCGCTCGCGGCGGCGGCGTTGCTGCTGAGCCCGGCAGTCTTTGCCCAAGCCGTGATCGTGGCGCCTATCGCGCCACCGCCGCCACGCGTGGAAGTCATGCCGGCGCCTCGCCCGGGCTATGTCTGGCAGCGCGGTCATTGGCGCTGGGCGCACGGCCGTTATATTTGGGTGCCCGGGCACTGGCGGCTGCGGCATGCCGGGTACCGCTGGGTGCCTGGACATTGGGTGCAGCGCGGTCCTCACTGGCGCTGGATCGAGGGGCACTGGGCCCGTTGAGCCTGCGCTGGCGGCTGGCGCAACGACTTTCGATCGGCTGGTAAGCGAGCAAGATGATGAAAACGTTACTGATTCTGGCCCTGGCGGCGATATCGTTGGCCGGTTGTGTGGTCGTGCCAGCCCGGCCGGTGTATTACCGGCCGCGGGTGGTGGTGTATTGATCGCTGCCGGACAATACCGCACGGCCGGCGAACTGCGGCGCCCCGGGGGGCTATGCCGGCCGATCGGCGCGACCGACGGATCGCCACCTGAATAACCACCCTTTGCGCGCTGGATGGCGCGGGAATAAACGCATTGAGCGAACGAGATCCTGACGCCGAGTTGCTCGCGCGCGTCGGAAAACAAGATCCGGTAGCTATCCGGACCATGGTCGCGCAGAAGCTGCCGCGACTGCTCGCGCTCGCGACCAGATTATTGGGGGACCGGATGGAAGCCGAAGACGTGGCGCAAGACGTATTTGCGCGAGTGTGGAAGCAGGCGCCGCATTGGCGCGAGGGTGAGGCGAGGTTCGATACCTGGCTGCACCGCGTGGCGCTCAACCTGTGCTATGACCGCCTGCGGCGGCAGCGCGAGGAGCCGCGCGACGATCTGCCCGACGGCGCCGACCCTGCCGCGCCCCCCGATCTGGCGTGGGAGGCGCGCTCGCGCGGCGCGCAGGTCCAGGCGGCATTGGCTGCGCTGCCGGTCCGCCAGCGCGAGGCACTGGTGCTGTGCTATTACCAGGAGCTGTCGAATATCGAGGCGGCGAGTTTGATGAACGTCAGCGTCGAGGCGCTGGAGAGCCTGCTCGCCAGAGCACGCCGGGGCCTGCGCGCGCAACTGCAGGGTGCCGGGGGAGATTTGCCATGACGCCAGAAAGATTTCAGACCCTTGTCGAGACCTATGGCGCCGATGAGCGCCATTGGCCCCGTGACGAACGTGTCGATGCGCAGCGTTGGGCCGCCCGGCATCGCGCCGCAGCCGACGAAATGCTTGCCGCGGCCGCCAGCCTGGACGATTTGCTCGCCGCGCACCGGGTCGCGCCGCCCGACAGCGCGCTGATGCGGCGCATTGTTGCGGGCGCACCCAAGCGCATGCTGATCGAGCGTGCGCAGATCTGGTGGTCGAGCGCCATTTTCGCGGGGGCGGGTGTTGCTGGCGCGCTGGCCGGCGCGCTCATCGTGTCGTTTTTTCTTGTGAGTAACGAACCGGCGGCGGGGCATTACGGGGGTGAGCCGCTGACCTCGTTCAGCGGCTCCGTGCAGCAATGGGGGGGATGATGAACGATCGGACCGTGAAGCTCATGTTGGTGGGCTCCCTGATACTGAACGCCTTTTTGCTCGGCGGCATCGTCGGCGGGGGCTATCAATGGCTTACCGCACATCGCCCTGGCCTGGTCGCGCATGCGCCGCCGCGCGCCGCGCTGCGCTTTGCGGCCGACGAACTGCCAGCGGAGCGCCAGCAGGAGTTTATCGCCGCCCTGAAGGCCGCGCGCAAGGGCGCACGTGAGTTTGCCCTGCAAGGACGCGAGGGCCGGCGCGAAGTGCTCGCCTTGCTGGGCGCGCCGCAACTCGACCGCAATGCGCTGGACGCCGCCCTCGAGCGCACGCGTCAGGCCGACATGGCGCTGCGCACCCGCGTCGAGAACAGCGTGGTGGATTATGCCGCGAGCCTGCCGCCCGAGCAGCGCAAGTTGTTTGCCGAAGGGCTCACCCGCAGCGGACAGTGGCGCCGGCCGCCGAAGCGGCGAGCGCCGCGCGACTGACCCGGATCGCGCCGGCGCGGTGGAGCGACGAAGCGACGCAGGGGAAATTTGGCGACGGATTCCGCGCACTGCCACGTTTAATGGCAATACAACCGGTCGAAGGAGCATTTGATGATCGACGTGACCAACCTGTCGGGCATGACGGCCGCGGCGATCGCCGTCAATCGTTTCGGCCTGGGCGCACGCGCCGACGAAGCCGCGCCGGCGCGGCCCAAGGCGTGGTTGCTGCGGCAGTTCGACGCCTATCAGGCAACGCCTGCGGCGCTGGCGAGCCAGCCCGGCAGCGTTGCCCTGGCGACCGATTTGGGCGCGCGCCGGCAGCAAATCCGGCAAAGCCCCGCGATCGATAAGCCGGCGGCCAGAAAGGCGCTGAATCAGGCCATGCGCGGGGCTTATCGTGCCGCCGTCGCCGCGCGCGTGGAGAATGCGCTGAACACCCCGGCCCCGTTCGTCGAGCGGCTGGTGTACTTCTGGTCGAATCACTTGGCCGTGTCGGCCGACAACCCCGTCGTCGCGGGGTTGGCCGGATCCTTCGAGACCGAGGCGATCCGGCCGCACGTGCTGGGGCGCTTCGAAGATATGCTGCTGGCGGTCGAGCGGCATCCGGCGATGCAGATTTTTTTGAATCAGACCAACTCGATCGGGCCCGACAGCATGGCCGCGCGGCGTGCCCAGGCGCTGCACCCGGGACGCAGGTTCGGGCTGAACGAAAACCTCGGCCGCGAAATCATGGAGTTGCATACCCTTGGCGTGCGCAGCGGCTATACGCAGGCCGACGTGACGGAGTTCTCGCGCGCGCTGACCGGCTGGAGCATCGTCCGGCCGCAGGAAGCCGAGCGGACCGGGCGCGCGCCCGGCACTTTCGTTTTTCGGGCGCCTTTGCATGAGCCAGGCGCGCGCCACGTCATGGGGCGAACCTACGATCAGGCCGGCGAGGCGCAGCCGCTGGCGATCCTGCGCGACTTTGCCGCATCGCCCGCCACGGCGCGCCATCTGGCCGAGGAGCTGGCTCGGCATTTTGTCGCGGACACGCCGCCGCCGGCCCTGGTGAGCCGTCTGACCGACACCTTTTTGCGCAGCCGCGGCGATCTGCCGGCGGTCTATCGCACCCTGGTCGAGGCGCCCGAGGCGTGGTCGCCGAACCCCAAAAAATTCAAGACGCCGTGGGAATGGACGATTTCGTCATGGCGAGGCCTCGGCTTTGCGCATCTGGGCGAAATGCACGCCGCGCCGCTGCTGCGCCAGTTGGGGCAACCGGTGTGGCAGCCCGGATCGCCCGCCGGCTACGACGACATCGCGGCCAGCTGGGCCGCGCCCGATGCGCTGGTGCGCCGCGTCGAGTTTGCGCGACGCCTGGCCGCCCGTGTAGGCGACCGGCGCGATCCGCGCGCGCTGGGCAAGACGCTGCTGCTCGGCTCGCTCAGTGCGTCGACCGCGACGGCAGTGGCGCACGCCGATACGGCAGCGACCGGTCTGTCGCTGTTGCTGGTGTCGCCGGATTTTCTCAGGAGATAGCCGCCATGGTGACCCGCCGCAAATTCATTTCGCTCACGGCCGCCGGTGCCGGCGCGATACTCGTGTCGCCCCAGCTCGTGTTCGCCAACGTGCAGACCGAGCATCGTTTCGTTTTCGTGATCCAGCGCGGCGCTGCCGATGGGTTGAGCACCGTGGTGCCGTATGGGGATCCAGCCTATGCGGGGTTGCGCGCCGAACTGGCAATCGACGCGGCCTCCGCCATCAAGCTCGACGGCCTGTTCGCACTGCATCCGTCGCTGGTGGAGACCGGCAGGATGTACGCGGCCGGGCAGGCGCTGTTCGTGCACGCGGTGGCCTCGCCCTATCGGCAGCGCTCGCATTTCGATGGCCAGAACGTGTTGGAAAGCGGCGGCACCGCGCCCTACCAGCTCAAGGACGGCTGGCTCAACCGGCTGGTGACGCTGCTGCCGAAGAGCCGCGAGAGGGCGATTGCGCTGGCGCCGACAGTGCCGCTGGCGCTGCGTGGCCGCGTCGAAGTGGCGTCCTACGCGCCGTCGGCATTGCCATCGGCGCCCGATGATTTACTGATGCGCGTGTCGCAGCTCTATGAGCATGATGCGCAACTCCATCCGTTGTGGGCCTCGGCGATGCAAACCCAGGCGCTGGCCGGCGACATGCGCGGGCGGCAGGATCCGGCCGGGCTCGGCAAGCTGGCGGCGAAGTTCCTGGCACGCCCCGACGGGCCGCGCATCGCCATGATCGAGACTGGCGGGTGGGATACGCACGATGCGCAGAATCCGCGTCTTGCCGCACGCCTGAAGGCGCTCGACACGATGCTCGCAGCCCTGCGCGATCAGTTGGGCCCCGTGTGGGGCAATACGACGGTGCTGGTGGCGACCGAGTTCGGCCGCACCGCCGCTGCCAATGGCACGAGCGGAACCGATCACGGCACCGGTGCGGTGGCGATGCTGGTGGGCGGCGCAGTCAAGGGCGGGCGGGTCCTGGGCGACTGGCCGGGACTCGGCGCCGGTGCCCTGTACCAGAATCGCGACCTCAAGCCGACTACCGCGCTCGATGCGTTGATCGCCGCGGCCGCCGCGCAAAGCTTGCGATTGGATACCGGACGGGTCGCGCACACGCTGTTTCCCGCCGCCGACATGCGCGGCGCGCCGCGCGATTTGATGCGAACCTGAATTTTTTCGTCCCTGCCAGGAGAGTCTCGATGAAATGTCGTCCCCGCATGAGCCGCTGGAGCCTTGCGCTGGCCTGCTGTGCCGCGCTCGGCGGTTGTGTCGTGGCACCCGCGCGCCCACCCCAACCCGCGCCGCGCGTCGAAGTGGTGCCGGTCGCGCCGGTGCCCGGCTATCACTGGGTACGCGGTCACTACCGATGGAATGGTTATCGCTGGGTTTGGGTTCGCGGCCACTGGGTGCCCTGATCGCGGCCTTGACCTGCGCGTCGCACTAGCGCCTCCCATCCCATCGATGCTCCGTTGGCGGAGCATCTTTTTTCCGCTCGCGCATCGCTTGCCGGGCCGTGTTATCGACGGCCCGACGTCGCGGATATTGCACTGTCCGGCGCGCGCCGGCCACCGGGGCAGGCACGAATCGGAGTGTGTCAACCACAATAACGATTCGTTACAGCGCCTTTGTTCGGCAGCGTACATAATAGATATTCAACTTACCGTATCGTATAGAGGCGGTTGCCACGCGCCTGCGCTGCGTCTTGCGAGGCCGCAACGATGCGTGTCAAGCGGGTCCCCCCAGGAAAAGCGCGTCGGCACTGCGCGAAGCTCGCCGGTCTTTGATGGCTGCTGCGGTTCATGCGGCAGCGCCTTGCGGCCATTCGCGCCCGTTCTCATAATTTCAAGGAGCTTGACGATGCAACTCGGCATGATTGGCTTGGGCCGCATGGGCAGCGATATGACGCGGCGCCTGATGAACCATGGTCACGAGTGCGTCGTGCACGACGTGCATCCGCAAGCCGTCGAGGCGCTGCAGGCGCAAGGCGCCGTGGGCGGGCAATCGCTGGCGGATCTGGTGTCGCGGCTTGGCAAGCCGCGCGCGATCTGGCTAATGCTGCCGGCTGCGGTGGTCGACGACGAGTTGGCCAGGCTGATGCCCCTGCTTGAGCCCGGCGACATCGTGATCGATGGCGGCAACTCGTACTATCGGGACGATATCCGGCGCGGCAGGATGTTGGCGTCGAGCGGCGTGCATTATGTCGACGTCGGCACCAGCGGCGGCGTGTTCGGACTGGAGCGCGGGTATTGCCTGATGATCGGCGGCGAGAAGGACGTCATCCGGCATCTGCGCCCGATCTTCACTGCCCTGGCACCCGGAGCCGCCGCCGCGCCGGCCACGCCGAGCCGGCGCCAGGACCAAGGGACCGCGGAGCAAGGCTATCTGCATTGCGGGCCGCACGGCGCGGGGCATTTCGTCAAGATGGTCCACAACGGCATCGAGTACGGCCTGATGGCCGCCTACGCCGAAGGGTTGAACATTTTGCGCAATGCCGACATCGGCACGCGCTCGGGCGACACCGATGCGGAGACGACACCGCTCAGGCATCCTGAGTACTATCAATATCATTTCGAATTGCCGGAAATCGCAGAAGTCTGGCGGCGCGGCAGCGTGATCGGCTCGTGGTTGCTCGATCTGACGGCCGATGCACTGCAAGGCGACCCGACGCTGGAAAAATTCCAGGGCCGCGTGTCGGATTCCGGCGAAGGCCGCTGGACCATCATGGCCGCCATCGAAGAGGCGGTGCCCGCGCCGGTCTTGAGCGCGGCGCTCTACGAGCGCTTCAGTTCGCGTGGCGACGCCGAGTTCGCCAACAAGATTCTGTCGGCCATGCGCAGCGAGTTCGGCGGACATGCCGAGAAACCCGCCGCCAAACCGGGCGCGTAGCGCATGTCGCCCTTTCAGTCGGATGCTTTTGTCTTCTTCGGCGCGACCGGCGATCTGGCCTATAAGCAGATTTTTCCCGCCTTGCAGGCCATGATGCGCGACGGCCACCTCGACATGCCGGTCATCGGTCTGGGCAAGGAAGCTTGGTCGATCGATCAATTCATCGCGCGGGCGCGCCAAAGCATTGAGTCGCACGCCACACTGGACGAGCCGGTGTTCAAAAAGCTGGCGGCGCGGCTACAGTACATTGGCGGCGACTACCAGGACGATGCCACCTACCGGCAATTGCGCACCGCGCTGGGCGACGCCGCGCATCCGCTGCATTACCTCGCCGTGCCGCCCGAATTGTTCGAAGCCGTCGCGACCGGCCTTTCCCGCTCGGGCTGCGCCAAAAACGCGCGCTTGGTCGTGGAAAAGCCATTTGGCCGGGATCTGCCGTCAGCGCAAGCGCTTAATCGGTTGCTCGCCAGGCATTTCCCGCCGAGCGACATTTTCCGCATCGATCATTTCCTCGGCAAGGAGGCGGTGCAGAATTTGCTCTATTTCCGTCTCGCGAATACCTTTCTTGGGGCCGTCTGGCACCGCGATTATGTCGCCAGCGTACAGATCAACATGGCCGAAGCGTTCGGCGTGGCGGGGCGAGGCGGTTTTTACGAGACAGTCGGGGCAATTCGCGACGTGGTTCAAAACCATTTGCTGCAAGTGGTTTCGCTGCTCGCCATGGAGCCCCCCGCCGGCAATCATCCCGACGCCTTGCGCGAGGCCAAGCTGCGGGTCTTCGAGGCGATGCAGCCGATCTCGCCGGCCCACGCCGTGCGCGGCCAATTCCACGGCTATCGCAACGAACCCGGCGTGGCCGCGGAATCGCAGGTGGAAACGTTCGTTGCCTTGCGCCTTTGCATCGACAACGAACGCTGGCGGGGCGTGCCGTTCTACATTCGCGCGGGCAAGCAGTTGCCTGTAAGCGCTACCGAAGTGGTCGTTACGCTCAAGACGCCGACGCCGGCGGTTTTCGATACGGCCGCACCGGGAAAAGCGAATTATTTGCGGTATCGGATCGATCCCGACGTGCTGATCGCCATCGGCACGCGCACCAAGATACCGGGGGAAGCGATGGCCGGGGAAATATCGGAGATCGTCGCCCACCGCCACCCGGGTGACGAGATGCTGCCCTACGAGCGCCTGCTCGGCGATGCGCTGCGCGGCGACGCCACGTTGTTTGCCCACTACGACAGCATCGAGGCAGCGTGGCGCGCGGTGACTCCGATCCTGGGCAATGCCGTGCCGGTGCAACTGTACGACCCGCAAACATGGGGGCCGGCCAAGGCCGATGAAATCGTCGCCGGCACGGGCGGCTGGCACAACCCGATTTCCCCGGAGGAGAACGATGGCGGCGCACGATGAAACCGTTTTTCTGCTCGACGTCGACAATACGCTGCTCGACAACGATCGCTTGCGAGGCGAACTCATGAGTCACCTCGCGCGGGAATTCGGCGTGGAAAACCGTGACCGGTACCGGGAGATTCTCGAGGCGTTGCGCGCCGAGTCGGGCTACGTCGACTATCTTGGCGCGCTGCAGCGCTACCGCCTGACCGACATGAACGACCCAAAGTTGTTATTGATGTCGGCTTTCCTGATGGATTATCCTTTCGCGGATTTGCTCTACGCGGGCGCCTTGGAGGTCATCGCGCATCTGGGCGCCTGGGGAAGGACGGTTATCCTCACCGACGGCGACGTCGTTTTCCAGCCGCGCAAGGTGCAGCGTTCGGGCCTGTGGGACGCGGTCGAGGGCCGCGTATTGATTTATGTGCACAAGGAACAGCGGTTTGACGACGTGGCGCGGTGGTATCCAGCACGCCGCTACGTCATGGTGGACGACAAATTACGCATTCTGGAAGCAATGAAAACAGCCTGGAAGGAGCGTCTGACCACGGTATTCCCGCGTCAGGGCCATTACGCGCGCGATCCCGCGAATCTTGCCAGATACGCGTCGGCGGATCTGACGGTCGAACACATCGGGGAATTACTTAATCACGATTTTTCGGGCAACGCAATGAACGGTGCCGCGCCCGGACAGGAACGCACGATCAGGAGGCAACCATGAATGCCACGACCCAATTGCACGAGCTGGGCCAAAGCCTGTGGCTCGACAATATCACGCGCGAATTGCTCGACAGCGGCACGCTCGATCGTTACCGCAAGGAATTTTGCGTTACCGGCTTGACATCCAATCCGACGATTTTCGACCAGGCCATTGGGCGCACCGACGCCTATGACGCCGCGATTCGCCAGAAAGTCAAAGACGGAGAATCGGGCGAAGCCTTGTTTTTCGAACTGGCCATCGAAGACCTTACGCGGGCCGCGGCGTTGTTCCGCCCGACGTACGACGCCACCGGCGGCGTCGATGGCTGGGTCTCTCTCGAGGTTTCGCCATTGCTGGCCGATGATGCTGCCGGCACGATTGACGCTGCCGTGCGCTTGCACGCCAGCGCACGGTGCCCCAATCTGTTCATCAAGATTCCCGGCACGCCCGCGGGCATCCGTGCGATCGAAGAGGCCATCTTCGCCGGCGTGCCGGTCAACGTCACGCTGCTGTTCTCGCGCGAGCAATATGTCGCGGCGGCGGATGCTTATTGGCGCGGCATTCAGCGGCGGATCGGCGCCGGCCTCGATCCCAAGGTCAACTCCGTGGCATCGATCTTCGTGAGCCGCTGGGACAAAGCCGTCGCCGGCAAGGTGCCATTCGCGCTACGCAATCGCCTGGGAATCGCGATCGCGCGCCGAACCTACAAGGCCTATCGTGAGCGTTTCGCTTCGGCCGCGTGGGCTCGATTTGCCGACGCGGGCGCCCTGCCCCAGCGTCTGCTGTGGGCAAGCACGGGCGCGAAGGATCCGCAGATCTCGGACACCTACTACGTCGAGGCGCTGGCGGCGCCCTACACAATCAACACCATGCCGGAGAAGACGCTGAATGCGTTCGCCGCGCATGGCGAGCTGATCGGCGTGATGCAGGAGGACGGCAGCGACGCCGAAACAACCCTCGATAACTTTGCCAAGGCAGGTATCGATATCGTGGCGCTGGCTGATGAGCTGCAGCGCGAGGGCGCGCAATCCTTCAAGCAGTCCTGGCAAGATCTGATGAATGCGATTGAAACCAAGAGCGTTCAGGCAGGCGCCTCAACCGACACCAAGGAGAACGGTCAACCATGAGCGACGCTGTGCAGACACACTCGCCGACGTTAACGCAAAGCCCGGCCTGGCAGGCGCTGCAGGCGCACTGCCAGACGCTGCGCGGCCAGCATCTGCGGCAGCTGTTCGCCGACGACCCCAAGCGAGGCGAGCGCCTGGCGCTCGAGGCCTGCGGGTTCTATTTCGATTATTCGAAGAACCGTGTTACGGCGCAGACGTTGGCGCTGCTGATTGCACTGGCCGACAGCCGCGGTCTGCGCGAACGCATCGACGCGATGTTCTCCGGGCAGAAGATCAACGCTACGGAGCAGCGCGCGGTGCTCCACACGGCGCTGCGCGCGCCCAGCGATGCAAGCGTGATGCTCGATGGCGAGGACGTAGTGCCGCAAGTGCATGCGGTGCTCGAGAAGATGGAGGCCTTCACGCGCAGGATTCATGACGGGCAATGGCGCGGCTACACCGGCGAGCCGATCCGCAACGTGGTCAATATCGGTATCGGCGGCTCGGATCTGGGCCCGGTGATGGCCTTCGAGGCGCTGCGCCACTACAGCCGGCGCGACATGACTGTTCGCTTCATTTCGAACATCGACGGCACGGATTTCGCGGAGGCCACGCGCGACCTGAAGCCCGAGCAGACGCTGTTCGTGGTCTGCTCGAAGAGCTTCAAAACGCTCGAGACCCTGACCAATGCGCGGTCGGCGCGCGCCTGGCTGCTCAACAAGCTCGTGGACGAGCGCGCGGTCGCCAAGCACTTCGTGGCGGTATCGACCAATGCGAAGGGCGTCGCCGAATTCGGCATCGACACCGACCACATGTTCGCGATGTGGGACTGGGCCGGCGGGCGCTACTCGATGGATTCGGCGATCGGCCTGTCGACCATGCTGGCCGTCGGCGACGAGCATTTTCGCGCCATGCTGGCGGGTTTTCGCGCGATGGACGAGCATTTCCGCACGGCGCCCTTCGAACGGAACCTGCCTGTGCTGATGGGTCTGATCGCGCTATGGAACAACAATTTTCTCGGCGCCGAGACAGTTGCCGTGCTGCCCTACGAGCAGTACTTGAAGCGCTTTCCGGCCTATCTTCAGCAACTGACGATGGAGAGTAACGGTAAGCACGTGACGCTGCACGGCGCGCCAGTCGATTATCAGACCGGACCGATCTACTGGGGCGAGCCGGGCACCAACGGCCAACATTCCTTCTACCAGTTGATTCATCAGGGCACCCGGCTCATTCCGTGCGATTTCATCGGCTTTTGCCAGCCCCTGAATGCGCTGGCGCGTCATCACGATCTATTGATGGCCAATCTGTTCGCCCAGAGCGAAGCGCTCGCGTTCGGCAAGACGCAGGCCGAAGTCGAGGCCGAGGGCACGCCCGACTGGCTGGTGCCGCATCGTCTTTTCGAGGGCAATCGCCCCAGCAACACGCTGCTCGCGGAACGCCTGACGCCGGAAACGCTGGGCCGCCTGGTGGCGCTCTACGAACATAGTGTTTTCACGCAAGGCGCCGTCTGGCAAATCGATTCGTTCGACCAGTGGGGCGTGGAGCTTGGCAAGGCATTGGCCGAGCGAACCATTCCGGAGCTGGAAAGCCCGCAAGAGCCGATGCTGCGGCACGACAGTTCGACCAATGCGCTAATTCGGCGCTACCGCCAGTTGAAGAGGCGCTAGCAATGACGTAAGACGCGACTCGCCCTTCAAGGGGAAACGATCATGCAACGAGGCTATCGCAAACCGCTTTATCTGCTGCCGTTCGATCATCGCCAATCGTACTTGAGCGGTCTGTTCCAATTCAGCGCGCCGCTCACGCTACCGCAGCGCGACGCGGTGATCGACAGCAAGCAGTTGATTTACGAGGGCTTCCAGCAAGCCTTGGCGAAAGGCCTGCCGGCCGCGTGCGCCGCGGTGCTGGTCGACGAGGAGTTCGGCGCCGCCATTTTGCGCGATGCCGCGAAACGTGGCTACACCACCGCGCTCTCGGTCGAGAAAAGCGGTGTCGACGAGTTCGAATTCGAATACGGCGAGAATTATGCCGCGCACATCGAAACGTTCAGCCCGACCTTCGCGAAAATTCTCGTGCGCTACAACCCGGAGGGTGATGCCGCGCTCAATCGTCGGCAGATCGCACGCATCAAGCAACTCTCCGTGTATTGCGGCACCGCGCAGCAACTGTTCATGTTCGAATTGCTGGTGCCGGCAACCGCCGCGCAGATGAAACGCGTCGAACAGGATAAGGACGCATATGACAAACAGCTGCGGCCCGAGCTGATGTCCCGGGCGATTCGAATTTTCCAGAACGAAGGCGTCGAGCCCGATGTGTGGAAGATCGAAGGGCTCGATCGGCGCCAGCATTGCGAGCAGATTGTCCAAACCGTGCAGCGCAACGGGCGCGACGACGTGAGTTGCATCGTGCTTGGGCGCGGCGCGGATGAGGTCAGGGTAACGCACTGGCTGAGCACGGCGGCGAGCGTGCGCGGATTCATCGGGTTCGCGGTGGGGCGCACCAGTTTTTGGCAAGCGCTCGCCGATTATCTGGCGCAGAAAACGACGCGCCAGGAGGCAGCCGCAAGCATTGCCAAGCGCTATCTTGAATGGGTGCGAATTTTCGAGCAGGCGCGACACGCTGGATCCGACCAGCCCTTGACAATCGGGTAATGGGCTAGCCGATGGGAGTGAACCGCAATCCATGAAAATCAGCCCCCTGGCCGGTAAGCCAGCCCCGCCGACGCTGCTGGTCGACATTGCCAAGCTCGTCACGGCATACTACAGCGACCTGCCCGATCCGAGTATCCCGGCGCAACGCGTCGCGTTCGGCACCTCCGGGCATCGCGGCTGCGCGTTCGAGCGCTCATTCAATGAAGCCCATGTGCTGGCCATCAGCCAGGCCATTTGCCGATATCGCCGCCAGCAAGGCATCGGCGGCCCGCTATTCATTGGCATCGACACGCATGCGCTCTCCGGACCGGCTTTTGCCAGCGCGCTGCAGGTGCTGGCTGCCAATGGCGTGGACGTCATGGTCTCGGCCGGCGGTGAATACACGCCGACCCCCGCGGTTTCTCTGGCCATTGTCAATCACAATCGAGGACGCAGCACGGGTCTGGCCGACGGTATCGTCGTTACGCCATCGCACAATCCACCCGACAATGGCGGTTTCAAATACAACCCGCCGCATGGCGGCCCGGCGGGCACCGATGTCACCGGCTGGATCGAAAAGCAGGCCAATAACATTCTCGAGGGCGGCCTGCGTGAGGTCAAGCGAATGACGTTGGCGCAAGCGGAAAAGGCGCCGACCACGCATCAGTACGATTTTCTGGATGCCTACGTGGGCGACCTGGGCAACGTGATCGACCTCGATGCGATCCGCGGCGCGCATATCCGCATGGGCGTCGATCCACTGGGCGGCGCGGGGGTCCATTACTGGCCGGCGATCGCCGATCGCTATCGGCTGGATCTGAGCGTCGTCAATCCCGCCGTCGATGCGACTTTTCGCTTCATGACGGTCGATTGGGATGGGCGGATCCGCATGGATCCGTCCTCCACCTATGCGATGCAGGGCTTGATTGGCCTGAAGGATCGTTTCGATATCGCGTTCGCCTGCGACACCGACCATGACCGGCACGGCATCGTTACGCGCGAGGCCGGACTGCTGCCGCCGAATCACTATTTGTCGGCGGCCATCTACTACCTGTTCCAGCATCGTCCCGACTGGCCCAAGGACGCCGCCATCGGCAAAACCGTAGTGAGCACGCGGATGATCGACCGAGTGTGCGCCAAGCTCGCGCGCAAGCTCCATGAAGTTCCGGTCGGTTTTAAATGGTTTTCCGCGGGCTTGCTGGATGGCACGCTCGGCTTCGGCGGTGAAGAAAGCGCGGGAGCAAGTTTCTTGCGGCGCGACGGTACGGCCTGGACGACCGACAAGGATGGGCTGATACCGGCCCTGCTGTCGGCGGAAATGACGGCGCGCATGGAGCGCGATCCAGGCGAGATCTACCGTGACTTGACGGCCCAGTTCGGCGAGCTGGCCGCCGACCGGGTCCAAGCCGCCGCGACGCCGGCGCAAAAAATCAGGCTGGCGCAACTGGAGCCCCGGCAAGTGAATTCGAAATCCTTGGCCGGAGAACCCATTCAGGCGGTGCTCACGCGCGCGCCGGGCAACGATGCGGCGATCGGCGGTCTCAAGGTGATTGCCGAGCATGGCTGGTTCGCCGCGCGTCCGTCCGGCACCGAAAATATCTACAAGATCTATGGCGAGAGTTCGCGGGGCGAAGCGCATTTGCGCGACATTCTGACCGAAGCCCAGCACATCGTGGATCAGGCGCTTGGCGCGGTCGGCGAGACATAGTCCGTCATAGCCGTGTGTCGCATGGAACCCGCGGGAGGCGTGTGCCTCTAAGCTGCGCTCGGAGCCATCCGCCCGTGAAACCCGCGCGCCGCAGGCCGTTCGCGACGTAGCCGCACTGCCGCATCCATTCCCACGGCAGGCCGGTTCGATAATTTTCGATCATCAGCACGATCGGCCCCTGATTCAAGCCGTAGTGCCATGGCGACACCCAGCCATTGGGATTGGCGGGTTTTCCGGGGTGCGTTGGATTGAAGGAGGCTGTGAAGCCATAGCGATTCGTGCGCTTCAATTTCGCGTGATAAATGAAATGGTCGATCACAGGAAAGACGATCTCCGGGGCAAACGGCAGGGATGCGACCACAGCCCACGGCGAGAGCGTGCCGTCGTCCGGCCCCTGGGGCGCACCGCGGCCGAGGTAGCCGAAAAACTGGCGCTCGATGCCGCCAACCTCAAGCGTCTCGGGACCCGGCCCGTCACTGGCGGTGATGCCCCAGCAACAATCGCCATAGCCGCTGAATTTGAGCGGATTGTCGAGCGCATACCGACGCTGCACCTGGGTCGCGCGGCGGCTATTCTCGAAGTAGTCGATACCTTTATCGCGCATAAAGGCATCCTGGATAGCGCGAAAATCGATCCAAAGATGCGAGAGCTGATGCGTGAACAGCGGCCCCGCGTAGAGATGGTCGATACCGTAGCAGTTTTGCCATGCGTAAGTCGACGTCCACGCGGCATAGCAGCGCTCGGGTAGCGGATGGGTAGGCGAGCCCATTCCGAAGATATAGAGCAGCAATGCCTCGTCATAACCTTCCCAGCGGTATTCGATGAAACCGCTTTCGGGGCGCCAGCCATGCGTTACGGTATCGCCGCCGTTTTGCGCCCAAGCCCAGTCGGCACGCCGATAGAGCGCATCGGCCAGCGCGCGGATCTCCTGCTCGTCGGCCGTGTTCGCGTCGAAGTACACGCCGGCGGTGAGCGCGCCGGCCAGCAGCAATGCGGTATCCACTGTGGATAGCTCACATTGCCAGGCGCGCCGCCCGGTTTGCATATCGAGAAAATGGTAAAAAAAACCGTGATAGCCGGTGGCATCCGGTTCGGGACCCTGCGGGCTGTTCCAGAAGAATCTAAGCGTTTTGAGCGTGCGCTCGACCGCAGCGTCGCGCGCCATCATTGCGCGCTCCACACCCACCGGATAGGCCGACAACGCCAACCCGGTCGCCGCAATGCTGGCCGGCCAAGCGGGAGCGGTTTTGTCGCGCATTAAGCCGTTAACGACACTGGCTTCCTGCAAAAAATAGGAGAACGCTTCCTGCTGCAGCAAGTGCAGTTCGGCGTCCGTGGAGAGTTTCATCGCTTATGGTTCGAGCCTCGCACACTCCTGAACGTCGGTCAAGGGCCAGTATGGAGCGCGTTCGTGATGTTCGTGAAGATTGGCCTCCTGCTGGCGCGTGAGCGGATGCCCGGCTTCATATGCCGGACCGGTTTCAACCGCTTTGCGAGTGACGTCCACCAACACCTGATGTTCGGTCCAACTGACTTGATCGACCCAGGCCCGAGAGATCAGGACATGTTTGCCCGGCATCCGGCGATGAGTATCGACGTCGATATAGCGTACCGCCCAGTGTTTGTCGTCGAAAATGAAATCAGCCACTCTGCCGATCAGCCCATCGGTTGCCAGCACCTCATAGCCGGCCACTTCATCGCAACTGCGCAGGTGCGGGTCGGCCGGCTCTCCTTTGAGTGTCAGCCGCGCTTGCATTTCGTGGGCAACCGCGGCCTCACGGGACTCCCGTAGCGTCTCCACGCCAGCTGACGAGTCAACCCAGGGAATCACCGGATACATACTTGCGCCCCACAGATTCGCGCCCTCCCAATAGTTCGGATAGCCGTAATAATTGTGGTAATCAACTTCATGCTGACGACACACCGGCTTGTCGGTGTCGATGTCCGGGCTGTCCTTTACTTGCCGCTGTGTCAGGCTCACACGCATCACGTTATCGACCCAGGTCGTGTCGCGCACCGAGATCGGCGAGATAAGCACACGGCGGCTGGCCAACCATGTGCCGGTCTCTACCACGAGGTAGCGTATCACCCAGCGCTCGTCGTCGAAATACAGGTCCTTGACCGTGCCGATTTCGCCGTCATTGGCATGAATATGACAGCCGAGCAATTCCTTCACGTTGTGCAGCATTGGCTTGTTCCAGTAGGGTCCGATATCGCTTGCCGAACCCGGATGACCGGACACGGCATACCGCACGGAATCAATCCGCCGGCCAGCTCAATGATTATTTGCCGACCTGATTGCCGACCAGGCCGCCCACGGCCGCGCCGCCGACGGTGCCCAAGGCGCTGCCGCCGGTGAGCACGGCGCCGGCCACCGCGCCGACCCCGGCACCGGCCACGGTATCCTGGCCTTGTCGAGACATGCCCGCGCAACCGGCGAGACCGATTGCGATGAAAAATACAGCCGCGTTGATTGAAAATGCACGGGAGTTATTCATTTCGATACTCCTTGTATTGCCCCATGGCACGAGATCGCGCCAAATTCGACGCTGAATATCCGCTTCAAAATATTAAATATTTTTTTATATAGTTCGGATAATTGATTGAAGGAAGTTGAATAATTTATTTTCTTCCCATCCAAGCAATTTTAGACCCATCATCATATCGGGTCTGTACGGCAGCACACATAGTTGAAGATGGCGATTGACCTGAGATTCTTGATCTCGAGTTGGGCTATACGGATGGCGTGACGCTGCTCAAAAATACCGTCTGCGAGCGCCGGTAACACGGCGCGCCGGATTATGGGTGCCGTCTGCGGCCGAGATCTCATCGCGCGTCGCCGGTCCCGTCAGCAACATAGCACAAGGCGGTCAAGCCCGAGTCTCGAGGGCACCTGGACGGATCACCGGCAGATTCAAGTGGCCGGCCACTGCCAATTCCGGATTTCGGGTTTGTCGATGCCCTCGGTGTCCGCATAAAGAAGGTTGGCGACGATCTGGTCTTTCAACCATTCTTTCAGGTGTGCGCCGTGGCCTTGCAGCCCCGGCACCCGGTCGATGACGTCGATCGCCAGATTGAAGCGGTCTACCTGATTCTTGATGGCTAACTCGAGCGGTGTATTGATGTTGCCCTTTTCCTTGTATCCGCGCACATGAATATTGGCATGGTTGGCTCTGCGGTAAGTGAATTTGTGAATCAGCCACGGATAGCCGTGAAAATTGAAAATCACAGGCTTGTTTTTGGTAAATAGCGAATCGAAATCCTTATCGGAAAGGCCATGGGGATGCTCGGTGTCGGGTTGGAGGCGATACAGGTCAACGACATTGACGAAGCGAATTTTCATGTCGGGGAAATGCTGTCTTAAGATAGCGACGGCGGCCAGCGCCTCGCGAGTCAAAATGTCACCGGCACTCGCTATCACCACATCGGGGTCCTCGCCGCCGTCGTTACTGGCCCATTTCCAGATGCCGATACCCTTGGTGCAATGGTCGATCGCGGCCTCTATGTCGAGGTAGACGAGATGAAGCTGTTTGTCGGCGACGATCACATTCACATAATCCATGCTGCGCAGGCAATGATCGACCACGCTGAGCAGGCAATTCGCATCGGGTGGAAGGTAAATGCGCGTGATTTCCGCGCTTTTGTTGCTCACCAAATCCAGAAAGCCAGGGTCCTGATGTGTGAAGCCATTGTGATCCTGGCGCCATACCAATGATGAAATCAGAAGATTGAGCGAGGCGATGGGCGGGCGCCACGCGGATTGCAGCTTTGCCTTTTCGAGCCATTTCGCATGCTGGTTGTACATTGAATCGATGATATGGACGAAGGCCTCATAGGTGTTGAATATGCCATGGCGTCCCGTCAGCAGATAGCCTTCCAGCCAGCCCTCGAGGGTATGTTCGCTGAGCATTTCCATCACGCGACCGTCGGGAGAGATGTCCGTGCCGTCGGCGTCTTCCGGCCGAATCTCCGCAAGCCAAGTCTTCGAACTGACTTCATAGACACCCTGAAGGCGATTGGAGGCGTTCTCATCTGGACTGAAAAGACGAAAGTTATTCATGTTGCGTCGCATCACGTCGCGCAGGAATTTGCCCAGGGTCGCGGTGGGTGACGCCGACTTGGTGCCGGGACTGCTCGAAGGCACCGCATAGTCGCGAAAGCCCGGGAGATCCAATCGCTTGTACAACTTTCCCCCATTAGCGTGTGGGTTGGCGCTCATGCGGCGCGCCCCCTTGGGTGGCAAATCCCGCAGCTCAGCTACCAGCGTGCCATGCTCATCAAACAATTCCTCGGGTCGATAGCTGCGCATCCATTGCTCGACGATCCGCAAGTGTTCGGGGTTCGATTGGACATCCGGCACAGGTACCTGGTGGGCACGCCAGGAGCCCTCCACCCGGTGTCCGTCCACTTCCTTTGGCCCAGTCCACCCTTTGGGTGATCTCAGGATAATCATTGGCCAGCGAGGCCTCTTGGGTTCTCCGGTACGTCGGGCCTCGGCCCGGATGGCGCGAATCTGCCGCACGCAGGCATCGACCGTGGCTGCCATCCGCTGATGCATCAATGAGGGGGCGTCGCCTTCGACCAAGTATGGCGTCCAGCCGTAACCCTTGAAGAGGTCCTCGAGTTCCTGCGGCGTGATGCGAGACAGTAGTGTGGGATTGGCGATTTTGTAACCGTTCAAATGCAGGATCGGCAGCACGGCGCCATCGCGAATCGGATTGAGAAATTTGTTGGAGTGCCACGAGGTAGCCAGCGGCCCGGTCTCTGCTTCGCCGTCGCCGACGACCACACTGACGATCAAATCGGGGTTGTCGAAGGCGGCGCCGAAGGCATGCGATACGCTGTAGCCCAGTTCGCCACCTTCATGAATCGATCCGGGCACCTCCGGCGTGCAGTGGCTGCCGAGCTGCCCCGGAAATGAAAAGGCGCGAAAGAGTTTGAGCAAGCCGGCTTCGTCCTGGCTCTTGTCCGTATAGACTTCCGAGTAGGTGCCTTCGAGATAGCAGTTGGCAATGACGGCCGGTGCCCCATGGCCGGGGCCGCTCAGGTAAATCATGTCAAGATCGTATTTGCGTATGGCGCGGTTCAGGTGCACCCACGTGAAGGTCTGGCCAGGGTCGGACCCCCAATGTCCAAGCAACCGCCGTTTGAAGTGCTCGGGGCGAAGCGGCGCCCTTAGAAGCGGGTTGTCGCGCAGGTAGATCATTCCGGCGCACAGGTAATTGCAAGCGCGCCAATAAGCGTCAATCCTGCCAAGTTCGTCGGCCCCCAGCGCCGCAGCGTCGGTGATCGGTTGGGCCCCCGCGGGGTGTCGAGATGTCATGCGGCCATGCTCCTGAGGGCTCGTTCACCCTCCCGGGCCCCATTTCGTTGGGCACTACGGCGATTGACTGGCCGGGAAAGTTGGCAAGTCAGCCAATAAAGCTCATAAGCGTCCCATCACTAGCAAGACAACGAGCATGATCAGCACCAGCCCGAGCAGTCCGCTCGGCCTATAACCCCATCCGCGGCTGTGCGGCCAGGTGGGGAATGCGCCGATAAGCAGGAGAACCACAATAAACAGCAATATGGTTCCCAGTCCGATTGTCATGATTTATCTCCGTTATTCCGGCTGCAACGCAATCAGCCACATTGATATCGACCTGCCTAGTACGCGGGACGGTCTTTATCGGGCATGCCTTGATCGTGGTTTTGTCGATGGGAAGATTCGTCTCGCCTCATGTGCTGGTCACCGTGGTCATAACCACCATCGTGCTCGTAGGGCCCTCCTCCGTACCCGGGGCCCCAATAGCACCCCGCGAGGACAACTGTCACGATCGTCAAAATCAGATTGCGGGCAAATTTCACGATAACCTCCTGCGCAAACCGTCGGCAACGCGAACCCTTTTCGAAAGTCGATGCGCTCTAGAGCAGGGGTTCGTCGTAATAAGGTCTGGTGCCGTAGTAAGAGTGGATTTCCTTTGCCCACGCCTGATCCACCATATCCGGCCACTTTTCCTTGTCGAATCCGGGAGCCTGTTTTAGACGGTCTTTCTCAACATGGAGCACGAAGCGCTTGTTGTTAAGGTCCAGCGTCAAGGCACTCCATGGCACCGCGAACAGCTTTTCCCCCATGCTCAGGAAGCCGCCAAAGGAAAGAACGGCATAACCCACTTTTCCGTTGCGCATGTCGAGCATGATGTCCTTGATCTGTCCAAGGTCTTCGCCTTTGTGGTTGTAAACATCGTTTCCGATGAGTGTATCTGCGCCCATCAGTTCGGGGCCGGGGCCGCGCCGTGCGTCGGGCCCGGGCGCCATGCCGGTACGCCCCTTGTACATGCCATAGGTATCGCGATCTTCATAATTCATTTTCATTACCTCTTATCCGCCGTGGCTCAACGTGATCTTGCCCCGCTTTTACCGGACACAGTCCGACAGCCTAATTAGCGCCATTTTCCAGAGCCTGGCGCCTTCGCTCTTTCCTAAACATGCGCGGCGATTTATAGCCCAGCGCTGAATGAGGATGAACCTCATTGAAATGCCTGAATGCGCCGGGCAGTTGAGCCAACACGGCGGCCCCGCTGCTGCGGTCCATGCTGCCGACGTAGTCGCGCTTGAACGTGTTCACAAAGCTCTCCGCCATTCCATTCGATTGTGGGCTGTTCACCGGCGTGTGCACGGGCTTGATGCCCAGCGCGCGCGCCAACGCGTGCGTTTCGTTCGCGCGGAAGGCGCCGCCGTTATCGCTCAAAAACTCAACCATCACAACGCGCTCGTCAGCTGTGCCGAAGCGCGCCTCGACCGCCTCAATCATCATGTCACGGACCGGCTCGCCCGGAAGGCCGCGGCCGGTCCAGGCACGCCAGGAGATGATCTCGCGATCGCAGCAGTCCTTCATGAACACGCCGGTCACCACCTCGCCGTTCTCACAAGCAATCTCGAAGCCGTCCGAGCACCAGCGCCGGTTCGATTCCTCGACCGCTACCTTGCCCGCGTGAGGACGACCGCTGTCACGCCGCTTTGGCGATTTCGGTAGCAGCAACCCTTGCTCCTTCATCACCCGGTACATGCGCTTATGGTTCACGGGGCGCAGGCCTATCAGGCTGCGCGTGCGGTTCACCAAAGCACCGGCGCGGCGATAGCCGTATGTTGGCAATGCCGTAATTTCGGCGCGCACGGCATCGGCAATCATCGCGTCGCCAATCGGGTCGGCCTTGGCCAGAACGCGGGCATCGACCCAATCTGCGGGGCGTTTCAGAAGATCAACAACATGCGAGCGCGCTACACCGAGGACAACGCAAACCGGCTTCACTGGCCGTCCTTGTCCGATAAGGGTGAGCGCGCAATCCACTTTTTTTCGCGCGCTATCTCGACCGCCTCGCGCAGAATTTCCGCTTCCATCGTCTTTTTGCCCAGCATGCGTTGCAACTGGGCGATCTGGGCGCGGGCCGCCGCTAATTCGCTCGCAGGCACCACTGATTCCCCCGCATGCACCGCAACCAGTGCGCCTTCGCGCTCGAGCTTTCGCCAGTTGAACAGCTGGCTGGCACTAATACCGTGCCGACGAGCGACTAACGAGACGCTCATACCAGGCTCGTACGTTTCCTTGACCAGCGAAGCCTTTTCTTGCGCTGACCACCGGCGCCGCCGCTCTTGGGAAACCGTCACTACTTCGATGGCTTGCGTGTTTCTAGTCATATTCACAGTCTTACTCCTATCCGAAAGGATACCGTACAGACCGTGTCCGGTGAATCAAGGGGCTATCTCAAACGATCCTTCTTAAGATCGTTTTTGATGTCGCCGTATTTCGTTTGAACCTTGCCAAGAGTTTTTTGCAGCTTGCCTTTTTCTTCGAGTCTCACGTCACCGGTCACCTTCCCTGTCGTTTCCTTGACGTTGCCCGTTACTTCCTTTACGCGGCCTTTCACTTGATCTTTGTTCATCACAACCTCAAGACATTTAATGTCCAAAAACTACGGAACGCTTGACTTGATGTCATTCGATCAGTTTATTCATCATGGACCCGAAGCACGGCGAAGTCTGTTCGCCGGGGCACATAGACAATGAATTTGAAATGTATTGCTCATTCTTTTTCAAGAAGGTCTGACATATCGTGAGCATGTTCTTCTTCTACAGCCAGTATTTCTTCAATCATGCGACGCGTAGTCGGATCTCGATCGCCGAGATAAGTCACCATCTCACGATAGCTGTCGATTGCTATGCGTTCGGCTACAAGGTTTTCCGTGATCATGTCTCGCAAATCCGTTCCTTCCACGTACTCGGAATGACTGCGTTGCGCAAGTCCATCGGGAGAAAAATTAGGTGCACCGCCCAATTGAATGATCCGACCAGCAATCCGATCCGCATGTTGCTGTTCTTCGCCCGCATGGGCGGCAAACTCCGCAGCCACCGGTTCGGCGTGAATGCCGCTGGCCATGAATTGATGGCGTTTATAACGCAGTACGCAAACCAGTTCGGTCGCCAGCGCATCGTTCAATAGTCTGAGGACGACCTCGCGGTCGGCCGCATAACCTTGGGTCACTGCACCGGCGTTCAGGTGTTGCCGTGCCTTGGCGCGAATTGCTTTGACATCCATGGCGAAATTGTCGGCTGAATGTTGTTTTCTGCTCTTGGAACGCATGTTGTTGCCTCGCTATTGATGGGCTGCCCTGATGTGAGATCGAATTGCCTCATCGTGTGTGTTGCTAACGTCTGACCACGCCCAATAGAAGCGTCACCACAAATATCAGCAGAAAGATGAAAAACAGGATCTTGGCGATTCCTACCGCGCCGGCGGCGATGCCGGTAAATCCAAACAGGCCGGCGACCAGGGCAATGACGAAAAATATAACGGCGTAGTAAAGCATTGCGGGTACTCCTTAAGCGGGGAAAGCCTTGCAAGCGCTCGGCCAGGGAAAATACGCCGCGAACCGGTGTGAGCCGCCGGCCTGCGGAACCGGCCAGAGTTAGCCGACGTCGATCGTCGTGTGTGGTATGTTCAGTGCAGTGCAGTGCAGCGGTAAATCACGACTAGCGGAGGTATCGCGAGCTCACTATGTATCGGACAGGAATCCGATTGCCGTCGGAGCCCGCTCGACTGGCACTGCTTTTCCGATATCAGCCTAGCGGCAGGCTTGGCCACCGTCGGTACGGTGGCGTACATACTACGGTCTTTCTGTCACGAAATAGCTGGTCATTTGGAGTTACCCATGCCCGCCCCTCACACTTTCCATCAGAACCATCTGCTGGCTGTCTTGCCGACCGAAGAGCTGGAAAGTCTGGCACCTCACCTGGAACTGGTAGCCATGCCGCTTGGCGAGGTGCTTTACGAATCCGGCAGTCAACTGCATCAAGTCTATTTTCCCACCACATCCATCGTCTCGCTGCTCTACGTAATGGCCGACGGCGCATCCGCCGAAATCGCGGTGGTGGGCAACGAAGGCATTATTGGCGTCGCCCTATTCATGGGCGGAGAGACGATGCCAAATCGCGCGGTGGTGCAAAGCGCGGGGCATGCCTACCGGTTGCCTGGGCAGGTGTTGAAACAGGAATTCAACCGTGCCATCGCCTTGCAGCATCTGCTGCTGCGCTATACCCAGGCGTTGCTCACGCAAATGGCGCAAACCGCCGTGTGCAACCGCCACCATTCGCTAGACCAGCAACTGTGCCGGTGGCTGCTGCTCAGCCTCGATCGCTTGCCTTCCAACGAGTTGCGCATGACCCAGGAGTTGATTGCCAATATGCTGGGCGTGCGCCGCGAGGGCGTCACGGAAGCAGCGGGGAAATTGCAGCGTGCTGGACTAATTCACTACAGCCGGGGCTGCATTACGATCACGGATCGGCCGGGGCTCGAAGCGCGCGCTTGCGAATGCTATAGCGTCGTGAAGAGAGAGTTCGACCGCCTGCTCCCCAGCACGCATGCCGATTGACGAACGTTGCCGGCTGGCTCCGAATTGAGCTGAAGTCATCCGCATTGCCCCCGCGTATGTACGCTGCCGAACATACACATGGACTCATTGGGCGATAATCTAGCGCGGTTCCGCTCTATCGTACCCCCTTGCGGAATATTTCGCCCACCGTTTTGGTGGGTTTTTTTCAAAATGCGGCACGACAAGCAGTCGGGGCCGCTACCAGTCCCAACCTCCGCCGCCCTTGTCGCGCACGCCGTTATGCGGCCGGCCTTACTGGACCTTCAACTTGGTGATCTTCGTGCCTTCAATGCTGAGATTTGCCATCAATCCCTGATTGGTCATGACGATGACGTCAACCGGTTCGGTCGCTGTGTTCACGTCGATGTCACCGTTTGCGCCGGCCTTGATGACCGCCACCGAGGCATCGGCCCCCACGGTCCAGCCTTGGCTGTCGCGGAATTTCTGCAGGGCATCCTGCGTCATGAACAGGAAAATGATGGCCTTGGATTGTGCGCCGATTTGCAAGCCGTACGAACCGGTTACCGTATTGTAGTAACCGACCGTCCTATTCCCGACGCGCAATGCGCCTTCGCCATATTCGCCGCCGATAATGAAACCGGCTGCCAGCACGGACGGGAATACCAGTACGCCGCGCGCTTTGCCGACCAGCTCACGGGAACTCGGCATTGTGCTGTAGAGCCGGTTGAGCGTGGTTTGCATGCTCGCGTCTATCTGTTGCACTTTATCCGTCGAGGCGACGCCGGTCATGCCCGTGGTGGTACAACCGCCGAGCACCGTTCCGACGACGTACAGCGATATCGCCAATTTGACCATAAGATTTCTTTTCTTTTGCATGACGCTCTCCATTTTCATCACCGCGTGGACGGTGATCACTGGGCACATAAAGCTGTGACAAAGCCCCGTGCCGACTCAACAGGTTCCGGTGTTTGGACGATCCGCGGGACGCCGCATGGGTTTGCTAGTGCGGGACGACAATCACTGTATTGCCTTTTGCGCCGGTCGCACCCGTGTAGCCCGTTGCACCGGTATCACCCGTGGCCCCGGTGCTGCCGGTCGCTCCGGTATAGCCAGTGGCGCCCGTAGCCCCTGTGTCGCCCGTGTAGCCGGTATTGCCTGTGCTGCCGGTTTCCCCTTGCGGCCCGGCCGGGCCGGTACAAGCGCTCAGCGCGATTACAAACAGCGCAGCCGCAATCAAGTTGATATTTTTCATGATGATTTCTTCCTTTGTCCTGCGTAAAACACTGACATGATTGTGAGTGTTCTTCCGGAATGGATCAGCGTCTGGCGGAAATCATCAGCATTTGCGGACCAAGCCTGCGCCTGCGAGCAAGAAGACCAACTCCATTTGTCACGCGCCGCCGAGGCGGCCGCATCACCATCAATTGTCAGCTTACCCCTGCGCTCGCTTCATCGTCGGTGCGTCAGCGAACATACGCGCAGCAAGGCGCCAGTGGCTGGGTCGGTGACGTCAGTCGCGGGCTTCTCGACGAAGCCTCAATTCCAGTTCCTTTGCCGCAGTGATATCGACAAAGGTAATGACAGCGCCGTCGATGACGTTGTCGAGTCGGCGATATGGCATGATGCGTACCGCGAACCACCGGCCGTCATTGCTGAGAATCTGCTTTTCCGACGGGACCAGCGTGCGCAGTGTCTCGCACGCATCGTCTTGCAGCGCCGGATATTGCAATGAGGTGGTGAGATCGCTCAGGGGCCGGCCGACATCGCTTTCCCGCAGGTTGATGATTTTGGAGGTGCGCTCGGTATAGCGGCTGACATTGAGCTCTTGATCCAGGAACAGCATGGCGATGTCGGTGCTATTGAGCAGGTTCTTCATATCGCTCTGAGCGAGCGATAGATCGTCGAGCTTGCGCTGCATCTCGGCGTTGATCGTTTGCAGCTCCTCGTTCATCGACTGCATTTCCTCCTTCGACGTCGTCAATTCCTCGTTGGCCGACTGCAGCTCCTCGTTGGTGGATTGCAGCTCTTCATTGGTCGATTGCAGCTCTTCCCGGGAGATGCGCGCCTCCTCTCGCAGCGCCAGTATCTCCTCGTGGCATCGCTGCAATGCTGCCGCATGGGATGCCTCAAGCGCACTGGGCGTCTTGCGCCGGCGCCCCGCTGCGGCGGGAACATCACGGAACACGATGATGAACATGCCCCGCAGAGCTATCGGCTCCTTGAGCGCCTGTATCGTCACATCGACCAGCTGGCTGCCCTGGGTGCTCTGCGCCTGCAGACCGGTCAACTGCACCGGCTCGCTTTGCTCCGCGGCCCGCTGTAACCCGGTCGCAATCGGCAGGCGGATGCCATCGCGCGCCATCGCATGAAAATTCCAATTGACCTTGCCCGCGGCAGGTTCGAGATATTTTCCGGTGCGGCCGCTGATGTATACGATATCGCCCGAGCTGTTGACCACCACAGCGGGCGGGGCATAAACCTGCAGCAACAGATTGTCCGCCGCCTTCTGCAAGTTCTCATGGAGCTGCGCCGGAAGTCTTGAGGTAGGCACGGTTTGCTCCATTTTCATTGTCGACAGTGGGGGGAATGATTGCGCCAGGAAGTTGACGCCATCGAAATGGGTATTCTCACGCCGTGCATAGAGTCGCAGCTTCGATTCGATCGGGGTGAATAAACGGTCGAATTGCCCTGTTGTTTCTGAGTTTCCCAGCAGCAGGATGCCGCCCGCGCGCAGGCTGTAGTGGAACAGCGGCAGCAGCCGGCGCTGCAGCGCCGCATCGAAGTAGATCATCAGGTTGCGGCAAGACAGTATGTCGAGCTTGGTGAAGGGCGGGTCGAGCACAACGTCTTGCTGGGCAAACAGCACCATATCGCGAATTCTCTGGCTGACCCCGTAGCGTCCTTCATGACAGGTGAAAAAAAGTGCCAGCCGTTCGGCGGATACGCTGGTATCGATGGAGGCCGGATAGACGCCGCGCCGCGCCGTGGCGATAGCATCCGGGCTCAAGTCGGTGGCAAAGATTTGCAATGTTCTGTCCCGCAGTTGCAAGCGCTGCATCGCTTCCTCAAAGACGATCGCCAGCGAATAGGCCTCCTCGCCGGTCGAACATCCCACCACCCAGGCGCGCAGCTTTTTTTCCCGAGCACTGCTCGCCAGCAGCGCCGGCAAGGTGGTTTCCGCCAGATGCTGCCAGACCGCGGCATCGCGAAAGAAACTCGTGACGCCGATCAGCAGTTCCTTGAACAGCAGGTCGATCTCTTGGGGATTCTTCTCCAGGAAATCTGCATACCGCGCCAACGAACTTATCGAATGAATCGCCATGCGGCGCTCGATGCGGCGCCGCAGCGTACTGGGTTTGTAGCTTGAGAAATCGTGCCGGCCACGCGCGAGCAGCAGTGCCACGACTGCGGCAAGCGGATCGGAGCACGTTCCTTCGGCCATGTGATCGACCGGCGCGTCGTCCGTTTTCTTTGGCCTTTGCGGCCCTGGGCTTTTACCGATGTAGGCCAGAATGCGCGCCACAATTTCTTCCGGTGGCACAATGATGTCCACGCATCCGGTCTCGATCGCGCTTTTGGGCATGGCGTCGAACTGGGCGGATTCCGGCAATTGCGCGATGGTCAGGCCGCCAAGCGCCTTGACGGCCCGGACCCCTTGCGTGCCGTCGGAGCCCATCCCGGACAAAATCACAACGATGGCGTGTTCGCTCTGATCGCGTGCCAGCGACGAAAACAACGCATTGATCGGCAGGCGCATGCCACGTGGCGCTGGCGGGGGCTGCAAGTGCAGCAGGCCGCCGGCGACGCTCAGCTCGGTGTTCGGGGGAATGACATAAACGCTGTCAGGCGCGATATGCATCGCGTCCTGAGCCTGGCACACCGGCATCATGGTGAAGCGCTGCAGCAGTTCCGCCAGAAACGCCTTGTGGGTCGGATCCAGGTGTTGCACCACCACGTAGGCAAGACCGCTGTTCGGCGGGACTCGAGCCAGGCATTGCTCGAGCGCGGCCAGACCGCCGGCCGACGCGCCGATGCCGACAATCCGCGGCGTTACCTGATCGTCATCGACGGGATGTTGGCCAGGCGATTTGCGCATGATTCGATTGACCTTGTTGGCTACCTGCCTCGCAGGCCGAAGCGCACCGCGGTCACGGCGGGCAGGCGCCGCAATACCCGGACTCAGGTCACGGAATCGGTCATTGTGAGTAAAAGAGCGCCGCTTTGCGGCGCGACGCTCGCGACGGCCTGAAGAATGGACGTGCCGGATTGCACCGCGCGACTTGCCTTGCGGAAATGTCCCGGCTCCTGATCCGCGAGAAGTGACGAGAGCAGCGTCAGTAATGGCAGCCGACTTCCCGGCGCAAAAAAAATATCGATTCTCTGCCCCAACAGGGCGTCATGCGCGACACCGAGAATCTCGCCTGCCATGAAGTTGGCTTCAAGAATGACGTAATCCGAGTCCAGGATTAAATAGCCAACCGGGGCATGGGCATAGAGCTCAACGTATCGGTTGAGCGCGAGCGTCAACTCGCGCGCGTCTTGCTCCATCTGTTCATGCTGGATATCCAGTTCCACCTGAAAGACCTGCAGCTCATGGAGGATTTTGAGCACATCGCCGGCGTAGGCCGGATCGTTGGCAAGCTGGTGCAGCAAAGCCAGGGTTCCGGCACTGACCGCTCCACCGTTTGTCGGCAGCGCCGTGCCGTCTTCGAGGTATGCCATCGCTCGAGAGCGCAATTGCAACTGATTATGGAGATCAGCAGTGTTCATCAGTGTTTCCCTCTAATCAACCCGTTGCAACTCTGTGTTACGGCTTACTCAGCCCTGTCAAGGCAAGTGTCGTCTTGAAACTCTTTATTGATGGTAGCAGATTCCTTGCCGATCGCCGAAAAACAACCACGTTATGATCGTTGAATGAGATCGCCCTTGCTTAGCCCGTTTCCTGGTGGTCTCCTTGTGCGGCAATTGTGCCAGCAGCGGTTGCGTTGCCTTTCAGAACCCACTCGAAGCCTACCGCAATGAGCGCGCCCAGTAGCGGACCGGCAACGTAGATCCAGGTGGTGCTCAAGTCGCCGCGCATCAGGTCGGGGGCGAACGAGCGAACAGGATTCATCGACGCTCCGCTGATGGGCGATGCCCAAAAACCTGCCAGAGCGATATATCCACCGATCGCCAGCGCGCCGTTCGAACCGATATTTCGAGCGCCCGATGCGGTGCCGAGAATTGTGCTGACCAACCCTGTCGTCAACAGAATTTCCATCGCCAACGCTTTAACATCGCTCACACCGGAGCCGGGCGTGGTGGCACCGAGCAACGCGGCGGTACCGAACATCGCTCGGAGAAAAGATGCCGCGGCGATTCCCCCGACCAGTTGAGCGCCGATGTAACCCGGCACACGGCGCCACGGGAAATTGCGCCGCGCGGCAAACGCCAATGTGACAGCCGGATTTAAATGGGCGCCGCTGACAGTCCCCATGAAATAAATGATAGCCATGACCATCAGGCCCGGCGCCGCGACCTTCATACCCGGGGTTATCTCACCGCCGCTCCGGGCACCGACCACGGCAGCGCCCGCAGCAACAACCACCAGGAGGAAGGTCCCCCAGGCTTCGGAGAATAGACGCCGCCACTCGTGGGCAAACTCCAGAAAATCGGGCGGCGGCGAGCCGCGCAGCATAAGCTGCTCTGAAGTCAATTTACCCGATTGAGCCTTCGTCATAATGGCCTCCATCAAACGAGCCGCGCTCTCTTCTTCAGACGATTTTGCAGGGAATCATCGCATCTTCATCGAACATATAGACTGCACAGAGTCGATGATAGCCGTCGGCAATGACCAGCCGGCCTTGATCCGGGTTTCTGAATAGCAAAAGCGGCGACAACTTCTTTCCCCGGGTGATACGAGCCCGATCCTTTTCAACATGACTGTTGCTGACCCCAAGCAGCGAAACACCGGAAGCCCGAAAGATGTCCTTTGCGGCGAGTGTTGTCATTGCTGCACTCGTCAATTCAACAGCCGCGAGCCTCGCCGCCTGTGGCAATAAAATCAAGCGCAAATAGGCTTCCGCTGCCGGATAATCGTGCGGCTGAGGCGCTTTGAGCCATTTGATCTTTGTTTTCTTCATCGCAATACTGTCAACTGTGCGCCGTCGCTGCCTGGCAAGCGCGAATATCGCCGATATCATCGCGGCATCGGCTTGTCTGTCGTTACGGCCATACCGGGTGCGGCTTTGCCAGGAAACGCCATTTCTCGGAGGATGGTGCCCACTACAGCATCCGATTTGCCGCGCTGAATTTTTCGATGGTGGTAGGGTTCGATTTCTCGGTAGCGAATTTTTTCGAACGCGTCAAAACGAATAACGGATCAGAAAAAAACCTGGGCGGCTGGACCAAGCTGATTTTTGACCAGCCTCGCAGCGGCCTGCCTCGCCCTCCTTCGTCCTCCCACCTGCAGAGGTCAATTCGGGACTGCGGTAATTCATTGTCGATAGCCAACGTCAGTACCTCATCGAGTACCGAGATAAGACGCGACGCCATCTCGGCGAAACCCACTTCATAGTAGCAACGCTAGCGATGCGGGAGCCGGCTGTCTGTACGCCAGCGCACGCAGCAACTCTATTTCGTCGGCGCGGCGCCAACAGGCGTCAAGATATGTTGCAAACTGATGGGAATGTGCTCACACTGGGCTCAGATGTATGACGCCGTGATGCTGTAATGCGCCCGCGTATCTTCACTTGCCGTTGATTTGGATGCGCTATTCGATTCGCAACCTGGCTGGCTGGTGATGCCCCGTCCTGCACGCCGCGCTTCGCGATCTCGCAACAATGTTGCCGCCCCTCATTTCATCCCGGCACGCTCACTTCGGTCGTGTCTAGCGAATTTCGTCATATACACAGAGGCACAATATGTTTACTGCCGTTCTTCCGGTTCATAAGGGATTCGAAATTCAGACCTTGATATATCCAAACCATGATATGCACGGCATCCAAATCAAGCGGGTGCCCAAACGAGATCAAGGGTACCAGGTGTCGGTGCGGATTTTTCGCGCGGGGATCGTACCGACGGATCTGACCAGCCGCATGTTCAAGCTTTCGGAAGCGCTCTCATACGATGCGATCGGTGAAGCCAGACGCGCCGGCGAGAAGCATGGCCGCGAGATCATCGATGGCGATGTGAAGGACGAGTCGGTCGCCGATTTGTAGCTTGCGATGTTGCGTGTCGAAGGCCCGGGCTGCGGGCAAGGGTTCTGCAACCGCCTCTATGCAGCCTCGCTGGCTATGCGCCGCCACGAGTTTGCGTAGTTGCCATTTGATCAAAAAATGCGTGACCAGTCTGGCGTCGCTTGGCGCAATACATGGCTGCATCGGCGTTTTTGAGCAACGCCGTTGACGTCATGCCATCTGACGGGTATATCGCAATGCCAATGCTGGGGCGCATGCTGAACGCGACGCCGTCGATTACCAAAGGCGCCGATATGGCCTCGAACAACTTGCCGGCGAGATTGCTCAGATGAGCGCGATCAGGCACATTTGAGAACAAGCAGGCAAATTCATCGCCGCCCAAGCGGCTGACGATGTCCTCGATACGCACTGTGCGCGCCAGTCGAGCGGCGACAATCTTGATGAGTTCATCACCCACATGGTGCCCATGCGCATCGTTGATCCTCTTGAAATGGTCCAGATCCAGGTAAAGCACGGCCAAGGTCTGACGCTGCTTCTGATGAGCGAGCAGCGCATTATTGAGCCATTCCCGAAAGAAAACACGATTCGGTAATGTGGTGAGGTCGTCGTGCAAGGCCAGGTGGCGCACACGTCTTCCCTCCGACAGCGTCCCGACCAAATCGGCTCGCGCCGCAACAAGTGCGGCGCGAGCGTTGCATACTTCCGATTCGAGTTGTCTGAGCCGCGCCTTCTCCTGCAATAGCAGGTCATGCAGTTGCTCCAACATCGCCGCGCACAACAGCATATTCTCCTTGGCCGCCCTGCGCGATTCGCATGCCGCGTCTCTGAGTGCGGTACTCAGCGGGATAGCGACGCCTGACTCGAACCGCGATTTAATCGCGCTAAGCAGATTGACGCTGTCCGTGATCCCTTCCGCAATTGCCGAAGCAGCCAGCGACCGGTTGTTGTTATTGGTGCAAGGTTGTGATTTCGAGATTGCGTCGTCGGGGGCGGCAGCGCCATCCTCTGATCCGTGACGCAGTTCACCGTGACGCAGTTCAGATACCAGATTTTGTTTTTTTTGCATCTTTTGAACCTCCAGAAACAATCTTCCCCAGTTCAGTTGATTTGAGGAAAAGCATTGGAAGGATTAATCCAGTCATGACTGGGTGGACCACGGACTTTATTTGATTGGAAGAACCACCCTCGACGTGGCGTCCTCGCGACCGATGTTTAATAACCCCTGATTTAATTTAAACAGTTCGAGATCGCTTTGTCTGTACGAAAACGTACATAGAATCCGGCGATGTCGGTGCCAGGTTCGATAGTCACTAAACTCAATTAACTTTAAAAAATAGAGCATGCGATAGCAAGCGGTGCCGTCCGGAAACGAAAAAGAAATGCGCCACTGTTGGCTATCGAACAGACGGCACGATCCTGGCATGGTGTCATCCAAGAATGCCCGAATTGCGTTTTACGTAGCGCTGCGGGCCATTGACGTTCCCTAATAAGAATCTGAGTAAAAGCGTGCCACGTTGACCGAGGAAATCTACATTCCCACTTTACGCGTCGTGATGAATAATCATCGGTCACATTCAATAATCGCCGAAGCAATAATCACTGGCGATGAATCAATTCAAATAGGAATATGCGATGTGTGGAATCGTGGGGGCAGTAACTGGCCGGAATATCGTTCCGGTGTTGATGCAGGGTTTGCAGCGACTCGAGTATCGCGGCTATGACTCATGCGGTATCGCCGTTCATGATCAGGGTCTGTTCCGTGCGCGGAGTATTGCTCGAGTCAGCGAACTTCAGGCGCAGATCGATGCCAGCGGGTTTGCCGGCAACTCGGGGATCGCCCACACTCGCTGGGCGACGCATGGCGGGCCGGTGATCGATAATGCACACCCGCATTTCTCACTCGATCGCCAGGGCGATCGACGCATAGCGTTGGTTCACAACGGAATTATCGAGAATTATGAACTCATCAGAACCGAGTTGAAATCTCTTGGTTACCTTTTCGAATCGCAAACGGATACCGAAGTAATTGCTCATCTGATTAATCATTTGTACGACGGCGATTTGCTGCATGCGGTTGAAAAGGCCGTCAAGCGCCTGACTGGCGCATTCGCCATCGCGGTGATTTGCAAGAGTGAGCCGCATCGCATGGTGGGCGCCCGTCTCGGCT